>CAMBZT010000009.1 GCA_945872405.1 Chitinophaga pinensis | reverse complement strand
CAGTAGAATCTTCAATTACCATCACAGCAAATACTTTACCGTCAGTTGGCGCAGTTTCAGCAACTGTAAATCCAATATGTGCAGGTGGCACAACTGACTTATCAGTTGCAGGCGTAAGCGGCACGGGTGCAGTAGTAACTTGGTATACAGGCGCAGGTGGTACAGGTACTACATTAGGCACAGGAAGTACATTGACAGGTGTTTCCGCAGCAGGTACCTACTATGCTTATGTAACCGGCACATGCACACCAGCGGTAGAATCGTCAATTACTATTGTAGCAAATACACTAAGTGTTGCAGCTGCAACAACAACAGCATCACCTGATTCTGGTTGTATCTCTTCGATTACCTTAACAGCAACAGGCTATACAGAAGGAACAGGTTCAGTATTAACATGGTATACCGGCACAGGTGGCACAGGAACAAACTTAGGAGCAAGTTCTCCTTTGGTAATAACACCTTTGTCAGGCCTTAACACATACTATGCTTATATTTCAGGAAGCTGTAATACTGTAGAAACAAGCGTTACTGCTAGAGTTGGAGGATCAGCGAACGTAATTTTAACTCCAGTAACAGTTCCTGTCGCTATAGTAGTTTGCGAAGATGGTCCTTGGTCTTATTATGAAGATCCATCCAATCCAAATAAATATATTTTTGCAGTGAAGTGGGGTGCAACCAATGCAGCAGCAAAAGCAGCAGCGGTAGTAACAATTAGCATCAATGGAGCACCTATCTGGCATGAGGCGACTCGTTCTACTGGAATTAAAGATGCTTCATACATTTTACCTCGCTATTGGAACGTTGATATTGGATCGAATACCTTAGTGGACCCTGTGGATGTTAAGTTCTTCTACGATCCAGCAGAAATAGCTTCTATCACAGCAGATAGAGATGCTCATCTTACTGCATTGAATATTATTACTCCTGGAAGATACTTTGCTGTACCATTCAGATGGTTTAAAACAGTAGGTATTCCATTTACACCGGGCTTAATTAATGATGGTAATAACTTCGCTTTCCCAAGTGCAGATCTGCCGTTAGCAGGTTCTGGTACCGAAAGTGGTGTTAACTATGCGGAATGGGCAGGTATTACAAGTTTCTCAGGCGGAACAGGTGGGGTTGGAATAAGTCCATTTGGTGGGGTTGCCTTACCAGTAACCTTAACAAGCATTGAAGCTGTGCCTATTCAAAATCAGTATATCCAAGTTAGATGGACAACTGTATTGGAGGTGAATAACAGAGGATTTGATGTGATGAGAAGCGAAGATGGAATCAACTTTACTAAAGTAGGTTATGTAAATGGTCATAACAATTCTACCGTGACAAACAACTACGCTTTTGATGACAAAACAGTTTCGTCTGGAAAGATGTACTACTATAGGTTGCGTCAGATTGATAACGACGGTAAGTCTACCGACACAAAAATTGTGAATGCAATGCTTACAGGCGGTAGCAGTTTAACAGTAGGTGAGTTCTATCCAAATCCAACCAACAATACTACTACTATCGATATTTTCAATGTTTCTGATAAAGAAATGACGATGAAGGTATATGACATGATTGGTAACTTGGTACATACGGAGACAACAAGCTTATTGAAGGGCGCTAACAAAATGTCGTTGAACATGAATAACCTAGCAGATGGTAACTACTCAGCAGTCATCACTTTTGATGGTCGCGAAGTAACTGTTAAGAAAATCATCGTTCAGAAATAGTAAATTGTAATTATTCATTACACAATGAATACAGCTTATAAAAAAGTCCTCCAGTTTTGGGGGACTTTTTTTATTTAAGAATTCAATATTCATTTGATTGCTATGAATTTATTGCCGTAAAAATTTAGCTACATTGATTAAATCAAATATTTATGTAAAACGTACAAAAGATATGGGTTGTTTAATTTCAAGAAGATGAAAAAATCAAGACCTAGCAATAACTATTGGATTATCTTTTACTGAAGTTTGGAGATAAAAAATAGTTAGATTGGACAGATTACCACAGGTTTTCGGTGTGATAAAAGAAAGAAGAAAAATTAGGAAATAGGATTGAGATAGATGCTAAATATTTTATAGGAAGCCATATCTCTGCCATAATAAAACTTATCCAAGGCTTGATACATGTCATTAGCTCTGAAGTATGAGGTGTGCAGTTCTCCAGCGCCATGCTGCATCCATTGTAATGTATAAGAATCTTCATTTTTGCGAAACTCTAAGACATATTGGCTCATCTTTTTTAGGGCATCAATTTTGTCTATTCCTTTGGTAGCATGATACAAAAAACTTTGTTCATGTGTGGGATTAACGGTTATGAGAGAAAGCTTGAAAATATTTTCTTTTTCTGAAAAATCGAAAATAATATGATCCGGATTTAGACCCACATACTTAATAATTTCTTGCTGCAACTTTGCAACTTCAACATTTTCGTTGTTTGTACTCATTGTTTGGAAAATTTATTCAAAAAGGGCACCTAGTCTGTGATTAAAATTTGCTTGCTACGCTATCTACAATGCCATACTTTACAGCTTCCTCAGCGCTCATCCAATAGTCACGTTCCATATCTGCCATTACTTTATCATAACTTTGCCCGCAGTTCTCTGAAAGAATACGTCCGCCCATTTCTTTTGTTTTTTGAATTTCATTGGCAGTAATTTCAAGATCACTAGCCTGACCATAAGCACCACCTAAGCTGGGTTGATGAATCATCACCCTGCCGCTAGGCCAGATTTGTCTTTTCCCTTTGGCTCCAACAGAGAGTAAAATAGACCCCATAGAAGCAGCTAATCCCATACAAATAGTATTAACAGGAGATGAAATTAATTTGATAGCATCATATACAACCATGCCTGAAGTAACTACTCCACCAGGACTATTAATATAAAAGTTGATTTCTTTCCCTGGATCTAATGTTTCTAAATACATGATTCTATCAACGACTTTTTTTGCTGAATCATCAGTAACAACGCCCCATAAAAAAACTTTTCTTTGTTCAATAAGCTTCTGCTCAAATTTATTGCCTAAGCCCATTTTTTCTGCAATTTCTTCTGTGTTGGGCATTTCAGTCATTTTTGTGTAGTCTATCATGATGATTTGTTTTTGATTGATATAGGCAACAAACCTACATTCATTTTTTTATTTTTAGCTAAAAATATTTGATGAGTATCGTTAAAATTGTGTAATGACAGCGCAGTCCAATAAATTCAAGATAGAGCAGAAAAATTTTCAAAAAGCATAGGCTAAGTTTTTAAAAAGAATAAATTTGCACATGGAAATGTTCAATTTCGAACAAGTATTACCTAATAGCAAAGATGCTATGTCAGAATTCATTCTTGAGGTGGGAGCCCATCAAGTGAAAGTGTTTATTGTGATTGAGCGACGCAGAGGAAGCAGGGTTTCGTTTACCAAAAAAGGAGTAGTAATAAGATTACATCAGTTATTAACGCATGCTCAAAAGCAAGAACAGACAAAGGCTTTTATTGCATGGGCAAAAAATAAAGTAATCAAACATCCAGAATTAATTACTCAGTATAGTCCCTCAAAAAATTATAGAGAAGGGGAACTATTACAATTATACGGAGAAACGTTTTTGATTAAGACTTTCACAGATAAGTCCAAGTTTGCTACCGTAAAAGTTCGCGAGGGAGAATTGATCTTAGTTTTTCCGGAAACTTCAAAGCCAGAGCGTCGGGCTAAAGTAGCCTCTAGATTGGTTGCAAAGATAATGGCCAACTATTTTCAGCCGAAAGTACATCGACGAATATTAGAACTCAACACATTGTATTTTCAAAAGAAAATCACGAAAGTAACCTTAAAGAACAACTCATCTAATTGGGGAAGTTGTTCAATTAGGAGCAATATTAATATCTCTACGCGACTCTTGTTTGCTCCAGAGTATGTTATTGATTATGTATACATTCATGAGCTTACGCACTTGGTTCATATGGACCATTCAGAGCGTTTTTGGACTCATGTGGAAGGTATCATGCCTTCTTACCAAAACGCAGAAAAGTGGTTAAAAGTGAACGGAGGTAAATGCTTGTTTTAGACGAATCGTGTTCATCTATATTTATAGATAGAGCTATTTAAAACAAAAGTATTGTTTGTAAAAATAAATTTATTTTAACAAACAAAAACCACGTAACTTTGCATTACGTTTTATATTAATTATACTATGCTAAATTTAATACTTTTTGGTCCTCCGGGAAGCGGTAAAGGGACTCAGGCCTTGTTATTAAAGGAGAAATATAACCTGTTGCATATATCAACGGGTGACATGTTTCGGATGCACACAAAAAGTAATACTGCCCTTGGATTGAGAGTGAAAGAAATTATGGATAGTGGTGAATTGGTGCCAGATTCTATTACCATTGAGATGTTAGAAGAGGAGGTGCAAAACAATCCACAAGTAAGAGGTTTTATCTTTGATGGCTTTCCACGAACAGTACCACAGGCCGAAGCATTAGATGCCTTCTTAGAGTCGAAAGGAGAAAAAATTGATGCAGTAGTTCAGTTAAATGTTTCAGAAGAAGAAATAAAATCACGAATAGCTGAGCGTGAAAAGATAAGTGGTAGGCCAGATGATGATGCCACAAAATTATTAAAACGATTAGAAGAGTATTTTAACAAAACAATTCATGTGATTCCTTATTATACAGCTCAAAATAAAGTAACAAAATTGGATGGCATTGGAGAAATTGGCGACATCAATGTTACAATCTGTAAAATTATAGATGGTATTTAATATACCATTGCACAACAATTAATCATACAACACTAAATACTGTTCTTTAAAGATGGCAGAAAATCAAAATTTTGTCGATTACGTCAAAATATATTGCAAGACAGGGAAAGGTGGCGCAGGAAGCAGTCATTTTAGAAGGGAAAAATATGTCCCTCTAGGCGGACCAGATGGTGGTGACGGTGGCAGAGGCGGACATATTATTCTTCAAGGCAATGCACAATTATGGACTTTACTTCATTTAAAGTACAAAAAGCACGTCAAATCTGACGAAGGCAAGGGAGGGGAAGGAGGTTTGCGTACTGGTAAGAGTGGCAAAGACATCTTTTTGCAAGTGCCTCTAGGAACCGTAGCCAGAGATGTTGAAACAAATGAAATACTATTTGAAATTACTACAGATAAGGAGGAGAGGGTATTAATGCGTGGTGGTATGGGAGGGCAAGGCAACCATCAATTTAAAACGGCTACCAACCAAGCGCCTACTTATGCCCAACCTGGCACATTGGGTGAGGAAAAGACAATTGTGCTTGAATTAAAAGTATTGGCAGACGTTGGACTGGTCGGCTTTCCAAATGCAGGAAAGAGCACTTTATTGGCGAGTCTTTCGGCAGCAAGACCTGAAATTGGTGATTATCCTTTTACTACATTGACACCTAATTTAGGAATCGTATCCTATTATGATACCAAGTCATTCATTATGGCAGATATTCCGGGAATTATTGAAGGAGCTCATCTTGGCAAAGGGCTGGGCTATCGCTTTCTGCGCCACATAGAAAGGAATTCAATTTTATTATTTTTAATCCCAGCAGATAGTAATGACATCAAAAAGGATTACGATGTTTTGCTCAATGAATTAAAAATGTACAATCCAGAATTACTGACGAAAGAGAGGGTCTTGGCCATATCAAAAAGTGATATGCTAGATGAAGAGCTGATAAAGCTGATGAAAAAAACATTACCAAAGAAAATAGATATTGTCTTCATTTCTGCCGTAAGTGGTTTCAACCTTTCCGAGTTAAAAGATGTTCTATGGAAAAGGATGAATAAATAATTGATGAGTTCACAAAATCTCTCCCCTCAGTCGAGTAAATACAAGGCGGTCAATTGGATATTGTTGGTTTTATGTGCCATCATTTGGGGATTCTCCTATTTTTTGATAAAGCATGCACTGATTGGCTTTGAGCCCATGCAAGTAGCCGATCTACGTATGTTGGCTGGCGGTATTACCTTATTACCTTTTCTGTATTTGGCATTCAAAAAGGTGCCTCCTAATAAATATTTTTATGTGTTTATCTGTTCTGTGGTTGGAAGTGGCATTCCAATCTATTTATACCCACTTGCACAGACTCATATCAGTAGTTCAATTACTGGAATCATCAACTCCCTAACCCCTTTATGCACGTATCTTATAGGGATTTTGTTTTTTAGACTTCCCAATAAAAAAACGAAGCTAATTGGAGTGTTAATTGGTTTACTTGGAGCTGTTAGTTTAATTCTTTTTAAGCCTCAAAATGAGTTAAGGGCAGATTTTTTCTTTCTTTGCATTGCCTTGACCGTCCCTTTCATGTATGGTTTGAGCTCAAACGTGCTAAAAAAGCATTTGATGGGAATTCCAAGTTTGCCATTGACCTCTATGATGTATTTTATGCTTTTAATTCCTTCAATTCCTTTATTTTTTATCACAGACATTCCAAATCAGTTTAAAACAGAACCGTTAGCGCGCGAAGCTTTACCCTATGCTTTGTTATTGGGTGTTTTCGGTACAGCAGTCGCCATGAGTTTATTTAATATTTTAATACAAAGAGCACATATTATGTTTGCGGCGTCAGTTACCTATCTAATGCCCATTGTTGCAGTTTTTATTGGAATCCTTGATAAGGAAAATATTGGTTGGCACGATTATTTAGGTTTGGGATTAATTTTGTTTGGTGTCATTTTGATAAATAGGGTCAAAGAATAGAGTTTCATAGACCCATTTGACTGCCCGGACTTATTGAGAATTTAGGAGCTCGAAAAACAATCAAAAAAAATTATATTTTTTCTTTTTATTCAAGATGTAATTTGTACATTTGCACCCGAAAATACAAAACAACCGTGCCAGCAAAACTATATTCAAATTCTCGCCTGAAAAGATTTTCGTTACTGTTTATTCTTGTTTTTCTTAATGCACTTAGTTCGTTTTGTCAAGAAGGCGAAAAAGCAGCCGTTGAAAAAAAATACAATCCCACACCAACAATTTTAGAGCATATTGCAGATGCAAATGATTGGCACATAATGGGTCACGTGCATATTCCTTTACCAGTTATCATTTACGATATGACTGCGGGCAACTGGGAAATTGGAATGTCGTCGAAGTATCCAGTCGTCGAAGAACATGAAGAAGCATCGGCGCATGGTCATGAAGAGGCAACAGAAAGTCCTATATCGGGTTATGTGATGAAAGAAGGCAGAATTGTTTCTGGAGAAGGGCATCAACTATTAGACCTTTCAATTACAAAAAACGTATTTGCTATGATGGTTAGTGCCTTTTTGTTATTACTTGTTTTTATAACGGTAGCAAAAGCATGCAAGGCAAATGCAGGTAAGGCTCCTAAAGGAATCCAAAACTTGATGGAACCAATTGTTATTTTTATGAAGGACGAGGTAGTGGAGCCAAATTTAGGTAAGCATGCACCTCGTTTTCTTCCTTACTTGCTGACTTTATTTTTCTTTATCCTTTTTAATAATTTGATGGGTCTAATCCCTTTTTTTCCAGGTGGGGCAAATGTTACAGGTAATATAGCAGTGACAATGGTTTTGGCTCTTTTTACCTTAATTATTATTAATGTTAATGGAAACAAAGATTATTGGAAGCATATTTTTTGGATGCCTGGGGTTCCTGTACCTGTAAGAATGATTTTAGCACCAATCGAAATTATTGGCGTTATAAGTAAGCCATTTGCATTGATGATGCGACTTTTTGCAAACATTACAGCAGGGCACATTATTGTGTTGAGTTTGGTGAGTTTGATTTTTGTATTCGGCAACGCTGGTGAGAGTGCAGTAATGAGTGGAGCTGGAGCGGCGGTAGCAGTTCCATTTACACTGTTTATAAGTTTGATTGAGTTATTAGTAGCGTTTTTACAGGCTTTCTTATTCACGATGCTAACCTCGGTTTTTTTGGGAATGGCAATGGCGGAGCATCATCATGAAGAAGCACATTAATTAGTTTATTTTTTTTAACCTGTCTGATTTCAGACAATAAATAGTTTTAACATGGAAATTCACGGTATTTCAGTTATTGGTGCTGGTTTAGCAGTATTAGGTGCTGGATTAGGAATCGGTAAAATTGGTGGTTCGGCTTTAGAGTCTATTGCTCGTCAACCAGCAGAGAAAGCAGACATTCGTACAAATATGCTTATTGCAGCTGCGTTAATAGAGGGTGCAGCCCTTTTCGTAGTGGTAGTAGCAATTATGAACGCATAGTCTATCCAAACACATATTGTCTGTCAGGGATTGCCGGACAGACAATATTTAATTGATTTTAAATAAAATACAATATATAATGCACTCAATATTATTAATGAATCCTTTGATTACACCTGATCCAGGATTGGTGATATGGACAATTATCATTTTCGGGTTACTCGTTGTTTTGCTTGGAAAATTTGCTTTTAAACCGATTGTAGCTTCCTTAACTGAAAGACAAGAAGCGATTCAGACGGCTTTAGATTCAGCAAAAAAGGCAAAGGAAGAGATGGTTGCCTTACAAGCAAAGAATGAGGATTTGTTGAAGGAAGCAAAAGAGGAAAGAAATAGAATGCTGGCAGAAACAAAAGAGTTATCTATAAAAATTTTGGAGGAATCTCGCGAAAAAGCAAAGGTAGAATATGGAAGATTGATAGAGAATGCACGAAAAGATTTTCAAACAGAAAAGACGGCAGCCTTGATGCAATTGAAAAATGAAGCGGGTAAATTGGCAATCGAAATTTCCGAGAAATTATTGAAGAAAGAACTAAGTGATAAGGCCGCACAAGAGTCATTGGTTACTACTTTGGTAAATGAAGCAAAACTTAACTAAGTATGTCATATAAATTATCGCATCGATACGCCAAATCAATATTGGGCCTAGCTATAGAGCAAGGTAAATTAGATGTTATTCATAACGATATTTTACTCTTAGACAAGACTATTTCAGGTCATAGAGATTTAAGTTTAATGCTGAAAAGTCCTGTGGTACCAGCAGATAAAAAACTCAATGTAATGTCTTTAATATTTAAAGATAAAACGGACAATATTACCTGGAGATTCATAGAGTTGGTCATCAAAAAAGGGAGAGAAGCACAGTTGATCAATTTTGGAAAGTCATTTATTGAACAATATAATGTGCTAAAGAATATCAGTAAGGTTAGCATTACAACAGCAACTATCATAAGCGACACGGTATTAAATTCAATTAAGGACAGTCTCAGTAAAGTAATTCCTGGAACAAATTTGGACATTACCACGAGTGTCGATGAATCATTAATAGGGGGGTTTAAGCTTCAATACGGCGATAATCTTTATGATGCAAGCATCAACAAAAAATTACAAAACTTGAAAACACAGTTTTTAGATGAGTCTTATGTAGATAAGGTCTAGAAGTCTAGAAGCACTAAGTAATAAATTATAATTAACAATATAAAAAACACAAACAAATGGCAGATGTAAAACCTGATGAAATATCAGCAATATTAAGACAACAACTGACGAATGTAAGTTCAGCGACTGAGCTTGAAGAAACAGGTGCAGTATTAGAGGTGGGAGATGGTATTGCCCGCGTGTACGGTCTAACCAATGCTCGTGCAGGAGAGTTAGTTTCGTTTGATAATGGCTTAAGAGGCATCGTACTGAATCTTGAGGAAGATAATGTTGGTGTGGTTTTAATGGGTGTATCTGAACTAGTGAAAGAAGGTGATACTGTAAGACGTACAGGAAAGATTGCTTCTATCAATGTAGGAGAGAGCATGATTGGAAGGGTAGTGAATACGCTTGGTGAGCCTATTGATGGCAAGGGTCCAATAGAAGGTGAGTTGTTTGAAATGCCATTAGAGCGAAAAGCGCCAGGAGTTATTTATCGTCAACCTGTGAATGAGCCATTGCAAACTGGTATCAAAGCGATTGATGCGATGATTCCGATTGGACGTGGACAAAGAGAGTTGGTAATTGGAGATCGTCAGACGGGAAAGACGGCGGTTTGTATCGATACCATCTTAAATCAAAAAGAATTTTATGAAAAAGGGGAACCAGTTTATTGTATTTATGTAGCATGTGGTCAGAAAGCTTCCACCGTGGCTCAGGTAGCAAAAGTATTGGAAGACAATGGCGCAATGGCATATACAACTATCGTATTCTCTTCGGCAGCAGACCCAGCGCCTTTGCAATATTATGCGCCATTTGCTGGTTGTGCCATTGGAGAGTTTTTTAGAGATACGGGAAGAGCAGCTTTGATTGTTTATGATGATTTGTCAAAACAAGCCGTTGCCTACAGAGAGGTTTCTCTATTGTTGAGAAGACCACCAGGACGTGAAGCTTATCCAGGAGATGTATTTTACTTACACTCCCGTTTGTTAGAACGAGCAGCAAAAATCAATGCGAACACAGAGATTGCGGCGGCAATGAATGATCTTCCTGAGTCACTTAAAAACAAAGTAAAAGGAGGAGGTTCACTAACAGCATTACCCATTATTGAAACACAAGCGGGTGACGTATCTGCTTATATTCCTACTAACGTTATTTCTATAACTGATGGACAGATATTTTTGGAGTCGAATTTATTTAACTCAGGAGTTCGTCCGGCGATTAACGTGGGTATCTCAGTAAGTCGTGTTGGAGGAAATGCACAAATTAAGACGATGAAGAAAGTAGCAGGTACTTTAAAGCTAGATCAAGCTCAATTCCGTGAGTTAGAGGCTTTCGCTAAGTTTGGTTCTGACATGGATGCAGCCACAAAGTCAGTATTAGAGAAAGGAGCAAGAAATGTTGAGATTTTAAAGCAAGCACAGTTTTCGCCCTACTCCGTAGAGAAGCAGATTGCCATTCTATTTTTGGGCGTGAATAACTTAATGAATAAAGTTCCTGTAAATAAGATTAGAGATTTTGAAAAGGGGTATCTGAATCAATTGGAAACTCGTTTCCCTCAGATACTTGCGTCTTTGAAAGGAAAAGAAATAACTGAAGAGGCATCAAACACAATGAAGCAAGTAGCAATTGATGTTGCATTGACTTATTAAAAATAAATAACGCTTTAAATGGCAAATTTAAAAGAGGTACGTGCGAGGATAAAGTCTGTTCAAACGACGCAACAAATCACAAAAGCAATGAAATTGGTAGCCGCATCAAAGTTGAAGCGGGCTACAGATCGTATTGTACAAATGCGTCCTTATTCAGACAAGCTATTTGGCATGTTGTCGAATATCTTAAAAAATGTGGAGGGCGAAGATTTATCATTGAACTTTAACCAAGAAAGACCAGTAAAGAACGCAGCTATTGTGGTGATATCAGCGAGTAAAGGTTTGTGTGGTGGTTTCAATTCCAATATTTTAAAACGAGCAAAAGCATTGGCTTTTGGGGAATATAATGAGTTAAGAAAGTCGGGAAACCTAACGATTTATTGTATCGGAAAAAAGAGCTTTGATTTCTTTAAAAATCAAGATGTTAAGATTAATACAGACTATCAAGAATTGTTAACCCAATTGAATTTTGAAGTATCTTCTGAATTTGTTGAGATGTTGATGACTAAGTTTTTAAGTGGTGAGCATGACGTAATAGAAGGGGTATATGCGCAGTTTAAAAACGCGGCATCGCAGGTCTTTAAAAGCGAGAAAATTCTTCCGATTGCGAAGTTGGAGGTAGCAGAAGGCGCAAGTACTTCTAATGCAGATTATATCTATGATCCTGAGAAAGCAGACTTATTGCAAGAGTTAGTTCCAAAAATTATCAAAACACAATTCTTTAGATACTTATTAGATTCTAATGCTTCTGAGCATGGAGCAAGAATGGTTGCTATGGATTCTGCTACAAATAACGCTGCGGAAATGTTGAATACTTTGAAGTTATTGTATAATAGAGAAAGACAAGCGGCGATTACAAAGGAGCTTGGAGAAATTGTAGGAGGCGCCGCCGCTTTAGATAATGCTTAATAAATAAATTGCTATAGCAAAAGGTCGTTTCTTAAATGAAGCGACCTTTTTTTGTTAATTATATAGGTGTTTAAACATTTAAAGTTGATATAAACATTGACATAACTGATGAGTTACAAAATTATTTTAATAATTATTTTATTTTTTTGAACTTTTTCTAATAATAGATGTTTGAACATGTATTAATTCGTCAAAAACATAAAAAATGAAAAAAACAGTTTTAAGTGCCTTAGTTATATTGGGTAGTATGGTTTCTCAAGCTCAAAATTGGACTTTAGATAACAGTCATTCCTCTGTAAACTTTTTAATAACACACATGATTGTTTCTGAAACGGCAGGTAGTTTTAAAAAGTTTACAACGAAAGTAGAGACTAGCAAAGAAGATTTCACTGATGCGAAGATTGATTTTACGATTGATGTAAACTCAGTAAGCACAGATAATGAAGACAGAGATAAACATCTTCGAGGTTCAGATTTTTTTGAGACAGATAAGTTTCCAGAAATTAAGTTTCAGTCTAGTTCCATAAAGAAAATAAAAGACAAAAGTTATGAGTTGAAAGGTAATTTGAGTATGCATGGGGTGACAAAAGCCGTCACTTTTCAGTTGACGTTTAATGGTGTGGTGAAAGATCCATATGGTTTACAGAGAGCTGGATTTAAAGCAAAGACTACTATCAAGAGAACTGATTTTGGACTAAGCTGGAATAAAACACTGGATGCAGGCGGTTTGGTATTGAGTGATGCGGTAGAAATTGTGGTCAATATTGAGTTGACGAAAAAGTAAATTTTTAGTGAAGGTGATAGAGTCGAGGTGAATTTTCATCTCGACTTTTTTATGATCTTTTATCCAGCTTTAATGATGGCTTCATTGCGAAGCTTTTGAAACAATGTTTAACATGGAGAATAATATTGCAGCAGGGGGGTGAAGCAAGTACCCCCGAGAGTTCGGGGTACTGTGTAACACCCGGTATCCTTGCTTGTATTCCTACAGCAAGGATAGCTGCCCTAAAAATATTGCTCACCCAAATTTTGCCTAGCATAATGGGTGAGCTGATGACACGTTAAGGATAATAATGTTTTAAACGCACTTTTTTATTAGATTTGTATATAAATTATACTCCCCCAATCATGAGTACCATTGAAAAATTAATCGTACAAAAAAAGTTCAGAAGCACGTATCAAAAAAACATGATTAGTCTGCTTTATACTGTTAACCTTTTGAATGACTATCAAGAGATGTTTTTTAAGGACAGTAAAATTACAAGGCACCAATATAATGCGCTGCGAATTTTGAAAGGTCAATATCCTGAACCTTCTACGGTTAAATTGCTTAAAGAACGTCTTATAGATAAAAATAGTGATGCATCAAGGATGGTTGATAGGCTTTACAAATTAGATTTTGTAGAGCGACTAGACTCTATTACAGACAAGCGTACAGTTGATATTAGAATAACAAAAAAAGGTTTAAAATTGCTTGAGAAGTTAGCTGATCCTGTAGAAGATTTTGTTCAACCATTAAAAGCAATCAGCAAGAAAGAGTCAGAGACGTTGAATGAAATTTTAGATAAAGTATTAGCGAGATTGGTAGATATAAAAACAAAAGGATCGAAATAGACATATGGAAGTGAATATAGAGAGATATATAGAGGGCTTACTTTTCGCGAGTGACCAGCCAGTTACTATTCAAGAATTGCAAGAATGCCTGATAAAAGTCTTTGGTCCAAAGCCTGAAGAATTTGTGAAAGGTAAGCCAGCAAAGATTTCGGGAGAAATTATCGTAAAAGAGGAGATTGTGGATGAAAAAGCAATCCTATTTTCTATTACAGAAGAAGAGGTTTTTTCGGTGGTGGAGACATTGATAGTCAAGTATATTACCGATCAATACTCTTTTGAATTGAGAAAAATTGGGGGTGGCTATCAGTTTTTGACCAAAGCGCCCTATCATGAGGCGATAAGCACTTTGCTTAACCTAAAAGAGAAAAAAAGATTGTCTTCAGCGGCTTTAGAGACCTTATCAATTATTGCTTACAAGCAGCCTATTACAAAAAGTGAAATAGAGCAGATAAGAGGTGTGAATGCAGATTATTCGATACATAAATTGTTAGAAAAGGATCTTATAGAAATTGCTGGAAAGCGTGACACTCCAGGCAATCCGATTCTGTATGAAGTAAGCCAAACGTTTCTTGAATATTTTGGTATAAATTCAACCACAGATTTGCCCCAACCAAAGGAAGTAGAGCCCAGCACGGAGAATGTGGTTGGAGAAAATTCTGAAACTAGTAATTAGGAAAAGAGAATAAACCTAGTTTAATACTTCGCTAATGCTTTTGCTAAAATTGTTTTGTTTCTTTTATAATTAATAGTATCTTAACAGAACAAATAGGATAATGCATACAGATTTACGCGATTCTTTTTTGATTATTTTTTTTCTTTTCGTCGCTTCTTCCCTTCAGGCAAGCGAGAACTTAATTTCCTATTCCTATAATAAAGGTCAATGGCAAGAGGCGGTTTTGTACAAAGCAGATTTGAACAATGGCGCTTTATTTTTGGAAAAAGACCGAATAACGGTTTCAATATTTGATAAGCAAGAATATTTATTTCGAAAAAACCATCTGCATCATTCTGAAGAGTATAAACCTAAGCTAAATGATTATTTAGATTTTTTTGCTTATCAGGTTGTTTTTAACAATAGCAATAAGGATGTTCTCATAACACATGAAACGCAAATTGCTGGATACAACAATTATTTTGTAGGGAACGATAAATCGAAATGGAGGTCGAAAGTTATCTCCTATGAAACAGTTACCTATCACAATTTGTATCGAAATATTGATTTAAAAAACTATTCTGTGGGTAGTTCATATAAATATGATTTGATCTGTCATCTAGGTTCAAATATAGACCTAGTCGAGTTTTCATATATGGGTGTAGATCAAATTTATATAGAAAACGGAGCATTATTCATCATAACTTCGTTTGACACGATAAAAGAATTAGCGCCTGTTGCCTATCAATCAATAGGTGGACAGAAGAAAAATGTACGTTGCGAATATCGTCTTGAGAATAAGATGCTACGATTTTTTTTCCCAGATGCTTATGACAGAAGTATAGATTTAGTGATAGACCCAAGTGTTATTTTTTCGACCTATTCGGGTTCGGTGGCGGATAATTTTGGATGCACAGCCACCTATGATGGAGAGGGGAATGCCTTTGCCGCAGGAACCGTATTCGGCAATGGCTACCCTACTACTATTGGCGCTTTTCAATTGCTTTGGGCTGGTGGCAGTGGCGCCGGTTCTTTAACAGGAACAGACGTTGCAATAACGAAATATAATGCAAGAGGTAGTCTTCGATTATATTCGACCTATTTGGGTGGCAATTCTGACGAAATGCCACATAGTATTATTGTTAATTCGAATGATGAACTATTCGTTTTAGGCACCACTAGTTCTACTAATTTCCCAACTACGTTTGGAACTTATGACAGTACCTTTAACGGGGGAGTAAGAGCTATTTTATATGGACTAGGACTAGATTTTTTTAATGGATCAGATATGTTTGTGACAAGGTTTTCTGCTGATGGTTCGTCACTAATTGCGTCTACCTATATAGGGGGAAGCGACAATGATGGGATCAATACCTCAGCTTCCCTTCGATTTAATTATGCTGACGAGGCCAGAGGTGAAATTTTAATAGATAAGAATGATAATGTTTATATTGGCTCCTCTACCTACTCTTCAGACTTTCCTGTTACGACCGGATCTTACCAAACGGTGAAGGATTCTGGTCAAGAGGGTTGTGTTACTAAGATGGATAATAGTTTGCGAACTATTATTTGGAGTACTTTTTTTGGAGGTCGATATGATGATGCCATTTATTCTTTGGAGTTAGACAAGGATGCAAATGTATACTTTACAGGTGGTACGGTATCCGACGATCTTCCTATTACTCCAACAGCTTATCGAACTTTTTTTGGTGGAGGTCGAAGTGATGGATATGTAAGCAAGCTCAACAATACAGGCAATGTTTTACTTACAAGTACTTATATTGGTTCAGACGCATACGATCAAAGTTATTTTGTAGAGATGAATAAAAATGAGGAGGTTTTTCTACTTGGACAAACTTTGGCGGCTGGTGATACTTTTATTTTTAACGCTGCATGGAGTTTTCCTGGCAGAGGACAATTTGTGATGAAATTAAAAAACAACCTCGACACCTTAGTTTGGAGCACAGTGTTTGGTTCGGCACCTTATATCATAAATATTTCGCCAACTGCTTTTCTGGTAGACCTCTGCAATAAAGCCTATATCTGTGGCTGGGGAGGCCCAACGGTAAATCGTTTTGGAGGAGCAGGCTCTTTACCAGTTGGTGGTACATCAGGTCTTCCAATCACTCTAGATGCATTACAAAGCACCACAGACAATAATGATTTTTACTTGTTAGTTATAAATGATGATGCTTCAAATATTTCTTATGGTAGTTATTTCGGTGGTACTGGTCCTGAATCTGAACATGTAGATGGAGGTACTTCTCGTTTTGATAGAAATGGAATTGTTTATCAGTCGGTATGTGCTAGTTGTGGTGCAGACCAAACCTTTCCCATTTATCCTCATCCCGATTCTGTAGTAAGTAGTACGAATAATAGTTTTAATTGTAACAACGCGGTCTTTAAGTTTGATTTTGATTTGCCGATTATCTTAGCCAAGTTTGATGCGACTCCTGTGAAATGCGTACCTGCGGATATTTTTTTTAACAATACCAGCAGGGTTTTTTCAAGTACGAGGGTAGCATGGGATTTTGGAGATGGGGGAACCTCAACCATTTTTAGTCCAAGTCATAACTATACCTTGCCTGGAACCTATACCGTAAGGTTGATTGTTACAGATTCAACATCATGTAATATAGCCGACACGGCCTATCAAGATATTTTAATAATAAAAAATGGAAGAGATACGCTAGCACAATTAATTGTTTGCGATTCACAATCGGTACAGTTAGGATTCCCGCCGATCAGCGATACCTCTGTGACTTATTTATGGACACCATCTTCTACACTAAATAGAGCGGACATTTCAAACCCCATTGCTACGCCTACAGTAAACACAGATTATATTTGTTATATAACAGTTGATGGTTGTTCAGATACTTTTTTACAGCCAGTAAAAATTTTCGAAGCCAGCTTATTATTAACCGGAGGAATCGTTCTTTGTCCCTTTGATATTTTAACTATTCATGTAGAGAATTTAATTCCAGAATTACCCTTGACATTTTCTTGGACACCTACCACTTTTATTATCAGTGGTGCTAATACAGCAGACCCACAAGTCAGACCACCTGATACCACTACCTTTTATGTAACAGCAGTGAGTGCACAAGGTTGTCGATATTCAGATTCAATTGTTGTCTTTACCTTAGCAGGCGGTCCAGATGTAATTGCTGCAGCAGACAAGGACACGGTAGAGGCGGGAGAATCGGTTTTGCTATCGGCGATTAGTTCTAATTTGTTTAATACCTATTTGTGGAATCCAGTTGGTGCAGTGATAAGTCCTACTTCTCAAAACACGAATGCTATCATTAATAATACACAAGTTTTTGAAGTGATTGCCACAGACAGCTTTGGCTGTCGCGAAAGCGACACAGTCATCGTTTATAGAAGGAGCTTAACTTGTGGACAAACTGCTATATTTATTCCCAATGCTTTCAGTCCAAACAACGATGGTGCAAATGATATATTTTATGTGAGGGCAAAAAATTTAACTAAATTTTACTTGGCTATTTATGACAGGTGGGGAGAATTGGTTTTTGAGTCTAATGATTTGAATGATGGTTGGGATGGTACTTTCAAGGGCAAGCCAATTGATCCAGCAGTTTTTGGTTATTATGTGGAAGGCGTTTGCGAAAGAGAAGAAAACTTTTCATTTAAAGGGAATATTACATTGATAAGATAGGTGAGAAAAAAGAATGAACATAGAATGTTAGTGCGGTTTTTGGCAGGATTTTTTTTACTCCTCTTGCCAATGTTAAGTGTTGCACAAGACATTCACTTTACTCAGTTTCAGGCAAGTACTGTTCAGTTGAATCCGGCGCTTACTGGGTTATATGACGGCACTATAAGGTTTTCTGCTATTGCTCGTAATCAATGGGCTACGGTGCCTGTAAACTATAATACGGCTAAATTTTCGGTAGAGTATAATTTTTTAACACTGAAGAATAGAGATAAACTGTCTGCAGGTGTTTCATTTTATTACGATAGAGCTGGCGATTCTAGGTATGGTACTTCTTATC
This sequence comes from Chitinophaga pinensis, assembly GCA_945872405.1. Lineage (GTDB taxonomy): Bacteria > Bacteroidota > Bacteroidia > Chitinophagales > CAMDFR01 > CAMDFR01. Next base: position 37,064 of record CAMBZT010000009.1, on the reverse strand, counting down.
CAAGCCTATCTCTTGCCTATTCAAAATGCTTAGGAAGAAGAAAAAATCAATATTTGAGTCTTGGCTTTAATCTTGGATTAATTTCTAGACAGATTGATTATAGCCTACTAAGGTTTGACGCTCAGTATAATGGTGAATTTTATGATGCCAACGCCTATAGCTTTGAAAGCATTGGTAAGGTTACGACAAACGTCATGGATTTAGGGGTGGGAGTCGCCTATTCTTTTTTCTTTAAAAAGAAATATTCGATGGAATTGGGTTTTACTGTTCAGCATCTAAATCAACCAAATTATTCATTCAAGTCTGACCAAAAAGTAAAGCTCAATAGTCGTTATACAGCACATTTGAGTGGATCTATCGCATTGACAGAAAATTTTTCTGTCCTTCCTCAGTTATTGTATCAAAGGCAAGATTCGAAGCAAGAATTTTTGTTTGGACTTCTGCTAAAGAATAAAATTCTGACAAAAAACAAAAACGATATAGCATTTTATTATGGTCCATCCTATCGTATCAATGATGCAATTACCATAACTGCAGGCGTGATATGGAATCGATGGAATTTTGGTTTCAGTTACGATATAAATAGTTCTCGTTTTCGTAAAGCCACCAATACCTATGGAGCGGTTGAGCTCTCGGCGCAATATATCTACTCTCATTTGCTAAAATTTAAAGACGGCAAACAAATATGTCCAATTTTTTGATGAAAAAAGTATACAATCACCTCATTGCTATTTTGCTTTTGTCATTGATGTTGTTTCTTCAAGATGTAGAGGCGCAATCGTCAGTGCAATATATGCGTCAAGGCGATAAGTCATTCGTCGAGGCAGATTATTATACTGCCTTCTTTTATTATAATCAGGCAAAAGAGATTGATTCTTCAGAGACAGAAGCTTGGTACAAAATGGGTGAATCTTCAAGAAAATTTAATGATTATAAAGGTGCATTCAATCTATACGAAAAGGTTTTGAAATTGGATAAATATAAAAATTTTCCTCTCAGTGAATTTTGGATGGGAAAGATGGAGAAGTATTTGGGAAATTATGATAAATCAAAAGAGTATTATTCACGATTTTTGAATAGGTATAGTTTTCAAGATTATTATAAAAGAAAGGCCACTCAAGAATTGGAGTCTGCAGCTTGGTTGACCGACAATAACGTTATCAATAATGGGGTAGATGTTCAAAGAATGGGCAACGAGATTAACACACAGTTTTCCGAATTTGCAGCAAGCGAGTTACAGGATTCTTTCTATCAGTTTTCGAGTATTCGAGAGCAACCATCTAGCATACAAAAAAACAACAAAGAATTTTTGTCGCGAATTTATACAATGAAACTAGAGAATGAAGAATGGAAAGAAAACAAGGAATTGTTTGATTGGCTGAACTCCTATAATCAGCATATTGCAAATGGTTCATTTAGTGAGGATGGAAAGCGATTCTATTTTAATGTTTGTTCCAACAAAAATGTCAGCGATTTAAAGTGTGATATTTATGTTAGTCGATTAATTGATCAACGATGGCAAGAGCCTGTGATTTTGAATGCAGATATCAATATAAAGGATGCCACCAATACACAGCCATTTGAGGCCGAAAATAAAGTATTATATTTTGTTAGTGACAGAAAAGGAGGCGAAGGAAAATTGGATATTTGGTATTCTTTGCGTACTGAAAATGAGATTTATTCTACGCCAGTTAACCTTGGAAATGTTGTTAATTCCCCAGATGATGAGATTTCTCCGTTTTTTGATTCGAAGGATAAGAAACTTTATTTTAGTTCTGAATGGTATTATGGATATGGTGGCTTTGATATTTTTTGTGCCAAGAAAAGCCCTGTTAGTCTAGTTTTTTCACAACCTGAAAATGTCGGTTTGCCAATAAATAGTAGTTGTAATGATATTTATTTTAATTTAAACTCAACAAAGCAGGAAGGTTATTTATCCTCGAATCGAAAGGGTTCCTTGTTTTTAAAAGGAGAGTCTTGTTGTAATGATATCTACAAATTACGTTATCTTCAAAACAAAACGTCAATTGATACATCACTTATTGCACTAAAGAAAATAGTTGTCAAGGACAGCACACTTCTTGTCTCAACATCTAATACCACCAGTATTGATTCCATCAAAAAAAGTACAGATATTGGCTTATATAAATTAAAAAGTATGTTGCCTGTGACGGTTTATTTTCATAATGATATTCCAGATCCACGTAGCAATAAAGATACCACCTCTCTATCTTATAGGGCCACCTATGATAATTATACTTTGATGAAAGAGGAGTATAAGAATGCTTATTCTAAGATAAATTCGACTCCATCTGCTACTGATGAAATTTCCAAATTATTCGACAATAATATCGATGAGGGATATAGAAAGTTGCTATTATTTACTGGCTATATGAAGCAAAGAATGGAAGAGGGGAGTTCTGTAACCATTACGATAGAAGGGTATTGCAGTCCCTTGGCATTAAACGATTATAATATTCATTTAGCAAATAGAAGAATTGTCTCATTGAAAAACTACTTCTATAATTTTGATAATGGATTTTTCAGAGGCTATATATTAGCCAATAAATTGATCTATAGAAACTCACCATTTGGTGAAGAAAAAGCCGATCAAAAAATCAGTGATGATAGATTAGATCTACCTCATTCGGTATACCAACCGAAGGCTGCCTTAGAAAGAAGAGTGTCAATAATTGAAATTGAATAACCTAATCTATTAATTTATCAACTAAGTTTTTAAATAGATTGATTTCGTCATTGCCTAGTTTTATGCCTTCATACTTGTCGATTTCATTGATAGCTTCAGCTAGGTTTAAGTTTTCTTGAGTTTGCATTAAAAACTTTTTTTCTTTCATAAGCTTTTCTGCCAGATATTCTTGCTCAATTTGACCAGGAGTTGGAATTAGCAATGCTTTCTTGCCAAGCACTGCAAGATCCATGATAGAGGAATAGCCGGCTCTACAAACAATGTATTTACTCTCTGAAATTAAGTGAGCGAGTGCGTTAGTACTTAGTCGTTGGTATTTTGTGATGTTGGTGCTTATGTTTTCCATTTCATCTCCTTCGCCTATGCCAGACACTATAACAGCGTTTTTATTGATTGATTTTAACTGATCGATAATCTTCGCTTCTAAAATTGTTCGCTGTGGTTCTACGCCAGAAAGAATGACAAGAATTTCGTTTTTCAATACCGTCTCTTTGATATTTATGAAACGACTTAAAACACCTATGAATTGTTTATCTGCTATTGGTAAAGAAGACAGGATGCCGCTTAAATTATTGATCTCATCGTCAGGTATCCATACCATGTTGAAATTGTCATATTGAAGTCTGAGTATTTGTTCAATTGGCCAATTCAAAGACCTCCACCAACCTTTAAGGTTCGGACACAATTGGTGTGTTATTAAAATATTTTTTGTGTCTTTGTTATAGCATCCATACCGATTATCTGAAATTATTTTTGAAATATTATGCTTCTGAATTAATGTATCAACTACGTGATTTTCTTCATGAATTGCTTTTATAAATTTGGGTAGCTGCTTTAGGATATTTTGTAAAAAATTGCTACCTTCTGTATACTTGACTCCGTAGGAAGGCAATTCTTCAAAAGTAAGTTGGGGAAATTCTTTTTTTAAATAAAGCAAAGCTTCACCGTCTGATGCGACCACAATCCGTATTTCCTTTTCTATCAGATACTGTATGATTGGAACACATCTGCTAGCATGTCCAAGACCCCAGTTTAAAGGCGTAACAAGAAAGCCATTGTAAAAATCATCTTTCATTTTATAATATTAGATTGAATTATTCGTTAATTTTGTGGGATAATAAAAGTAAGATGTTTAAGAAATATTTTTCTGGCTTAATAATTACTAGTGTGCTGATGATTTTCACTTCATCTTGTGTGAACTATAAAAAGTGTCAATGTCCTAAGGGTTTTCATAGCGAGAGAGCCCAACATAGGCAATTCAAGACAGTTTAATTTAGATACTTTATTTCAGTGCGTCTGTTCATTTGATGGTCTAATTCAGTGCAATTGGTACTGGATTTTTTACAATTGTTTACAGGCTCGTTCATACCTATGCTTCTAATCATTAATTGTTGAAAGTTAACTTCTAGCGTATTTACCATTAAGTCTACAATTTTTTTAATTCTGAGTTTACAGATATAGTCGGCAACACTTGCCTCATCTTTTAGGTCACAATGTATTGCCAATTCAATCTTCACTTCAGTGTTTGTTTTTAACTTGGTTGCAATACCTGTGAGGTAATCTTTAGCTTCGTTATCCAAGGTAGCTTTACCTTCGCCATAATAAATTACATCATTAATAACAGGAGTTCTGTCTTCCTCAATTAAAACGGGTAGTCGATTATCATCTGAAGGAATGGCAACTATTCGAGTCGTGTTTTTTGTAGCTTCCAATTTAGCTTTTTCCGTGCTAGTTAACTCACGATGCATGAACCTAGTAGCAGTACCAATAATAGAATCAATTCGTCTTGTTTCCGAAATTTTCTCATTTAATTTTTGGGTATTAGCTAGCTGTTTGGCCTCGTCTGGTAAATTTGTTAATACCGGCTTTTGCGATTCTGTTGCCTTTGTTTGAATAATTGGCTTTGTTTCTTCGAGCTTAGTGCTTGTCTTGGGTACCTTCACCTTTTCTCTTATCTCGATAACTTTAGTTACATGAGTATCTTTCTTTACTACCTCCTTTGGTTTTATAATTTTTTTTGAGGTAGTGGGTTTCACCTTTTCCTTTTCAATCATTTTTTCATCGTCATCATAGAACTTCACCACTACATTTCTTGCCACCATTTTATCTTTTTTTCTTTCTATGCTATCTTCAACAAGTAGCTTTTCATATTTTGTGTTTAGTGATTTTAAGAGTGCTTTATCTTTGTCATTTAATATCGGCGGCTGATTGCTTATCGAGTCCGACTTTTTTGTTACAATCTTTAATTCATTATTTTTAACTATCTTATTAGTGCTCTCCACCTCTTTGTTACTGGCTGTTTTTTGAGTGGTAATACCGGGCTTCGTTTCGTTTTTAATTATAATGCAACGGTTTTCAAAGTTTCTTATGATTTGCTTAGAGGAATTAACTCCAGACGTATTCAGATAAACAGGCGAATACTCATACAAGGGAAACGTTCCATTGGTTACTACTTCTATTGTATAACTCATGTCTGGTGCTAGAGCTAAGCTAAAATTTCCATTAGATAAGGTTACTGCTGTTATAATTGCACCTGTAACATTATTTTTTGCAGTGATTTGTTCTCCTTCTAAACCACCTAATTGAAGATGATATAGTTTGCCAGTTAAACGGATTAGGATAGGATTACTTTCAGTCTTAGTCTCTACCATTAGTAAATCTAGAGAAGGTAATTCTGTTATAGATGAGGAGAAATTAGTTGTAATGCTGACACGTAATTGATTATACCCATTCTTGTCAATATAGACTCTATAGTCTGTTCCCATAAGTAGTGGAATACTAAAAGCGCCTACATCATTAGTTTTTAAACTTGCTACTTGATCTGTGTTTTTAAAAACTCGCACTACAGCACCACTGATCGGTTGCTGATTAGTTTCGTCCTTTATTGTCCCTTTAAAGTCTATAGCAAAACTAATCGAGTAAAAAAAGAGTAGGAATGAAAGAGTTGAAGTTATCCTTTTCAAAATGCAGAAATTTAATTTTTAGTCACCGCTAATTTAGTGCGTAAATATCTAGAAGTGTGACTCTCTTTTACTTCTAATATTCCTTCAGGTACCCCTTGGTACATAATCTGTCCGCCATTTTTACCACCTTCAGGACCCAAGTCAATAAGCCAGTCTGCGCATTTTACCACATCTAGATTATGCTCAATAACAACAATAGTGTGGCCTAATTTAATCAATTCATTAAATGCCAACAATAATTTTTCAATATCATAAAAATGTAATCCAGTAGTTGGTTCGTCAAAGATAAATAGAATTGGATAGCTGACAGCACCCTTACCTAAAAAAGAGGCTAGCTTGAGTCTTTGAGCTTCGCCCCCGCTTAAAGTACTTGTGCTTTGTCCAAGCTTAATATATCCCAAACCAATATCTTGTAATGGCTTTAGTCTAGCGTGAATATCGGTGTGGGATTGAAAAAAATCAATTGCCTCATCTACGCTTAGATCTAAAATCTCAAAAATATTTTTTTCTTTATAGGTGACCTCAAGGGTGTCGTCTTTAAATCTTTTGCCTTTACAATTTTCGCAGATCAGATGTACATCTGCCAGAAACTGCATTTCTACAACCACCTCTCCTTCACCTTTGCAATTTTCGCATCTTCCGCCTTCCACATTGAATGAAAAATCCTTTGCTTTGTATCCTCGCATTTTTGAAAGTTGCTGTGAGGCAAATAATTCACGAATAGAATCATAGCTTTTGGTATACGTGACTGCATTGCTCCTAGATGTTCTACCAAGCGGGTTTTGGTCAATCATCTCCACTCCTTTTATCTGCTTATACTCTCCTTTTAATTCCTTGTAAGCACCTGGTTTTTCACCACTTCCTTCATCCATAAGATTTGACATGGCAGGATATAAAATCTTTTTTACAAGAGTTGTTTTTCCACTTCCAGATACTCCTGTAACAATCGTTAAAACGTTTAACGGAAACTTAGCATCGACATTTTTTAAATTATGTTGCGATGCACCAATAATTTGAATACTGTTAGTGAATTTTCTTCTCTGCTTTGGTATTTCAATATTCAGTATTCCTCTCAAATATTTTCCAGTTAAGCTATTCTCTGCAGATGCAATATCTCTGGCATTTCCATTAAAGACGACTTCTCCTCCAAATCTTCCAGCATATGGTCCCATATCTACCAAATGGTCTGCCTCTCTAATCATTTCTTCGTCGTGTTCTACTACAATCACGGTATTTCCCATGTCACGCAATGACTTTATCACAGAGATTAATTTTTCTGTGTCTTTAGAGTGCAGGCCAATACTTGGTTCATCCAACATATACATTGATTCAGTTAAATTACTTCCTAAAATTCTTGTAAGATTTATCCTTTGTGTTTCACCGCCGCTCAATGTATTTGAAAATCTATTTAAGGAGAGGTATCCTAAACCAATCTCTACCATTACTTTTAAGCGATTGTTGATCTCCTCGATTATTCGCTCAGCAATGCTAAATTCAGTTTTTGTGAGTTGAACATCTTTAAAGAAGATTGCTACCTCATCAATCGGCATCATAAGTATTTCTGATAGGCACTTCCCATCTATTTTAACAAAATCACTGTCTTGACGAATTCTAGAACCGTAGCATTCTAAGCATGCTGTTTTACCTCTATATCTAGACAACATCACTCTATATTGAATCTTATAACTTTGAGTTTCTATAAATTTAAAGAAAGCAGTCAAGCCTTCAAAATATTCATTTCCTGTCCAAAGCAATTTTCTTTCTTTAGCATCTAAATCTTTGATCGATCGGTGAATTGGAAAATCAAATTTTGAGGATGTTTTGATAAGTGTATCATTCCACTCTTTCATTTTTTCTCCACGCCAACATGCAATAGCTTGCTCGTAAACGGATAGGTTTTTGTCTGGTATGATAAGGTCTTCGTCAATACCAATCACAGTTCCAAAACCCTCACATGTTTTACAAGCGCCAAAGGAATTGTTAAAATTAAAAAAATGCTGTGATGGTTCTTCAAATCTCATTCCATCTAGTTCGAATCTATTGTTAAACGAGTGTTTGGCCTCGTCAGTTACATCAACGATACACTCACCAAGACTTTCATAGAATGCGGTCTGCACAGAGTCTGCGACTCGCGAACGATTTTCGTCTGAATTTTCTGCTATAATTCTATCGATTAAAACTTCTAGATTCGTTGTTTTGTCATTAATATTTAACTGTTGAAGCTCTTCAATTTTGTAAAAAGTATCTTTCCAGACTACCCTGCTATATCCCTTTTGTAACAATAGATTTAGCTCGGTTTTTGCATCGCTGTGTGTGATAACTGGTGCAAGAATTTGAATTTTAGTGCCTGACTTGAGAGAGAATATGAAATCAACTACATCATTTACTTCGTGTTTTTTTACTAAGTTTCCGCTGATTGGTGAATAAGTCTTTCCGATTCTTGCATAAAGTAAGCGAAGATAATCGTATACCTCTGTAAGAGTCCCCACAGTACTTCTCGTGGTTCGTGTGGCCACTTTTTGTTCTACAGCTATTGCAGGGCAAATACCTTTGATACTATCGACATCGGGTTTGTTCATTCGCATCAAAAACTGACGTGCGTATGACGAAAGACTTTCTACATATCTTCTCTGTCCTTCTGCATAAAGCGTGTCCATACATAAGGAAGATTTTCCTGAACCAGACACACCCGTAAAAACAATCAATTTGTTTTTGGGCAAAACAATATCCACGTTCTTTAAATTGTGCTCGCGCGCGCCTTTAATAATGATGTTGTGGTCTTCTTTTTGCATTAAACTTACCTAAATCAAGGTGCAAAGGTAATACTAAATAAGGTAAACAAATAAGAAGGTATAAATGTATTACACCGCTTTTAAACACGAGTAAAAAATACTCGAGCTAAGAGATAAGAGTGGTTCTCAGCGTCCTCTAAGGATTGCCACCGAGGGAAGAAAGTAAAAGCAGATTCAAATTTGCTTTGTAAAAAGCAACGAAGGAATTTTGGTATGAAAGATAAATACGTCAAGATTAAGCTGTCAGCTGCTAACACCTGACAGGTCTAGAAATCTATCTCAATTCTACAGATCTTATCTGGAATGAACAAGCCAAACTTCAATAACGATTGGTAAACCTAGATGGTATTTTCTATATGATGATTTAAGAATTTTTAATTTTTACAAAAAAAATTTGGATTTTAATTTTATTGTTGTAGATTAGTATTAAATATATATAATAATAGCACACTTCTACATTACCATTCTCGTTTTTCTATAGCAGATATTATCTACCTGTATTTTATTTAGTCAAATTAATTTTTATAGCCATCGTTATAATTCTACGTTTAGTATTATTTATTCACCTAAACTAAACAATAAGATGAAAAGTGCACACCTTGCTACAGACCAGGAGTTGATAGTTCAATATCTTGGAGGAAAAGAGTTGTCTTTAGAAAGACTCATTCACCGTCACAAAACGAAAGTGTTTTCATCCATTTATATGACAGTAAGAGATACTGTACTAGCTGAAGATATTTTTCAGGATACCTTTATAAAAGTTGTGGATACCTTACGCAATGGTAAATACGATGAACAAGGTAAGTTTTTACCATGGGTTATTCGTATTGGTCATAATTTGTGTCTTGACCATTTTAGAAGAGTGAAGAGAGCTCCAAAAATCACTGATAGTGACGGCAATGACATATTTAACGTATTACAATTCTCTGATGTAAATAATGCAGAAGACAAGTTAATCTACGAACAGCACGCCAACAAGCTTCGTGCCCTGGTTGATTTATTACCTGATGAGCAAAGAGAAGTCATTGTAATGCGTCACTATCTCAATTTCAGCTTTAAAGAAATTGCTGATATGACAGGGGTTAGCATCAATACCTCCTTAGGTAGAATGAGATACGGACTACTTCGACTAAGAAAGTTTATCGAAGAGAAGCAAATTCAATTTTGATGGTTTAGCTAACCCTTTTATAAAAATACTGAGAGTGAGAAATTCTTATTCTCAGTATTTTATTCTATGTAATATTCATAATAAATACATTGTAAGTAGAACCAACACAATATTTTTAATCTAACTGCGTTTTAGGATAAAATCAACTAAATAAATTAGATAATGAAGCAAAATTTTACTCCTCAAGATTTGATACTACTTCACTACGGTGAAAAAAATTCCTTTGAACAAGCTGAAATTAAGATAGCAATCGAAAATGACTCCATACTTAAAGAGGAATTTGAACATATTGAAGACGTTATGCATCATCTAGATTCAGATATGAAAACCCCTTCTCTTTCTAGCATAAAAATAATTTTAAACTATAGTAAGAAATCAGGTAAGCGTCAGCAAGATTTTGAAACTTATGTATAGAATCTAATCTGTTGTAGAGGGAAGAGGAAGATGGATCTTCCCCAAACTAGTTTTCTTCTTCCTTCTATAACAACTATACTTTAATTATTTTAGACTTGCTAGCATTTTAGAATTTGCTTCCTAGTATAATTTTATTTTTATAGTGCTTTATCTTTCCGCTTAACTCAAATATTTCTGTATAAGCAATATAGACTCCAATGCGCGCTTTTTCACGATTGTCATTTGTGCCATCCCATGTATATCTTCCTTCAATAGCCACCAATTCATTATTTACCAATGTTTTTGTGAGTCTACCATTGGCATCATAAATTTTTATTGAAAGCATATAACCAGCGTGATCAAATTTGAAATTAATTCCAGCTATATCAGCATTTCCATCCTCATCGGGTGTGAATACTTGAGGATCGATGGTAATTTCGTTGTCTTGGTTTGTGTTTCCAATGAATACTGAATTTTGATAAGTTGGCGTTGCAAACCCAATTGTTGTTGCTGCACTATGCCAGTTACTTTCAAGTTGTGTAGATTGATTATAATCTATTCTTTCTAGACTTACGCCCTCCTCTAGCTCTAGCAACGGAAAGTGCCAATTATGCGAATAACTTAATTTATCAATGCTTAATAAAGTTTGGTACAATTCTACAATACCCTCGTTATCATCATAATTTGGCATCCCTTTCACTTGCAACAAACTTCCTAGATTGGGGACAAAGTATTGTTCAGTAATGCTTTGAATGTCTTCTGAGAGGACAACATATTGATCTGGAAACACCAAAAAAGACTCGGTAGTAATGGTTGCATTATCTGTGTATACTAAAGAATCAGCGGGATTTGCCTCTAACAATTTAATGTTTTTTAAATCAAGAATTTTATTTGAACGGTTGTATAATTCTACAAAATCTGAGGCATCAGACGCAGGATTAAAAAGAATTTCATTTATTACTAAATCATTGTTTTCAATTTGTCGTGGAATTCCAAATTTTGCAGTATTCATTAATCCTAAAAAATTCGAACTGCAATCTGCAATATTCGATAGTGTTATGGTGTAGGTTGTGTTCGATAACATAGGTGTCGTCAAAGAAACTCGCACTCGATCGGCGGTGTATGAAGTAAAAAAAGTAGCGCTAATTGATAACGAGTTGTCTATTTGATAGTTTAAAATATTAAGAGCAACCAATTCGTCAATTGGTTCTGAAAAAATCAAATCAAATGTAGAAGAATCAACAAACGCTGCCCTAAATAACATAGGAAGTATCGAGTCTTCAATTATTCCTGACACAGAATTTATAGTGGCAGGAGTTCCGCCACGAACATCAATAGAGGCCATCCAATTTATTTCTCCAATACAATATTTTGAGGCATCTATTCTCTCCAGTGTATAACCACCAGTCTTCTTGTTGGCGTCTTTGTACCAATTATCATTGTATTGAACATAGTTGATTGCCCTTCCAAAATTATCTTGCAATATCAACTCCTCATCTGTATTATTTAGAGAAGGAAATGGGTCAACTCCATAGGTATTGCCATATGGTATAAAACGAAGTGTATCATCCAAATCACAGATGATAACATAAGAATTCGCAGGAATCAAAAGATTTTTAAAGAGAACACCCTCACTTCCGATGGTTGAGGCGTCAAGAAATTGCCAATCCTGAAGAGAAATAGTGTACGAAGTGCGATTAAACAATTCTATAAATTCTGCATTAGGCAATGAGTTGATTGTTGAGTCGGGGTCCGAATAAATTTCATTGATAACAATATCATTTTTGTTTGGTACATAAAATGAATGATTGTCTGTAAGCAGTGTATTACTTGCAAGATCATTAATCCCATTAGTGGTAATTGTATAGTTAATGCCAGAGATTAAACCACCGCTATAGAATAGATGTACTAATCGTTTATTGAGAGAATCTATACGCACACTGGTAGGAGTAGCTGTTGAGCGAGGCGCCAATGAATAATGTGAAGTCGTTAATGCACCAATTGTGTCAATAAATTCATTAAACAGAATACTTACGGTGTTCAAATTGGAAAGCACCACCTTTTCTACAGTAGGTGGGTCAACATCGAATATGATGTTACCAATATAGAAATTATCAAAGTGATATAAGGTTGCTCGACTAGCTGTTCCATAATCACAAATAACGCCAAAATAGGATGTTGTAGAGTAAGTATTATCCAAAAAACTTCCTTCATATACATAGGCTGTACCACCTGTATTATCAGTAGATACATCCCAGTTACCAATCGCATCTCTAATAACTTTTACGCCCACAGAATTACTTGTTGACGAGGCAGGCATTATCGTGTGTGTACCCTTAAACACTAATGTAGAGCTAAGTCCATCTTGTCGATAAATGCTGATGGAGTCATTCCCCGTTTCTCCAAATTTTATATAATAGCCATTCAATGAAGCCTCAATGTTTGATGCACTGGAAGTAAGGTACACTTTTACAAAATTAGTAGTGCTAGGATTGAAGCCTAATGAAAGTTTGAAGTGCCATTCGGTATTGTCAATCATTGTATTATTTGTAGCCAGAGAGATAACTGCAGATGCATTTGGTCCTGCGCTGTTCAATTCACCGGTAGTGGCATTAAAGCTATCAATATCACCAAACCAAGTGGGGGTAGACAAGAATTCAAAATCACTAAAATCATCAGTGAATTGTGAAAAGCACAAAGTAGGTAAGAGTACGAAAAATAAAATAATGATTCTCATATAACGAAATTACTGTAAAGTTAAACAACATGTCTTAATTTCGCCTAAATTTAATGTAGAATATGAAATTAGCGGTGGTAGGAGCAACAGGTTTAGTTGGCAATACGATGTTACGAATATTAGAAGAAAGGAATTTCGTTTTTGATGAATTGTTCTTGGTCGCTTCTAGTAACTCTGTTGGAAAGGAAGTTTTGTACAAAGACAAAACCTATACCATTATGAGTATGGCGGACTGTATTAGCAAAAAACCAGATATTGCATTGTTCTCTGCAGGAGGCAATACTTCCTTGGAATGGGCGCCAAAATTTGCTGACGTTGGATGTACGGTGATTGATAATTCAAGTGCATGGAGGATGCAAAAGAAATTAATAGTACCTGAAATTAATGCAGTAATCCTTACAGAAAATGATAAAATTATTGCCAATCCAAATTGTTCGACCATACAAATGGTGATGGTTTTGTATCCACTTCATAAAGTCTATAAGGCAATTAGAGTGGTTGTTTCCACCTACCAATCTGTGAGTGGAACTGGTCAAGATGCGGTAAAGCAAATGATGGACGAACGTAAAAATGTGGTTGGTAAAAAAGTCTATCCTTATGTCATCGATATGAACGCTTTACCTCACATAGATTCTTTTCTTGAAAACGGATACACAAAGGAAGAAATGAAAATGGTAAATGAAACAAGAAAAATAATGGGTGATGATTCAATTAAGTTGACTGCTACAGCGGTTCGTATCCCCGTGAAAGGCGGGCACAGTGAAAGTGTAAATGTCGAATTTGAAAACGAGTTTGATATAGAAGACGTGAAGCAGTTATTATCAAACACAGATGGTGTTTTAGTGTTGGATAACCCACAACAAAACATTTATCCAATGCCTATCGATGCTGAAGGAAGAGACGAGGTTTTTGTAGGAAGGATTAGGCGAGATGAAAGCCAACCAAAGACACTAAATTGCTGGATAGTGGCAGATAATTTGCGAAAAGGTGCTGCCACCAACGCAGTCCAAATTGCAGAATATCTTGTAAAACAAAACTTAGTTACTCAATAAAATAAGCTCATTATGATTGTTGTTATTTCCCCTGCTAAAACATTAGACTTCGAATCAAAACCGATTACGAAAAGTTTTACCTTGCCAGATCATCTTGAAAAATCAATGTTGATTATTAAAAAACTGCAGACATTTTCTCAAAAAAAAGTGAGCGAATTAATGAATATTAGCGAGAGCCTTTCAAAATTAAATGTTCAACGATATAAGGATTGGAATGGTGATTTTAGCACAAAAACTGCCAGGCAATCTATTTTGGCTTTTAAAGGTGATGTCTATATAGGTTTGGAAGCGGAAACATTTAAAGAAAAAGATTTTTTATTTGCTCAAAAACATTTGCTCATCTTATCTGGATTGCATGGCTATCTGCATCCTTTAGATCTAATGATGCCATACCGATTAGAAATGGGAACTAGCTTAAAAATTGGTAAAGCGAAAAACTTATATGATTACTGGAATGAGGATGTGACCAATTTTATCAACCAATCTACAGAAGGGCACAAAGAAAAAACCTTAATCAATCTAGCGTCAGAAGAGTATTTTAAAGTGATAAATAAAAAAAACTTATCCATTTCATTACTCAATATTGAATTTAAGGAGAAGAAAGGGGCGGACTATAAAACGATTGGTTTTTTTGCAAAAAAAGCAAGAGGATACATGGCTTCCTATATCATAAAAAATAAAATAGAAAAATCAAACGAGTTGAAGAATTTTAATACGGCCGGATACTCCTTCAATGGCAAATTAAGTAATTCTTTAAATTGGATTTTTACAAGAGATCAAGCAGAATAAAATTATTGAATCATTATTTTTTTACAAATCTGATCCTCGTTGTTCTTTACTTCCAATAGATAATAACCTCCAGACAACCCTTGTTTTATGGCAAAACCAATGTTATTTAATCCCTTTTCTAAGAGAATATCTTCGTTTTTGATCAACTTGCCATTGATGTCATAAACACTTAGTATGGTTTGCTTTTCGCGCCCCATATCAATACTCAGACTAATGTTTTCTTGAGAAGAATGTATAACATTGACAGTTTTAATGGATGGTTTTTTGATCCCTAGAGACTGATTTATAGGCGAATTTATGCTTATAACTTGAATGTTTTTTAAGATGTCCTCACTTTTTAATCCATGTATATCGTAAAATTCGGGCTTTACGTATTTAATCGAGTTGCTCACTTCAAGCAAATCAATGTTGTGAGAGAGTAAGTAAGCCCTTAGCTCTTCAATAGCAATGGTATTGCTTGCTTCGTTGACTAAAACAACCTCTGTCTTTCCTTGTTCAATTGGTATAGAGTAGGGCCCCTTTTTTCCATCAGTGTATATAATTATGATTGGACCATTGGTACCTGTACCACCATGACATCCTTCACAAGAAGAGGATCTAGCAAATCGACTGATACAATTATCTTGTCCAAAATCCGCCGTTGACTCTTTTGTCTTTTCGTTAATTGAAGAAAGAGATGAGGTAGCTATCATTACCAATAAAATGACGCTTAAGTAAATGCCTTTTTTCATGATGTAAGTAATAAGATTTTTAAGAACAATAAATTACAAATGAAATTTAACTAACTTTGTTACCATATTAAAATTTGATTGTCACAAAATTGTCAGATTAAACTTTTTGAATTGAATTTGTGTTTCTCAACATACAAATTAGAAGTGATGAAAACTAAGTTAGCCCTTTTAAAGATAGAATTTCTTGTTCAAAGTTTATTGATGTTTGTCAATTCAGTTTTGTTGGTTTTGTTAATTTCATTAAATATTAAATACACTTTTTTGTTTTTTTGCATCTCACAGTTATTCATATCTGCATTCCAATATGGTATTAGTTTGCCAGTTCACTTTGTTTCAGGTGATGATAGAAGTTTAATTAACTCATGGAGAATCAAACTTTTAATCATGGGCTGTATCAATGTGCTTTTTATCTTGTTGATGCATGTGACGGATTTAAATTTGAATAGTAAAATTGTTCCTTTACTTGTTGTTGTTCCACAAATACTTATTTATCTCTATTATTATATTAGCTATAAAAATTTTAAAGGAATAAAGTCCTATGTGGCTCACGAGCATATTTTGAACACTAAGTTTTAAGTAGCCTTTATTTTTTATGACAATTACCATTTCTTTTGTTTTAGCATACATGACCTTCTGTTTTATTGTTTGTATCTGGCAAAAAAATAATGGTATTGTAGATGTTTTTTGGGGACTTGGATTCGTTTTAGTTGCGTGGTTAAATTACTTTCTACAGAAAGACAATAATGTTGCTCAGTTTATTTTTAATTGTTTAATTACACTTTGGGGTTTGCGACTGAGTATCTTCCTGGCTTTTCGAAATGTTGGGAAAGAAGAGGATTTTCGATATGCTACGTGGAGGAGAGAGTGGGGAAACAATTTCTATCTTCGTACCTTTCTTCAGGTACATATGCTACAGGGCTTCTTTATGTTTATCATAGCACTGCCAATTGTATTTATTAACAGTGCCCCATTTTATGACCAAAGACTTTTGTTTTTAATAATAATAGGAATGCTTGTGATGTCTTGCGGAATCTTCATAGAAGGTGTTGCTGATAGACAGAAACAAATGTTTAGAAGAAAAGAAGATAACCCAAAATTATTTATAGCTAATGGCTTATGGAAGTTTTCGCGGCATCCTAATTATTTTGGTGAAGTACTTGTTTGGATTGGCGTTTTTTTAATTTCTGTTCCTTTTGGAAAATGGTTCTTTTCTATCGTGTCTCCATTGGTAATAACCTTCTTAATTCTTAAAATGAGTGGCATTCCAATGTTAGAAAAAAAATATGAAGACAACGAATTGTACCAACAATACAAAAAGAAAACGAGTTCATTTATTTTGAAATTGCCAAAGGTAAATTAGCTTTTTAACCATTTAAAAAGGGCGGGTAGTTTGTTTTCTGTATATTGAAAATACACCTGTTCTTCCGCTCCAAACGATCTATAGAATCTAGACACACCCGGTAGTTCAGAGCCTTCAAAATCAAATATTATCTTTTGATCGGCATACAAACTGATGACATTATCAAGCAACCTAGCAGAGCTATTCGTCTCTTTTGACGCATCGCTGTTGGCAACCAATAAATTGATGATTCTTTTATTGGTAATCAAAAATAAAGTAGCTGAAAGCCAAATGGAACCAGATTTCACCACAAAAATTTTAGCAATTTTTTTTTCGAAAAGAGCATCTACTAAAGATGATAGCTTTCCAATATCTTTTTTCTTGATTACACTTGTCTTCGATAAAGTGTGTTTTTTATAAAAAGAAATAAAAGCTGCCTTTTTATCTGTCTCTTCGAAAGTAAGTGTCATTTGAAGTGCTTTGTTTAGGTTTCTTTGTAACGTTTTTGAATAACTTTTTATGATGGCTTCGTAGGGTTGATCTAATCTTAGAATAAGGTTTGTTTTCTGAACACCATCTTCAATAATAGGATTCGCATAATTAAAATTAGTTTGAATAAAACGTATCTTTTGTGGAATGTGTTTAATAAATGCATGTACTATCTCAGCTTCAATTTGCTTCTCAGAAAAAATGCCCAGCTGTTGCATGAAAAAAGGAGGATAAACATAGGTGATACCATATTTTTTGCGAATTGGTAAAGGCATCACCATCTCATAGTCACCTATGATTAATGCTGACCAATCTTCACAAAGAGCATCCAAATAAAATGAAGAGGCATAGGGTAACGAATTTGTAGCGTCGCCGATACATATATCATATTTGACGACATCAATCTCCTGTCTGTCTAAAAATAGAATATTATTCTTCTTCAATTAGATGTGTAGCTGTTTTTTTTAGTATTTCTTCGTATAAATTTTTCCATATAACTTTTACGAAAGTTTCATTATGAAAGAGTGTCACAAAAGTCCCACCTACATAGTTTGTTTCTTCAATAAATTGAGTAATCTTTTCCATAGCTACCTTTTCATCCTTCATTAAATAGTACAATACAGTACTGTCCATGAAACAGAAGGGATAAACTTTCAATAGGCTTCTCTCGTCTTTTTCAATGTCGAAAAAATAATAAGGAGTACAAGTTCCTGCTCTAAAACCCAGCATGGAAGCATATCCCATTGTATAGTCTTCAGTGATATTAGATTGTAACAAATTTCTATAGGCAATAGGCATCATTATTCTCAAAAAATGTTGACGTGAACGAGTGGTGATCTGATTTAAAATTAGATTTAATCTTTTAATCTCTGCTTTTAGCTTATTAGGTAAAAGAGGCGTTTGGTAGGAAGGGTGAATGCCAATATCTGACCATGTCGAACAAGCATTGATTAATTCATGCATAACTTCTTTATCGTGTGGAATATTTTTGTCGAACTTTCCATAATCACCTAATAAGAAAAACAAAATGGGTTTCAACTTATATTTTTCATGTATTGATTGTAACCACTCAAAAGAATCGTAGGGGTCGTTCTGCTTATGTTTAAGCACATTGATACGCTTTGCTAGTGCCTTAAAATCAAGACTTAGTATATTTTTAATGGTGGCTAAGAATCCTCGCCAAAATCCTTTATGTAAATACGCAAAAGCATTATCAATATCGAAGGTTGCAATGAACCGAAATTTTCTTTTAGGTATTTCTAGATCCGGATATTTTTCTAATAAAAGTTGACGAATAAATAATGCATAATAGTCTACCACAGGCGTTTCTAAAAAACCTTCTTTATATGCAACACTATTGATTGGGTCAAAACGACCGTGTTGGTCTTTCTTTGATGGCAAATACTCTTCATAGCGACTTATCAAAAAGAAGGTCGCAGCAAATGGATCAAAAGGAAGACTAGATTGAGTATAGTCGTGTGCAAAAATTAGTCGAATCCCGTTAAGATCGCCACACTCTATAAATTGTGGCTCAATTTCTTTTTCAAATAAAAGAGAGCTTGACTTTATAAAAATTTCATCAGCAATGGGCCAGGTAGTGTAGGATAACTTCGGAAGGTCGGTGCCGAGGAAAATGTCTTTATCTGCAGTAATTTTATAATCAATTCTAAGAATTCCTTTGAAAATCGTATCAAATGTATAAGCTAGCCGATTGGTTATCTTATCTGTAAAAATTAAAATCATTTTATCTTATAAAAAGGCTGGTTTTTTAAATACTTTGTTTTTAGAATTGGACAGATTTTATATCGTTCATCTTTGGTGTCTTCATATAATGCCGTCAAAGTTTCAAAGACTTCACTAATGCCAATTTTGTCGCACCATTCAAGAGGACCGAATGGATAATTTGTTCCTAACTTCATCGCAATATCAATATCTTCAACAGAGGCAGTTCCCTCCTGAAGCGTATAGCAGGCCTCATTCATTATCATAAACAAAATTCTTGGACTAACCATCCCGACACGATCTTCTACTATGTCATATTCAACACCAAGTTTATTAGCGATATCCTTTACATCTTGCCCGTGAAATTTATAGTGAAGACTGATTTCCCACCGACTTCTATTCAGAAAGGTTGGCAATGCATTAATGCCAAATAATTTGCATTTTAATTTGCCTTCAAGAAGATAAAGAGATTCGGCAAGCGAGGTTTTTGTCGCACTAACAAAAACGAGCTTATCTTTTAGTGTTGCATATACTGCAAGATTAGACGCGTCATCATCAAAATTTAGGTCGAAAATTACGTCAGCGCTGTCCAATTCTTCAACATCTTCTTCCGCATCATCAAATCTAATGATATCCAAGTCTTCTCGCATAAGTTTAGCTCTTAACTCCTCAAATCGCCTGTCTTCGCCTGTGATGAAAATATTCATTATTGTTTAATTACATTTACTTTTGCACGAAATTAATCATTAATCAAGTAAAGCAATAAGAATGACAAAAGAAATAATAAACAGTAGCAACGCACCTGCACCAATTGGACCATACAACCAAGCAGTAAAAGCAGGTAATTTACTCTTTGTATCAGGTCAAATTGCAATCGATCCTAGTAATGGTCAATTAGTTTTAGATTCCATCGAAGCAGAAACTACCATGGTGTTGAAGAATCTACAAGCTATTCTTAATGAAGCGGATACGAGTTTTTCTAACGTTTTAAAAAGCACCATTTTTATTTCTGATATGAATAACTTTGCCAAGATTAATGAAATTTATGGGCAGTTTTTTAGTGAGCCTTATCCGGCACGTGAAACAGTCGAGGTCTCTAAATTGCCTAAGGGAGTTAATGTAGAGATTTCTGTAATTGCGTTAGTTTAAAATATAAATAGTGTGTCTCGAAAATTCTTTTAAAACAAATAGAGGCTTCTTAAATTCTAATAAACACCATTGAAAGATTCAGCTTTTCAAATCCTTAAGATTAAAAATTATCGGGCTTTTATTATGGCTAGATTATTTTTGGTTTTAGGAATAGGCATTCAAGCCGTAGTGGTAAGTTGGCAAGTATACGATATCACGAAAAGCGAGTTCTCGCTGGGATTGGTTGGCTTGGCAGAAGCCCTGCCCTTTATTGCAACTAGTCTGTTTGGAGGTCATCTTGCTGACATCTATAACAGAAAAAAAATAGTTTTTGCTTCAAACGTACTTTATCTGTTTTGTGCTTTTTTGCTTGCTATTATTAGCTTTTATGGTGCGTTCATATTTAACTCTTACGGTGTCCTTCCAATTTATTTAATCCTTGCAATTGCAGGAGTGTCAAGAGGATTTTTAGCACCAGCTCAAGGGGCATTAATTCCTCAATTGGTGAAAAAAGAAGAACTTGTCTATGCATCAACTGTAGGTAGTATCACATTTTATTTTGCAAGTATTGTTGGTTGCGCCATCGGTGGTTTATTATGTGCTGGAATAGGCCCCCAATGGTCTTATGTAATAGTTGTGATCCTTTCTTTTATAGGGTTGTTTAAAATTTTACAAATTGGAAAAATTGCGAATCCACCTGCACAAAAAAGTAAGGAAAGTATTTTTACCACTCTTTTCGCTGGCGTAGATTTTGTGTTCAAAAATGAAATACTTCTCGCTGCATTAGCCTTAGACATGTTTGCCGTTTTATTTGGAGGAGCGGTGGCTATTTTACCAGCATTTGCAGATAAAGTGCTACATGTAGGTGCTTTTCAATTCGGTCTTTTGAGAGCAGCTCCTTCTGTTGGTATTGTTATCATCTCAATCTTCTTGGCTTATAATCCTCCAAAACTGAAAGCTGGAAAAATATTAATGTATTGTGTAGCAGGGTTTGGGGCGTGTACCATTCTATTTGCACTCAGTAGAAATGTTTATCTCTGTTTTTTCTTTCTGATGTTGAGTGGCATGTTTGATGGCGTTAGCGTTGTTATAAGAAGTAGTATTGTGCCTCTTTTTTCTCCCGATCACATGCGTGGACGTATTGAGGCTGTGAATAAAATTTTTATTGGAAGTAGTAACGAAATAGGAATGATGGAGAGTGGTACAGCAGCAAGATATCTGGGCTTAGTACCTTCCATCTTGTTCGGTGGCTTCATGACAATTGGCGTGGTGTCTATAACTTGGTGGCGTGCAAAAAAACTTCGTCAGTTAGACTTATAAAAAAAGTCCTTCAAAAAGAAGAGCTTTAAACGATTGTAATCGCATTGAATGAAATGAGCTATGCTTCTTTAAAGGCAAACATCGATTTTGTATTAGTGCCAAAATCCTACTCAGGTGCTTTTCTTCCTGCTTCTTTTTTTGAGAGACGATCTTTTACCGATTTATTAATGTTTACCTAGCTTTCAGCTGAAGCAGAATCAATACGAATCTATCCATAAAAGCGGAAGGAAGGCAGTGACTTATGAGGTGGCAGGAAAACTAATATAAAATATGGATCCGATCCCAATTTTTGATTTTACCCAAATTTTACCGTTCATGTTTTGGACAATTTTTTTGCACATTGCCAATCCGATTCCTGTGCCATGATAATTACCATCAGATTCTAAGCGTTCAAAAATCTCAAATATTTTTGTGAAGTATTCACAAGCAATACCAACACCATTATCATGAAACTTAAAAACATGACTATCCTTGAAAAGTGTATATGAAATGGTTAGTTTCGGAGCCTTGTTCGTGTTGTAATAGAAAGCATTTGTAATCAAATGAGAAAATAATTTTTTCATCTGCCCAGCATTCATTTTTAAAACAGGTAAGTTTTCTACAACCAAATTCAATTTTTTGGGCTCTAATAATGAAACGGTTTTTTTATACAAAAAAGGAATAAGGGTATTCATGTCCACATTCTCTATAGACTCGTGAAAATCTAAATTGTCAAGATTAGAATATGTTTTGAGATCCTCTAGCATTTGAGTCAATCTCTCTGCCGTGTTTTTTGTAAAGTTTACAATCTCTTTTTGCTGGTCATTCATTCCAACAGCACTCTTTTCCAATAGCATCAAGTGCATCTTTATCGATCTAAGTGGCTCTTTGAAATCATGAGAGGCAATCTGGGCGAACTGTTTTAATTCTTGATTGTATTGTTCAACCTTTAATAAATGAGCCCTGATTTCTCTGTTTTTTATTTTTAGTAAACGACTTTCTCTTTTTTGTTTTTCAGATTCATATTTATCTCTAAGTTCGATGCTGATCTTCGATTTCTGTATATCATTGATTTCCCTTTCAAGCGCTAAATGTTCTTTTAAATATGTGTTGGCTCTTTTAAAATCTTCCATCTGCTCATAAGTTTCCGACAAAACCAAAGTAACTTCTTTCAGTTCAAGACGCATATGATGTTTCGTCGCAATCAGATAACATTTTAAAAGATAAGTGATCGCTCTTGCAGGGTTTTTCTGTTTGAGAAAAAACGCTCCATGCATTAGATAAAGATGACAAAGAGAATAACTCGAACCATGCTTTATTTTTATCTCATCAGATTTTTTTAGATACTTCTCAGCATTAACAAAATCTTGCTGCTCAAGGTAAATTCCCGCTATATTTCCATAGCTAACGGCGGTTCCTTTTTCGTCATTTAACTTTTTCTTCAACTTTAATGACATAAGCAGATATTTTAATGCCTTTGTATATTCTTTCTTGATGCTATAATAATTCCCTAAAGAGTTATATGCCATCCCTAATCCCTTGTCCGACTTGATTGATTTAAAAATACCCAGCGATAGCTTATTATATTCCAAACGCTTTTCGTTTTCATTAGGATTCTTAAACAGAATAGTGATATTGTTATAGATCAATCCTAATTCATACAATTCTACATCCGATTTGAGATCTATTTTTTCTATTTCTTTTAAGGCTTCCATGTAAACTTCCATTGCTTTTTGTAGCTCTCCAATATGGGCATGGGCTATTCCAATCAATCGATATAATTTACCTAAAAGATAGGGGCTTACAGAATTCTTGTATTTGGCTAGAAGCCTATTTGCGCGTAGGATTGCCTTCGGATATATCGCGTCAATATTGATTAGATATTGTAGTTGTTGAAGCTCGAACTCAAATATATAGTTCTTGTTTCTAGACTCTTTTACGATTTCTACTTTCGTTTCATAGAAGTTTTTGAACGCGGACTTATCCAGCTCCAAAATAGTACTCCCTTCATGTATAATTTCTAAAACTTCCATAATTAATGCTAGTGTTAGCTTTTACGAGACTCATTGCATTATGTTACATACATGTTTAGTCTTAAGATTATAATCTTTTACAAATGGATAAGATTTTTTTGGCACACTGCTCCTAGAGGTCGCAGCCAGGTCATCCGCTTATAGTCCTCGTCTTCAAAATCTTTTTGAAGGCTGTGGGCTATCGCTACTACCCTTTGTGCAGCAATCCTCGATTTAAACTTAGATTAGTTGATGAAAACAATCTTTGTGGCGTAATGAGATTTGCCGTCTTGTCCAAGACTATACACGATATAAACTCCTGTCTTCGCTTTAGTGCCATTATAGTTTTTGCCATCCCATATAGCAGTGCCTCCATTGGCATTGCCCTCATAAACAAGTCCTCCGCCAACATCAGTAATTTTAAAGTAGGCGTCCTCCGCCAAGCCTTTTATGGCGATTGGTCCTGTGTAGTCTGGCGAAACAGGGTTAGGATATACCAAAACCTCTTCAAAAATATCAGATCCTTTGGTAGCATCACCCTGGTAACCAATCATGCCAGCACTTGTAGCAATGAGTACCTCTCCTGTTTTGTCATTGATGGCAATGTCATATACTTCGTTAGAAGGCATTGGGCTATTAGTTATATTAAAATGAAGTAGTTCTTCTTTACCATCAGCAGATAATAACCATACTCCGCCACTGGTACCAATCCACTTTCTATTAGCCCCATCTACCGCAATTGCAATCACAGCCTGTGTGCTAAATAAGTATCCAGAATAGCCATCACGTTCTACAATAATTTTTTGAGCATCACAACCATTGGTGCTAAAAATATTTGATGCGCACGCAAATACACCAATTCCTGCAGAAGTTCCTACCCATACGCTTCCCTCTTTGTCTTCGGCAATAGAAAAAACACCTTCGCTTGGCAAGCCTCCATTACCAATGGAAGAATTTAAATAACGAATTTTGTCATCTGCATTAGTATTTAACTCGCCTTCATCAATCACTAGAATGCCACCCTCCCTCGTTAAAATCCACTTCTGATTATTCTGATCAACAATTATTTTTTTTAACTGATTGATACCAGAAATACCTGGTTGATTTATCCATACACCATCTTTTTGCCAAATAGTAATCGGCTCTGCGGCGCTATTATTCAAAATCCAAATATTGTCCTTCTGGTCAATTGCTACATCACTTACTCTGGTGCTGCCCGGATCTCCTTGTGCTGTCTGAAGCTTTCCATCAGTATTCGTCTCGTCATATAAGGTGACGGTATCTCCCGACACTACTATTAAACCCGAATACAAAGAAGAGGCATAGATTCGCTCTGTTTTCGGATCAACTGTAATTGCAATCACATCGGTCACCGCAGAAAGAATAGGAAAGGTGTACAAACTATACATTCCCCAATAACTACCATTATAAACATAGAAACCATTCAGATTTCTCTTGTAATTAAAAGAGCCATCATAACTACCTGTTGCAACATACATTTTGTTATTATTGACTGCCAATCCAAATGCATTATTAGATGGAATACCTCCAATCGTTATAGTGGTGGAAACTTGGTCTTTAACATAAACTAATCCTTTGTCGTAATCGGCTAGATAATAGTTCTTTGCCACTTCACCAACCACTTGAAGAGGTGTACTAATGAGCGGTCTAGATAGAGACTCCACCACCATAAAATTATTGTCATAGGTAGTAACTGTAGCATCTGTAATTTGGCCTGAGGTATCAAGATGTGAAACTATTGCTAATCCCGACACGGTAGTGGTTAACTGTTTAATCTTCCATAGAGGTTGGTACATTAACTTAGTCCAAGTAAAACCATCGTAGTTAAACAAGGTATCGGATAGCGACAGATAAAGTTTATTATCGAACACCACACTTTCGCTAAGGTTGCCACCTAGCGGCAAACCCGATACTCCAGAAGCAAGTTGCCAATTCACATAATTTAAAATTCCTGGATTATTTATATCTATAAACTTTAACCCTTCAGCGGTAGAGGCGTATATTTTATTATTATAAAAACTCACATCCTTCACAACAGAACTGCTACCGGTATTGCTTATATAATAGGTTTCCTTAAACTCCTTTTTAGCGACGTCTAAAACCGCAATCCCAAAACCACATGATAGATAGGCTAAGCCATTATTCATGGTAAGATTGTAGATAGCTTTGTCGCCAGCAATAATTTTATTCTTGATATCGTTAATGTTTATTATCTCATTGTTCTCAGTTATTAAATCTATATTACTATTTGTAAAAGCAACTATAAGTGTCTTCGACAAATTATCATATACTATATTCTGAATACCAATTTCAGAAAGCCCATCAACTTTATCTATATATTCAATATCATCTTCTGTTTTGTTGTATCGTAGCAGAGAATAGGGCGTGGCGGCATATACATAGCTTGGTGTTAAAGCCACAGCCACACATCTGTTGTATGGAAGATAAAGTTTCCAAGACCCAATACTTCTATTTTGAGCAAAAGCACCGATAAGCATAAATATGAAAAAGCAAAAAAAGAGGAGGCGCTTCAGCATGTAGGATAATTTAAATGTGCACAAATTTACTATCTAACGACGAAATATGATGATTGTTATTAAAATAAACAAACAAGCAACTTTATCTAAATAAAAATGCCTCAATAAATGAGGCATTTTTACTTTACGTTTTTTTGTACTTATTGCTTCTCAAATAGTCTGGGTGAGTTGCCAAATCCAGCGGCATCAATAGTATATTCGTATGCCGTATCAGGAGATAAATAAATGCTCTCATCAATATAGTCTCCATCAAAGCCTCCATCATTACTCCATTGAGCCGGAACATTTAGTGTGCTATCACTCTTAACCATCATATAAATACTTCCCAAAGAACCACCACCATTCACATTATCCGAAAGAAATAATCCTCTAGATACTTTTGTGACCATTGCGGTTCCTCCTCTAGCAGCATTGAGATATTCTCCAGAAATGTCAAACACATCTGAAATACCTGTCACAGCAACAGGTCTTACAATTGTTGTGGAATATCCATTCGCATTAGCGGCGGTATATCTTACAAAATACAATCCTTCCTCGGCGGTATTGACTCCTGATGCATCTCCTACAATGTCTGTGACGCCACCTGTAATATCGTCTGTTAAAGTTGCGCCTGCATCTGTGTAGGTGTCTCCAACATTGATGCTAATCGCATTGTCTCCCTTTAAAGTAATCATAGGATAGCTCACTTTTACTACGGTAGAAGGAAACTGGTTTTCTATTTTTTTACATCCAAATACAAACAAGAGACAAACACTCGCTAGTATGGTTAATTTATTTATTTTCATATTGTTTTTTATTAATAGTTAATAATTATCCCACCACACCTTAACCTCTACATTGTTGTTTCCAGGTACATTTGGATTCGTTGTTATCTCTGCATCTGGCCACATAAATCTGCAAGGAAATACTCCTGATGGAAGAACGGAAGATTCTGAAGTTTTAAGAAAATTAGGATAACCCGTTCTTCTAAGTTCTGTCCATGACTCAAAATTTTGTGTGCCATTCATTGCAATCCATTTCTGATTGATGATACATTTTACTTTATTCTCTATTCCTGAGGCAGCTGTATAATCGACAAATGGATTGCTTAGATAAGTTGGTAAATCTGTCGCAATAGCCGCAGAAGAATTAGTCCAATTAGCCCAAGATAATTCAATCGCATATTCATATTCAGATTGTCCATCTCCTGTTCCCAATCCTCTTGCATTCGCTTCAGCTTGTAAGAAAAGACTTTCCCAACTGCTCATTAAATAAACAGGCGCCGTGGCACCAACCACCTCTTCACCTAAAAATGAATAGTCTCCGTTGCTTTGAGGGGAAGGCAACAATTTGGATTTTCCTTGTATGATGCCAGCAAAGACCCCAGCATTATCATTTGGAAAATAATAATCTGCAAGTCTTGGATCTCCAAGAGAGTCTAAAAGATTAATGGATGTTGCCGATGCTAATAAATTATAATCTACACCGATCGCATTATTGGTTGTGTATATCGGATTTTGATTCAACTTGTTGTTGGAATAAATAATGGTGGCACTTTCTCCATCATCTAAAAAAGTAGCACTACCCATCAGACTAGATATTTTTGAAGAAATGCTAGGGTTTTTATAAATCTGTCTTAAGTATATTTTAAGTTTCAGAGTATTAGCAAACTTTGTCCAAAGATCCATATCTCCGCCATAAATAATATCATCTGCACCTGGTGTTGCGCCAAGCGGATCAATTAAGGCAAGTCCTTCATCAATTTTTTTATCAATCTCAGCATAAATAAGTTCCTGCTTATCAAATTTTGGAAACATATTGTCGTTCTTTCCTAATGCTTCAGTAAAAGGTACGTCTCCCCATGCATCTGTGATTACTTGATAAGTATATGCTTCTAAAAACAGGGCAATAGCTGCATAGTTGTTCTGCTTATCTTTGATGCCTTGTTCGTGAACAAAATTCAAGTCTTTTAATGTACCAGCATAAAGTTGGGTCCAAGGACGGTCTGCATCGGTTGTTTTATATAGGTAGGCATCCTCGTCATTATATTGCCCAGCATTCGGTCCTTGAGTCCAATAGTGCGACCAAAGTCCACCCATAATCTGCAATTGGTTACCCATTGTGTAGCCTAAGAAGGCTTCTGTACTGGGTAGAACATATTTGATATCTACGGTTTCAGGATCATTCGGATTTTGATTAATGTCCAGCAAATCTTTTTTACATCCTGAACAAATGCTTATCAGTATTATTAACGATAAGGTCAAAATTAAATTTAATTTTTTCATACTTTTTCTCATTATTTAATTAAAAATCAGCTTTGATACCAAAGCCAATGGTTCTTAAAGTGGGTGTTGTACCATACTCAAAACCTTGAGCATTTCCGTTTCCATTTGTACTTGTTTCGGGATCAATAAATGTATTCTCTTTAGGTGTCCATAATGCAAGATTGTTTCCAAAAATACTGATCTGTACCCCAGAAATCGACTTAGTCGTTTTAAACCATTTGCTAGGCATCTGATAGGATAGAGAAAGTTCTCTTAACTTAATAAAACTTGCATCAATAATATTTCTACTATTATCTGTTTGGTCAATCCAATAATCTTGGTGATGTACCTTAACAGTGGTGTTTGTTTCGTACACACCAGGCGAAGTTTCTATCACTGAATTTGGTATTAAAAAGTCCTCTCTGTTGTTGTTTGTTGTATTTGGTGAGGTCCCAACAAACTCTTGTAAATCCTTTGTTCTCGAATAGATTTTACCTCCTTGCTTGGTATCAAACAAGATGTTAAAGGATATTCCTTTATAGGATAGGTTTGTGCCCCAACTCGCTATAAATTTAGGTTGGAAATTTCCTAAGGTCTGCGGTTTATCTGTAAGAATAGGTTGTCCTGTTGTAGCATCCACCACGGTTCTTCCTTGATCATCCGTTTTTTCAGTTAGCGCATAAAAAGTTCCGTACGCTTCTCCAACTTTTGCTACAATGCTCATACCGCTTGGCCCTCCTAAAATAATTTGATCTACACCATCTTTAAGACTTTTGACCTTGTTCACATTTTTTGTAAAGGTTCCATATAACTCCCATTTGAAACCGCTTTTAGTTCGCATAGGAACTATTTTGGCTGCCAACTCTATTCCTTTATTAGAGACCTCGCCACCATTGATTATTTTGGTAGATTGGCCAGAACTTGGTGCAAGATTTATAGGAAAGATTTGATCCTTTGCTAATGCGTTGTAATAGGTTGCGTCTATTCTAAATCTATCACTAAACATCGCCAATTCCAATCCTATTTCCCATGAATTCGTCCTTTCTGGTTTTAGATTAGAATTTCTCCCTAAATTTGAAATAGTATAGCCAGGCACTGTTCCGCCACTGTTACTTGGAAATGGACCAGTCACTGTAGAATTATTAAATCCATCACCAACCTCCGCAGGTACAAATACATTAGTCAGCAAATAAGGGTCAGCATCACCGCCCACACTAGCCCAGCCACCTCTCAGCTTACCGAAAGTTAACCATTTGCCATTGTTTTCTTTTATTAATTCACTAAAGGCCCATGCTCCGTTAATACTTGGGTAAAAGTAAGATCTATTGGTCTTAGGTAAAGTAGATGACCAATCATTTCTAGCTGTAATTCCTAAGAATAACATGTTTTTCCAGCTCAAATCTAAACTAGCGTAAGCTCCCATGATTCTTCTCAAGGATGTTCTGTTTTCTACAATTGGGCGTCCGTTAGAATTTTTTAAATTGTAAAAATCGCTTACTACTAAGCCATTGGTTGAAGCATATGTATTCTTTATTCCACGTTGATTGAAGTTATAACCAAGAAGAAAATTAAATCCAATATCATGCTTAAACTTTTTATTAAAGGTTGCGATTAAATCAGCGTTTAATTCATTGGTTCTATAAATATCTTCAGAATATAAGCCATCATCATGTTGCCCATCATTCTGTCCACCATCAGTTACAGCAAATCTTCGACGTCTTTCATATCTAGTGTCTGTAGAGTAATCATTGCCCACTCTTGCTGTGATTGCTAGCCATTTTGAAGGAGTATAGTTAATCGAAACGGTCGATAGAAGTCTATCTACCTCATTATTGTTCTTTTGATTGACCAATACATAATATGGATTTAAAGTATAAGCTCCATAGAAATGTTCCAATGAGTTGAAAGGGTCATCTAAGTCTTTTATTTCTTGCAAAGAAATATCTCTAGGTGTTTGTAAAATCTGATCATACACAGAATAATTACTTTGTCCTTGACTCACTAAATCGCCTTTTGTTTTTACATAAGTAATAGAAGCATCACTTGTTAATTTATCACTAAACTCATGCCCAGCATTTAACTTAACAGAATTTCTTACATAACCAGTGCCGGGAATCACCCCTTTGTTTGTTAGATTGTTATAGGAAAGATAATAATTTGTTTTTTGTGTTCCACCTTGAATAGAGATATTATTGTTTAGGGTGAGACCAGTATTGAAAAAACCTTTGACATTGTTGGGAAGTGCATTATATGGTTTTACTTTTTGGATCAAATTACCACTGTCATCCAGAATGGCTTGTCCCCATGGTTGCGTGCTTCCATCAAATTTAGGTCCCCAACTAAAATTTTCTCTACTATCTGCGATTCCCTCTCCGCCTTGTCCATATTCATTTTGAAACTCAGGTAGTTTTAAAATGTTGTGGAAAGAGGTTGTAGAGTTGATTGCTACCTTAAATTTTTTACCAGTGGCGCCAAGACCGCCCGATTTTGTTGTAATAATTACAGCGCCTTGCGATCCTCTTGATCCATAGAGAGCCGATGCTGCCGGTCCTTTTAATACCGTGATGGATTGTATATCATTTGGATTAATATCGTTGCCTCTATTGCCATAGTCAATAGCGTTGTTTAACTCATCTCCTTTGCCATTGAAATCGTCGGCTAAGCCATAAGAACTATTGTTTATCGGAATTCCATCGACAACCATGAGTGCTTGTTGATTGCCAAGCAAGGAGTTTCCTCCTCTCATCACAATTCTTGTCGAACTACCCGGTGATCCGTTTGTTGAGGTGATATTCACACCAGCAACCTTCCCTTGTAATTCTTCAATGGCGCTTCTTCCATTTGTTTTGTTTAGTTCTTCCGATGAGATTGTAGTAGTGGAATAACCTAATGATCTTTGCTCTCGTTTTACATTGAGGGCGGTTACCACAATATCATTTAAAAGTTTTTCATTCGGATCCAACGAAATATTCAATAAGGTAGAGGCTCCAATATCAACAGTTCTAGTAATCATCCCAGTTAGTGCGAACGAAAGTCGTTTAACAGTTGACGGAACACTTATGCTGTATTTGCCATCCAAGTCTGTAGTGGTCCCAATACTAGTCCCTTCTGCTACAACTAGCACCCCAAGTAAGGCCTCCTTACTCTTAGAGTCTGTTACCTTACCTGTTACGGTAGTTTGTGCCGACGCTAAGCAGGTCAGACAAACAAAAATAAAAGTTATAAAATGTTTTTTTTGTTTCATATTTTGAGATATTTAGAGTGTAATTAAAAATAAAAATAAACGAGATACACGTAGAAAAAGATTCTTTTAGTTACTAATTGTTAACATTGATTTGTTTACTTTTACAATTTGAAAATATAAATATGCTAGATATAAATTTATTAGAACGAACAGCAACGCAAATTAGAAGAGATATTCTTCGCATGGTTCATGCAGTCAATTCTGGTCATCCTGGAGGATCCTTAGGCTGCGCAGATTTTTTTGTAGCACTCTATTTCGAAATAATGGATTATAAAAAAGATTTTAAAATGGATGGTACAAATGAAGATTTGTTTTTCTTATCTAATGGTCACATAAGTCCAGTGTTCTATAGTACTTTGGCTAGAGCTGGCGTGTTTGAGGTAAAGGAACTAGCAACATTTAGAAAGTTAAATTCAAGGCTGCAAGGCCATCCTGCCACACATGAGCACCTCCCAGGTATCAGGATTGCAAGTGGCTCATTGGGACAAGGACTGTCCGTGGCATGTGGTGCCGCCAAAGCAAAAAAACTAAACAAAGACAATCATCTTATTTATACATTGAATGGTGATGGTGAACTACAAGAAGGCCAGAATTGGGAAGCAATAATGTTTGCAGCACACAACAAAGTAGATAACTTAATAGCAACAATAGACTACAATAATGCTCAAATTGACGGCACCTTGGAGAAAGTTTTGAACCTTTTCGACATTGAAGCAAAATTTAAATCTTTTGGATGGGAAACATTAACTATGAACGGTAATGATATGGATGATGTTATAAGCACCCTTCAGAAAGCCAAAACAATGACTGGTAAAGGAAAACCTATCGCAATTATTATGACAACCTTGATGGGTTTTGGTGTTGATTTTATGCAAGGGAGTTACAAATGGCATGGTTCTGCTCCTAACAAGGATCAATTGGCAAATGCACTATCACAATTGGAAGAAACATTAGGTGACTATTAATCACTCGCTTCTTTTTCAATTTCTCTATTTTCTTTTCTCTATTTTCTATACTGCATGCTAAAAATTAGTCGCAGCAATAATTTTTGTGTCATGATTTTCGTTCATGATATTAACCAAGAAATAATTCAAGTTCTGTTTTGAGAATTTGTCCTAGCATATTGTTTTGTTTTCACCCTTTAAAAAAATGATATGAAAAAGCTCTATGCTATTTATGATAATGACAAAGCAACGCTTACATTATTGTCCAGAAGATCGCCAGAACTTGATAGAGAAAATATTTACGGCTTTATGACCGAACCGGGAGAACAAAGGGGAAACCCTAAAAATAAAGATTCTTACTTCATGGTTATAATCAAATTATTTTTTGTTTTTGGCGCTTCACATTATGATTATAATTGCTTTGAATAAATTAAATGGGATTAAAACCAGTTTTTTTGGATAAAAATTAACTTTTCTCTAAAAAATAAGTAATTTAGTAAGTTGAATAAAAAGAGGACAACCATGAAAAAAATTATATGCTACTTAGTATTGGGATTTTGTTTTTTTAAAATAGAGGCACAAGACATTCATTTTTCTCAATATTTTATGTCACCTCTCACTCTAAATCCTGCGCTAACAGCAAGTTTTAATGGAAAATATAGAGTGGCTGCAAACTACAGAAATCAATGGTGGAAAATAACCGACAACTTTGGTACTCCAACATTTCATACCTATAGCGGATCATTTGATATGACTATACCAACTGGTTCATGGGACAATAGTCGGGTCGGAATAGGACTTACTGTTTTTGGAGATCGTGCAGGTAATGGCGCGCTCACAACCAACAGCGCCATGCTTTCCCTTGCATACCACAGGGCTGTTGATAGGTTTGGTAGACATGTTGTTTCGCTCGGGTTGCAAGGTGGAATTGTTTCAAAGAGAGTTTTTATTAATGATTTAGTTTTTGAATCGCAATTAGAAGACTTGGGATTCAACACAGATTTACCAAATGGAGAAGTTGGAAATGCAGGTAAACCAATTATCTATGCTGATGTTAATATAGGTGCACTTTGGCGTTCTATGCCGGCAGATCGTTTTAGATACAGCATTGGATTTTCTCTCTTTCATATTTCTCGACCACGAGAGTCTTTGCTTAACAATGCAGACAACAGATTAGCTCCAAGATACGTGGCACATGCTTCGGCAGAGTTTGATGTATCAGACTATTTCAGCATCACGCCTTCCTTTTTATTCATGTACCAAGCTGCCGCACAAGAGTACGTAGGTGGTATCGGTATTAAGTACGCGTTGACAGATGAATTTAAAGTCACAGCAGGGGCCTATTATAGATTTAATGATGCAGCAATACCAGTTATTGGAATCAAATGGAAGGGACTTCAGGCAGGCGTTAGTTATGATATTAATGTATCTGGTTTGCGAGCTGCAACCAATACTCAAGGTTCACTCGAAGTATCAGCCATTTATATTTTTGGTGAAGATGATCGAAGAAGGGCAGATGAAAATTATTGCCCGTCTTTTTAAACCGTTTTAAAAACAAACGAACATGAAACAATTATACAAAATAATAACCTTTTGGGTCTTGATGATTGGTTGTCAGAGCATGTATGCACAGTTTGCGTGCTCCAACGTTTTTTTTAATATTACAGAAAGAGATTCTGTTTGTAATGGAACATGCGCTTGGCTTACAGCTTCCTTACCTGAGCTTAGAAAAACAACATCTTATACGGTAGAATCAATTACATACGTCGCTTCATTGCCATGTGAAGCTGGTGGTATCTCTGCACCTGGTTCTATACGTTCAGATGATATTCATTCAACCGTTGTTCCTATAGGATTCGATTTTTGTTTCTTTGGTAATACCTATAATCAAGCCGTAATGTCGGCAAATGGTTATGTTACTTTTAATATTGCATTGGCTGGAACCTTCTCTCCTTGGGCTTTCACCTCCTCCGCAGCACTTCCAAGTTCGGTTGTTACTCAAACCAGAAATGCTATTCTTGGGCCTTATCAAGATATTGATCCAAGTGTTAGCTATAGTCCAACTTATGTTACTTATCAAACTGTTGGTGTAGCGCCTTGGAGGGCATTTATTGTAAAGTACACGAATATTCCAATGTTCAGCTGTACAGGTTTACGACACACAAGCACTATTGTTTGTTATGAAACTACAAACTATATAGAGATTTATATGACCAATAAGCCTGTCTGTGCTGGCTGGAATGGGGGGTTGGCTATTGAAGGAATACAAAACTCGACAGGGACAGTAGGATATGCGGTGCCAGGAAGAAACGCTACAGTTTGGACAGCAACAAATGACGCATACCGCTTTACACCAAATGGTCCTCAATTACCCGTTCAGATTTATTGGTATGAACTAGGAGGTAGCGGTATCCCCTTAGCAGCCGATACCACTGTCTCTCTTTGCCCTACATTACCTGGTCCTTTTCCGACAAATATAAATTATTATGCAAGAGCTGTTGTTTTAGATTCTTGTACGTCTTCACCATCTCGCGTAGACAGCATTTCATTATATGACACGGCCGTAGTATACGTAAAAGGTGCTATCATTACACCCGTCTTTCATGAAGATTCGATTAGGTGTGGACAAGATTCTATTAGGCTCGATGCGTTAGGAGGTGGCGTAAAATATACTTGGGGTCCATTCGTCACAGATCGTTATAATTATGTATACAGTGCAGGGAATTATCTCTGTCTAAAGTTTACGGACACCACTTTATGCTATCTTGATTCTGTCGCCTTCCACGTAGTGTCAGTCTCCACCATGAAAGATACAATTCTTTATCAGCGGCCACCTTTATGTCATGGAGATAACAGTGGTTATGTCGTCATGAGCACGACTAGTGCCGCTGGTCGAGTTAGATATGGATTGGATGGAGCGACCCCTACATTTGGAGATTCCATTATGAATATACCGGCAGGGGCACATTATGTCATAGTCCTTGATAGTTTGAATTGTCGAGATTCTATGCCTTTTACTTTTACCGAACCCCCTTCATTAATCCTCATCTTAGACAGTCTCTATAATTTGAAATGTAATGGTGATAGTTCTGGACGAATAAAAATTATTGTAAGTGGGGGAGTGACACCATACAGATTTTTCTGGTCGGAAGTAAGTGGAACTTGGACAGATAGTACAAGTGGAAGTATTTTAAATCGTATTCCAATTGGAAACTATACCATCACTGTAGTTGATAGCCATGATTGTATAGTGAGCCAAATGTTTGTAGTGACAGAACCACCAAGTTTGATAATAGATTCTATTACTACAGATAGTGTGCAATGCTTCTCAGAAGGTAATGGCAATGCTCAAGTATATATTTCTGGTGGTACACCAGGATATACTTACCTTTGGTCTTCAGGCTCAACATCTGATACTGCAAATAGTTTAAGTGCCCAAGTA
Source organism: Chitinophaga pinensis (assembly GCA_945872405.1). Taxonomy (GTDB): domain Bacteria; phylum Bacteroidota; class Bacteroidia; order Chitinophagales; family CAMDFR01; genus CAMDFR01. The sequence goes on along the minus strand of CAMBZT010000009.1, from coordinate 1,312 downwards.
TACTCTGTGCTTATAACAGACTTAAATCAATGCAGAATTATAGATTCTGTTGCTGTTCTAGAGCCTGCAGAAGTCTTTTTGTTAGCTGATAGTATTCGTCAAATTACCTGTAATAATGCAGGCGATGGATTGATTATTTTAAATGCCATTGGAGGAACCCTACCATATACCTACAGTGATGATGGCGTCACTTTTGGCTCTGTCAATATTTTTTCAGGATACAGTGCAGGAACGCGTGTTTTCTATGTTAGAGATGCACATAACTGTCAAGATACCATGTTCTTTATCTACATCAACCCTTTAGCTATAGAACCATACCTTTTGCGAACAAAGCCAGAATCTTGTTTGGGTTCAGCTGATGGCAATGTTGTCATAGCTACAACCTATGGTGTACCTGGGTTTCAATATTCGATTGATAACATTACCTATATTTCAACTTCAACTATACCAGGCTTAGCAGCCAATAGTTATAGAGTTTATGTTCGTGATACAAACGGATGTGTCGACTCTGTAAATGTTGTCGTTTCCATTCGCCCACCATTGGTGTTAGATTTAGATTCAGTAAATGTTAGATGCAATAATGGAAGAGATGGAATTGTGATTGCAAATCTTTCAGGAGGAGAATCGCCTTATCAATATCAGTTAGATTTTGGAGTATTTACTTCGTCAAATATCTTTAATACACTAACAGCAGGCCTATACACAGTTAATATTCGAGACACAAATAATTGTCTTGCATCAGCAAGCATCATCGTGAACCAACCAATTCGAATCCAACCTACCATTTTGAGTACAACGACAGTAACATGTTTTGGAAGTTTGGATGGTAGTGTCACTATTGGTCATGTGAATGGTTTTGCTCCTTTTTCTTATAGTGTTGATGCTGGCTTGTTTGCTTCAAGTAATACGGTTTCAGGACTTGGTGCTGGTTCTCATGTTGCTTATGTTAAGGATAGTACCAACTGTATCGATTCTATTGGTTTTTCCACAGGAAACCCTTCAGCTGTTATCACTATTTTAACTGCTAGAGTTAATGTTTCTTGCTTTGGGGGAAGTAATGGAAGTATACAGGTTTCTACCTCAGGAGGAGCGTCTACTTTTTATACCTATGCTTGGTCAAACGGCGACATAGGAAACATTGCAGACTCCTTAACTGTTGGAACTTATTATGTTACTACCACAGATTCTAATGCATGCTTTGTGATTGATACTTTTACTATTACTCAGCCTTCTTTGCTCACTAATTCCTTAACAAAAACAGATTTATTATGTTTTAGGAATACAAATGCTACAATAACTTGTACCCCTGGTG
>CAMBZT010000008.1 GCA_945872405.1 Chitinophaga pinensis | reverse complement strand
TTTACCATCACACCAATATCTCTAGTAAAAACGTAATTAGGTAATGGAGCAAAAATTTGTTTGTCTCGTTTTTCTAGATTACCTGTAAATAAAGTATACACCAAATCCTCGTCAGACAACCTTCCTAGAGCATTCTTGATGCTGTCAATACAATTTTCATGTATGCAAATATCATGAATGAGGTTTATACGGGCTTGTTTGTTTTTTTTGAAAATATCTAACAATAAAGTTTCCGTATCGTGTACATTTCGTCTACCAATGAAAGCTTCGATAGTATTCCAAAATAAGGTATGCTCCTCTCTCATTCTATCAAGATATACAATATCATCATAAAGAAATTCTAATGCGTTACTAGGTGTGACAATTTCAATTCCGTCGTCAGGAAAATGGACTATGACTTTTTTAAGGGGAGCGACTTCGCTTTCAACATTTACTTTGGTTCTCATCTTTGCTGCAGTTATTTCTATTATTGAAGACAAAGCTACTAAAATAATGCGAAATGGCCTTCCTATTGTGTTGAAACAGTTGATAGTAAAGAAGGTTTTAGAAGCCGCTAGCTACTTTAGAGGTAAAAAAATCTCCGCCATCATACATCGAGCGCTCCCACCACCAATTTCTTCAATTAAGTAAATCGGTGCTGTTAATATATCACAATGGTTCTGTATAGCTTCCATTTGCTCTTCTTTTAAACTCTTTAATGCTCGCTCACTCATTACTAAAAACAAATTTCCGACTGCATTTCGTACCTGTAGCATATTGCCTGCATAATACTTCTCTAATTGATCTTGACTAATAGCAATGATTTCTTTCTTTGTTTTCAGAATAGTATCTTCCACTAATTTCCTTTCCTTTATATCAGTGATAGAAGCGAGGCATATTATTACAAAAGTTTCAGCAACACACATCACTACATTGGTGTGATATTGTGGCTGTCCATTTTTTTTGTATGAATGAAAAATAATGGGAGTATATCCTATTCTTTTAGCATAATCATTCAAAACTTCTAAATCAGTTCGTGGTGAGAGGCAAGCATAAATAAGTTTATGATCATGGTCGAAAATCATACTTCCAGTGCCTTCTAGAGCTAGATTTTTTTGTTCATAATCACTAAGGTCGACAACATCCTTCACCTTAAACTTTTTCCTTAATACATCTACGATATCCATTCTTTTTTCGATTCGTCGATTTTCGGTTTTCATAGGAAAGAGGAAGACGGTTCCGTTTGCATGCATACTAATCCAATTGTTTGGGAAAACTGCATCTGGTTTTGCTGGCGTGATGGTGTCTTCTATAACGGTTACATCTACGTTATTGTCTTTTAAAATCTCCACAAACTCATCAAATTCTTCCTGTGCTTTTTGGATGATTTCTTTCGAAGAAAGGCTATTGTTTTTCTGCTGATAGTCGTTACTGATTGCGGTTTCTTGATTAAATTGAAAAGAAGCAGGTCGTATCATCATTAGGTGCGAAGTGGTTTGCATAAGTGTATTTTTAGTAGAGAATTCTGAAGGACAAAAATACAAATAAAAAAGGCTGACAATTGCCAGCCTTTATCAAAATTGTATTATTAGATTTAACTCTTGCTGCTAAATTTATATGAAATACTCACTCCTAAAGCTTCTCTAAACTGAACCCGACTCTGTCGTAAATCACTAGGTAAAGCAACTCCAAAGGCATCTTTTTTGTTGGCGTTGACATCAATTTTTGTGTTGTGGTCATATATGAGTTGAGTGTATATGTTGGCACTCAAAAATTTATTAATTTTCATGTCCAATCGAACCTGCCAATCGACATCAATATTCCTTCGGTTATCTCTAACTTTATCAGTGTAATTGATAAATAAATCTAATTGTGTCCATAGAGTAATGTTTTTAACAATATCTTTTTTTAGTGTTGCACGCATTGAGCCACCAAATTCACTTCTAGCAATTTTACCTGTGTCCACACCATAATTCCACTCAGGAATATTTGGATCGGCAGTTACAAAAGTAAATTTTCCTGCAGCTGGTGAAAGGAATAAGGAGAAATAGTTTGTCGGTTTGTAATCCACACCCAGTGCGATATTTAAGTAAGCTGGAGCAGCAAAGTAGGAGCTCAAAGGATACTTTCCATTATTAGTTGTGTAGTTATAGGTTGGTGTAAATTGTGTATTCATTCTAGCTAAGGCGGCGATATCCAACTTATTAGCAACGGCAAAACCTGCTTTTGAGTTGAGCTCAAATCTATCTTCATTTTTACGTATTCTCTTGTTGGCATATAACATTCCCCAACTACCATCGAATGAGTTATTCCAACTCAATTTTTTAAAGTGATAATTTGCATAAGCATTCCCCAAGATGGCAATAGAAAGGGAATTAACGCCACCTTGCGCCCAATTGACAAATCCAGACTGATTCATGTTTAAGGCAGCATAACCACCAAGCATCCATTTTTTGATGGGTTTTAGCGCATCTATCTCTTCTTGAATGCTAAGAATTTTTTTTTCTGTTTCAGCTTTATCTGCTTTTAAAGATTCTAGAATTTTTGTTTTATTATTAATACTTGTAGTGTCTTGAGCTATTGTAACAAAAGAAAATGCAATCATCAATACAATAAGAAAAATACCTTTTTTTTGTAATATTTGGATCATGGTTTAGTTTTTTAAATTATTATTAAACGCTTTCTGATTTCCATTTTATTAATAGAAAACACATTAAGCTCGAAACAAATTGACAATTTGCGTGCCAAAAATAAATGCATTTTCTAAGTAGCGAACAGGTTGCCCATCAGTGAACTATAAAATGTCAAAGCCAGTATATTTTCTCAAAACCTCTGGAATAACAATCCCTTCAGCTGTCTGACAATTTTCTAAAATCGAAGCATAAATTCTTGGCAAGGCCAAGGCAGAACCATTTAAGGTATGCGCCAATCTTGTCTTTCCTGATGCCTCATCCTTAAACCTCAATTTTAACCGATTGCTTTGAAATGTTTCAAAATTTGAGACGGAACTCACTTCTAACCATCTTTCTTGAGCAGCAGAATACACTTCGAAGTCATAGGTGATAGCCGATGCAAATCCCATATCTCCACCACAAAGTTTTAGAATCCTATAGGGTAAATTAAGTTTAGCAAGCAAGACTTCCACATGTTCAATCATCACTTGCAAGGTCTCATATGATTTTTCAGGATGTTCAATAACAACAATTTCTATTTTTTCAAATTGATGTACTCTGTTTAGTCCCCGAACATCCTTTCCATAAGAGCCAGCCTCTCTTCTAAAACATGGAGAATGTGCAGTCATCTTAATTGGGAATTCTTTTTCTTTTACAATCACATTTCGGTAGATATTGGTAATCGGGACTTCAGCTGTCGGAATCATAAAAAATCCATCAATTGGCATTTCATACATCTGACCTTCTTTATCTGGTAATTGTCCTGTGGCAAAAGCAGAATCGGCATTCACCATAAAAGGGGGAACATACTCTGTGTAGCCAGCAGCAATAGCCTCATCGAGAAAAAAATTAATTAAGGCACGCTGAAGTCTCGCCCCTTTACCTTTATAAACAGGGAATCCTGCGCCAGTTATCTTTACCCCCATCTCTAAATCGAATAGTTCTTTCTCTGCGGCAATATCCCAATGCGGCTTTGCTCCTGCATGTAAAATTGGAATAATTCCAACCTGCTTTACTACTTCATTATCTTCTGGAGTTTTGCCTAGTGGTACCTCAAAACTTGGAGTATTCGGTAATCTAATTAATATGTCAAATTGTTTCTTCTCCACCTCATCCAATTGAGATTTATATAAATTACTATTTTCTTTCAATAAAACACTTTGCTGTTTCATTACTTCTGCTTCTTGTGTTTTTCCTTCTTTAAATAATTTACCAATCTCTGAAGCGAGATCATTCGCTTGAGCTAGCACACTATCCAATTGTTTCTGAATGTTTCTTCTTTCGATGTCTATGTCAATGACTTTGTCGACAAGTGAAATGTCAGCAAAATTTTTAATAGTTAATCTCTTTTTAACTTCTTCTGGTTGACTTCTTATATACGCTAATTCGATCATGATTTCTATAGACTATTTTGATTTGCAAAGATAGAGTATTCAATCATTTTGAGAAATGACAAGACATAATTCTGACTCATTATTTTGCAAATTAGAAAAAATGGATTAGTTTTGTTCGGTCAAATCAATGACATTCCCAAAAATCTATTTTTATTTCTCATCACTAACTTTCTGTCAATTATAGACTGCTTTAATTATTTTTCAATAAAACTTTTACGATATGCCTAATTACGACATTCAACAATTGAATGATATGGCTCCGGCTGAATTGCTGAACATAGCAGAAGCAATGGATATTAAAAACGCTAAAAAATTGGACAAGCAGGCAACGATACTTGCGATTCTTGATAATCAAGCTGTCAGCTCTTCGAAAGATGTGGTAGAACTTGCGAAAAAGGAGCGAGTAAAAATTCCTCGTAAAAAGATCGAAAAAAGTTCCGATATTTTTAAAAAATCACCTAAATCTGAACAACCAGATGAAGCTGCCAACATCGAAGAAGTAGTGAGTCACCCAATTCAAGAAGTAGTTAAAATTGCAATCTCAGAACCTGTCGCAGTAATCGTTCCAGAAAAGAAAGTAAAGGTGAAAGCGACCATTGTTTCAAACACCACGCCTGACATGTTTGAAGATCAAAAGAATATCAGTAATCAAAACGACCAAATGACGGAGGTAAATCAAGCCTCTGAGCCAACAGCGACAAATGAGAATGAGCAAGAAGAGGTGCAAGAGAAGCAAAGTGAGCCAATCAATGCTGACCAAATTAGTCAGCCAGAACAAAGAAATAATCCAAATCAACATCAAGATCGGCAGCACAGAGAACCAAGAGACCCTAATGCCAATCCACAACAAAATCAACAGCAACAACAAAGAAAAAAAGAACCAACTTTTACAGCAGAGTTAGATGGATTGGTCGATGGTGAAGGTGTACTTGAAATGATGCCTGATGGTTATGGTTTTTTAAGAAGTGCTGATTATAATTACTTGTCATCACCTGATGATGTATATGTTTCGCCTTCGCAAATAAAACTTTTTGGATTAAAAACCGGCGATACCGTAAAGGGTCCGATACGTCCTCCCAAAGAAGGCGAGAAATATTTTGCACTTCTCAAAGTGGCACAAATGAATGGTCGTGAACCAGCAGCAACAAGAGATAGAGTATCATTTGAATATTTAACACCGCTATTCCCGAACGAAAAAATTAATCTTGCCGGTGATCCGAAAAATATTACCACAAGAGTCATGGATTTGTTTACACCACTTGGAAAAGGACAAAGAGGAATGATTGTGGCTCAACCTAAAGTTGGTAAAACAACCATTCTAAAAGATATAGCAAACTCAATTGCAAAAAATCATCCGGAAATATATCTCATTATTTTATTGATCGATGAACGTCCGGAAGAGGTAACTGATATGAGTAGATCCGTAAATGCGGAAGTAGTCGCATCAACTTTTGATGAACCTGCCGAAAGACATGTAAAAGTATCAAGCATGGTATTGCAGAAAGCAAAACGACTAGTAGAATGTGGTCACGACGTAGTGATCTTACTTGACTCATTAACTCGTTTGGCTCGTGCTTATAATACGGTAGCTCCTTCATCTGGTAAGGTATTGTCTGGTGGAGTAGAAGCAAATGCCATGCAAAAGCCAAAGCAATTTTTTGGTGCTGCACGTAAAATTGAGAATGGAGGTTCGCTTACAATCCTTGCTACGGCATTGATTGAGACTGGTTCGAAAATGGACGAAGTTATTTTTGAAGAATTTAAAGGAACAGGTAACATGGAAGTACAACTCGATAGAAGATTGGCAAATAAACGAATTTATCCTGCCATTGATGTAACCTCTTCAAGTACACGCCGCGAAGATTTGTTGTTAGATAAAGATACCCTCAAGAGAATGTATATCCTGCGTAAACACCTGGCAGATATGAATCCTGAAGAGGCGATGAATTTGTTATTACAACACATGCGAAACACAAAAGATAATGATGAATTTTTAGCAACCATGAATGGTTAGAAATTTTGAGATCAATTATAAAAGGCTGTTTCTATCAAGATGCAGCCTTTTTGTTTTTTTTATTGATTATTATGGAAGTATTTTCCCACTCTTTGCTTTATATTTTTTGAAAACAGAAAAAAGAATATCGTTGTGATTGGGGTTAGATGGATTCGGAGCAGACGATATAAGAACTGTTTTGAGTTTTATTAATTAGGCTCTATAAGTACGATTTAATGGGAGACTGCAAAAAAAAAGTTGTTTCATTAATGAAACAACTTTTCTATTAATGTTATGACATATTACTTAATTTCCCATTTCACTCACGAACTTTATTCTTACTAATTGTATATCTTCAATCGATATTTCGTCTTCTTTAAATTCTTTAAAGGCATCTTCTAAGCCGTAAGTTTGACATGTTTTAAAATAGTCGTAGATATCAGATAATAAATCTTCTTCGATTATTTCATTCAAGTAATAATCTAGATTTACTTTAGTGCCTGAATTAACAATAGATTCAATTTCATCAATTAAATCATTTCTGCTAATACCAATATTTCGAGAAATATCTTCTAAAGGAAGTTTCTGATCTATGCTCTGAATAATTTTTACTTTATTAGTAGATTTTTTGACTACGCTTTTTACAACAATGTCTTCTGGTCGAATTATTTCGTTACTCTCGACATAAAATTGTATCAACTCAGAGAACTTTTTACCATACCTAACGTATTTCCCTTTGCTCACTCCAGTGATGCTACAAAATTCTTCTTCGGTGATTGGATAACGAATAGCCATTTCTTCTAAAGATACATCCTGAAATACCACATAAGGAGGTAATTGATTCGCTTTTGCTACGAACTTTCGAGTATCCTCCAACATCTTGTATAAAATCGGATCGCTCACCGCTCTAGCGCTAATCATTGGAGCAGCTTCTTCAGTATCTGTATCAAAACTAGTGTCTACTGCTACCTTAACCTCATAAGGTTTGTTAATAAAGGCATGTCCTTTTTCTGTTATTTTTAATAGGCCATATTGTTCTATATCTTTCTTTAAAAGCCCTTCTAACAATGCATTTCGAACAATTGAACTCCAATAATATAAATCTCTATCTTTCCCTGTGCCAAATACAGCAAGGTTTTCATGCCTAAACGCAGCTACATCATTTGATTTTTTACCGATCATAATGTTAACTACATGTTGTAACACATGGTTTTCTTTAATCTCCTCAATTGTCTTTAAAACCACAACGGTTTCTTTGGTGGCATCCTGTCTATCTTTTGGATTTGCGCAATTATCGCACATTTTATTACAAGACTCTTCATTGTAAGTTTCCCCAAAATAGTGTAATATAAATTTCCTTCTACACTGAGCTGATTCGCAATAAGCAATCGTTTCGTCAATAAGCTGATTGGCCCTCTCTTTTTCAGCCACAGTCTTATCCTTCATCAACTTCTCTATCTTTGTAATATCCTTGTGACTAAAGAAAGCATAACACTTACCTTCCAATCCATCTCTACCAGCCCTGCCTGTTTCTTGGTAATAGTTTTCTAGGCTTTTCGGCACATCAAAATGAATAACAAAACGAATGTCAGGTTTATCGATTCCCATTCCAAATGCAATAGTTGCAACAATAACATCTATATCCTGCATTAGAAATTTATCTTGGGTGGAGCTTCTTATTTTATTGTCAATTCCTGCGTGGTAGGGGGCAGCTTTTATTCCATTCACCACTAAAGCTTGTGCAACTATTTCAGCTGTCTTTCGATTGGTGACATAGATAATACCAGATTTACCGCTATTTTGCTTCACTAGTTGTATGATCTGCTTTACTGCAGAACTATCTGTTTTCTTTTGTCGAATCTCATAGTAAAGATTAGGTCTATTAAACGAGGACATGAATATTGAAGGTTCTTTCATGTCGAGCGTTTTCATAATATCTGACTGAACTTTTTCTGTAGCTGTGGCTGTTAAAGCCATGATTGGTATGCTATCATTGATGGCTTCGATGATTTCACGAATACGTCTATACTCTGGTCTGAAATCGTGACCCCATTCGGAAATACAATGTGCTTCATCTACAGCGACAAATGAAATTTCAATCTCTTTAAAAAAATCTATATTCTCTTGTTTTGTCAAAGTTTCTGGAGCAACAAATAAAAGTTTAGTGTCTCCACTTATGATGTCACTTTTTACTTGTTTAATCTGAGTTTTATTCAAGGAGGAATTTAAGAAGTGGGCCAAATTGTCACTGCTACTATAATTCCTTACAAGGTCTACCTGGTTCTTCATTAATGCAATTAATGGCGAAACAATTATCGCTACTCCTTCGCTTAGTAATGCAGGTAATTGGTAGCATAGCGACTTACCACCACCAGTAGGCATAATCACAAAGACATCATGCCCTTCCATCAGGGAAACAATTATTTCTTCCTGTGTTCCTTTAAACTTGTTAAATCCAAAATACTCTTGTAAAGATTCTGTGAGACTTAATTGTGTTGCTATCGTACTCATATCATTTATTAATGACTAATTTACACTTTTTTTTCGTAATCCAAAACTTTGTTATTAACTACATAATTGATAAGCAATAAGTTCTCTTTATCTTCAATCAAAAGACAGAAATTTAGGAATAAGAAGATATTTGAACAAAAGATATTGGATTGCTAGGTAGAATTGAACGAATGGCCTGTATTTTGACCAAATTTACTTAGGTTTGCTTGTATTTCCAAAAGAAAAATAGATTTTTTAGAAATATTAACTAGAAATAAAACAATATAGAGAAAGGTAAAATTGATTGATAGATGAATAAAAATATGTATGCAGTGATTATGGCTGGTGGAATAGGAAGTAGATTTTGGCCATTAAGTCGTTCTTCAAAGCCGAAGCAATTTTTAGATATTTTGAATATGGGGAAAACATTGATTCAAATGACGTACGAACGGTATCTTCCTATTTGTCCAAAAGAAAATATTTATATTGTTGCCAACGAGGATTATTATGATCTAATCAAAGCTCAACTCCCAGAATTAGATGACGCACAAATATTAAGAGAGCCAAGTAGAAAAAATACGGCTCCATGTATAATGTATGCATGTCATAAGATTCATGCTCTAAATCCAAAAGCTATCATGGTGGTAGCGCCTAGTGACCATGTCATATTGAAGGAGTCAGAATATTTGTATGTTGTAGATAAGGCGGCAAACTTCTGTGAAAAAAACAACGCCTTAGTCACTCTAGGAATCAAACCTACCAGACCTGATACTGGTTATGGATATATTCAGTACAAGGACTATGATGAAGAAGTCAAAAGAGTGAAGACATTTACAGAAAAACCTAGTAGAGAAATAGCAGAATCTTTTGTAAGAAGTGGTGATTTTTTATGGAATAGTGGGATGTTTGTTTGGAGTGCAAAAAGTATATTAAGAGCATTTGCGCAGTATCTCCCAGAGATGATTGATGCTTTTAAGGATGTAGAAAAGACTTACAATACAGAGGATGAATACGAGGCAATTGATACAGCTTATTCTCAATGTACTAACATTAGCATTGATTATGGTGTAATGGAAAAAGCCGAAAATGTTTTTGTAATTCCTGCAGAGTTTGGATGGAGTGATGTTGGTACCTGGGGCGGTATTTATGAAATTTATGATAAGGATTATTTGAATAATGCTGTAGATGGAAATATGGTTCAAATTTACAACTCCTCAGAAAACATGATTTCTGTAACTGATAAAAAGCTAGTAGTGATTCAAGGATTAGAAGGTTTTTGTGTTATAGATACACCAGATGTTTTGCTTATTATCAGTAGAGATCAGGAACAAGAAATAAAGCAGATTACCACTGACATGAAAAGAATGAAATTGGATAAATTTCTTTAAAATTTTTGATGAGAAAATTTAGAATCTATCATCATGTAATTAATACCCTATAAACCATGAATCAGTATCCGGTGCATCTTAAATCAAAACTTCCACTAGTTGGCACCACCATCTTTACTATTATGTCTGCATTGGCAAATGAACATAAAGCAATAAATCTTTCGCAAGGCTTCCCAGATTTTTCTTGCAAGGATAAACTTCAAGATCTAGTGTTTAAGCATATTAAAGCAGGTCATAATCAATACGCTCCTATGGCAGGATTGCCACTGCTTAGAGAATTACTTGCTAAAAAAATAGAAAGTTGTTATAACCACCTACTGAATCCTGAGACAGAAATTACCATCACAGCAGGAGGAACTCAAGGAATTTATACTGCAATCAGTGCTTTCGTTCATAAGGATGACGAGGTAATTGTTTTTGAACCCGCATACGATTGCTATGTTCCAGCTATTCTTATGGCAGGTGGAAGTCCTATTTCAGTTCCTTTGCAATTTCCAAACTATTCCATTGATTGGAATTACGTAAAGAAATTAATCACAGCGAAAACAAAGATGATTGTAATTAATACACCACACAACCCAAGTGGTAAAGTATTAAAAAAAGAGGATTTGATAGCCTTGGAAAAAATTACAGAGAATACAGATATCTTGATTCTAAGTGATGAGGTGTATGAACACATCGTTTTTGATGAGGTGATACATGAGAGTGTATGGAGGTATGAAAAGCTTGCTAAGCGAAGTATCGCTGTCTATTCTTTTGGGAAAACTTATCATGTCACTGGTTGGAAAATGGGTTATTGCATTGCCCCAGAGTACTTGATGAAGGAGTTTAGGAAAGTTCATCAATTTCTGGTCTTTTCTGTGAACACACCTTTTCAATACGCAATAGCCGAGTATTTGCAAGAAAGTGAGGATTATCTCGAGCTCAATAAATTCTATCAAGAAAAACGAGATTTCTTTACATCAGCATTAAAGGAAAGTAGGTTTGAAGTGTTGCCTGCAAAAGGAACCTACTTTCAACTGCTCTCCTATAAAAAAATCAGTAAAGAATTGGATACCGAATTTGCAATTCGACTCACCAAGGAGCATAAAATTGCTTCTGTACCTTTATCCGTTTTTTATAAAAGCAAAGAGGACAACCAGGTGCTTCGATTCTGTTTTGCAAAGGGAGAAGACACTTTAAAGAAAGCAGCTGAAATATTGAGCAAAATATAAGCTCTAGAATTCAATAAGGATATCGCCATTCTCCTCAATTTTAGTCTTTAGTAGTTTTAGTCGATAACCTTCATTATTATTGGTGCATCGTCCATCAACGAGACTGAATCTGAAATTATGTGAAAGACAGGTAATTTCCTCTTCTACTCCACATCTACTATGAAGCATGCTTTTTCCTGCGTGAGGACATTCTTCTCGAAAGGCATAAATCTTTTGGTTTTTTAACAAAACACAGATGCTGTCTTCCAATACCTTTACCGTAAAAATCTGATGATGAGCACCAGAAAAATTTGCAATGTTCGGTATTCCATTGATTCTATACCATTTCAATCTGAAATAATTAAATAATTAAGTAAAGTTACTTTAATTAAACTTTTTTAGTGGTCAAAAGGTTTATTAGTTTTGAATCTTATTACTCTATACAATTCACAAATATGCAAGGTTATAATTTTTCAAAATATTTACAAACGAACAATAATGATGTCCCGTTTGACAGGTTATTGAAGGTTTTTAAGGAAATGTTGACCTATACAAGTGGTGATGTGGCGGAAGCACTCGCTTGGCTAAATGAGGTGGATAAAGAACATAAGTTGACAGATAACAAATACGGTATCGGAGATTTTATAGACGACTTGAAAAAGAACGGTTTCATAAAAGAAGAGGGCGAGAAGGGTGATATAATCATGACAGCGAAAATGGAAATAGGAATTCGTCAGCAAGCCCTAGAGCAAATATTTGGAAAGTTGAAAAAGACGCCAAAAGGGAATCATAAAACAAATTATACTGGCTCTGGTGATGAAGCAACAGGAGATATTAGATCCTATAAATTTGGCGATAGACACGAGCATATTGCTATGACAGAAAGTATAAAAAACGCTCAAATAAATCATGGTATCGAAGATTTTATGCTCACAGAGAATGATCTAGAGGTAATTGAGACAGAGCATAAAAGTCAGGTGTCGACGGTCCTAATGATTGATATTAGCCATTCCATGATATTGTACGGCGAAGATAGAATTACGCCTGCTAAAAAAGTGGCCATGGCCCTCAGCGAATTAATATTAACAAGATATCCTAAAGACACATTAGATATCATTGTTTTTGGAAACGATGCTTGGCAGATTCAAATTAAAGATTTGCCTTATTTACAAGTTGGTCCATATTACACAAACACTGTAGCAGGTTTGGAGTTGGCAATGGATATTCTCAGGCGTAAGAAGAATAATAATAAGCAAATATTCATGATCACAGATGGGAAGCCAACATGTTTAAAGGAAGGAAATAAGTATTACCAAAATAGTTTTGGATTAGACCGAAAGGTAGTCAATAAGACATTGAATTTGGCGGCACAATGCCGTAGATTAAAAATACCTGTTACAACATTCATGATTGCCGAAGACCCCTATTTAAGAAAGTTTGTCCAAGAGTTTACTGAAACAAACCAAGGAAAAGCATTTTATACGAGTCTAAACGGACTAGGAGATTTTGTCTTTGAAGATTACGAAAGAAATCGTAAGAAAAATGTTCGCTAAATACACTAAAACTGACCATCAAAAAAATTAAATATTATTATGAAGCAAGCATCGATAAACACACTGGGTGAATTGAAAAAAAGCGGTTATTTACCTAAGAGTATCAAACAGGAAATCAGAGATAATTTGATTATTAAGTTACAAAAAAAGGAGAAAATTTTTGCAGGAGTGATGGGATATGAAAACACTGTTATTCCAGAAATAGAAAGAGCCATTTTGTCTCGCCATAACATTATTTTGTTGGGTTTGAGGGGTCAAGCAAAAACACGTATTGCTAGACAGATGGTAGAACTTTTAGATGACTATATTCCAGTGGTGAAAGGTTCAGAAATTAATGATGATCCATTACAACCTATTTCAATTTTTGCTCAAGAATTGATTCTTGCTTTGGGCGATAAGACACCCATTTCATGGATGCATCGTTCAGAGCGATATACAGAAAAACTAGCTACACCAGATGTTTCTGTAGCAGACTTAATAGGAGATATTGACCCCATTAAGGCAGCAGCAAATAAATTGTCTTTTAGTGATCAGAAAGTGATTCATTTTGGATTGATACCCAGGTCTCATCGTTGCATTTTTGTCATTAATGAATTACCAGATTTGCAAGCTAGAATTCAGGTTTCATTATTCAATATTTTGCAGGAAGAAGATATTCAGATTCGAGGATTTAAGCTGCGGTTGCCACTCGATATTCAGTTTCTGTTCACCGCAAACCCTGAAGATTATACAAATAGGGGCTCTATTGTAACTCCCTTGAAAGATAGAATCGAAAGTCAAATTTTGACGCACTATCCAAAGAGTCTTGAAATCTCTAGAGAAATTACACAACAAGAAGCGAGAATCTTACCAGTTCAAAACGGTTGTATTGAAGTTCCAGAGTTGGCAAAAGAGTTGATTGAACAAATTGCTATTGAAGCTAGAAGTAGCGAATATGTCGATGCAAAGAGTGGTGTTTCAGCTAGATTAACGATTTCTGCCTACGAAAATTTGATATCAGCAGCAGAAAGAAGAATTATCATCAATAACGAAAAAAATACGGTGGTCCGAATAGGAGATTTTGACGCTGTCATTCCATCAATAACTGGTAAAATAGAGTTGGTGTATGAAGGCGAGCAGGAAGGATCCTACATGGTGGCTCAGAATTTAATTAGAAAAGCAATAAGGACAGTTTTCACAAAGTATTTTCCTGATCCTTCAACAAAGCAAGCAAAGAAGAGTAAATCTATAAACCCATATAGCAATATTTTAAAAGGTTTTTCAGAGGGAAACAATGTTACGTTAATGAATAACATAACAAATGTAGCGTATCAAAAGATATTGGAAAATGTTTTTAACCTAAACGACTTGTCTCTACATGCAGGGTCTTTACTAAGTACCAATAATGAGCTTTTTGTCAAGGAGTTGATTCTTCACGGATTGGCAGAGTGTTCACAAATTGCAAAAAGTAATATGCTCAATGGAAGTGACTTTAGCGATATCATGGATATGATGATGAGCGATAGTTTTCTGAGCGATTTAGAAGAATAGCCCCATACCATTCGTAAATCTTTTCATAAAACCATTCTGGGCAGTCTAGTTTGTGAATGATTTTTTCGTTTCTAAATTTCTAGCATTATTTGAATTTGATTATTGGTGTTTCTATAAAAATCCCATTATTTTAAACAGATTACAAAAGTCTTTAGTAACTTTGTGCTTTAGAATGAAAAACTAAAAAAACATATAATTAGGCATCCTGTAAAGCGATGCTTTTTTTGTGTCACCATAAAAATATAAACCGATGAAGTACAATAGAATTTTACTTAAGTTAAGCGGTGAATCGCTGATGGGAAGCAAGCAATTTGGAATTGATCCAGTCATGGTAAAGCAGTATGCAGAGGATATCAAAGAGATTGTTGGACTTGGTGTAGAGGTGGCCATCGTTATTGGTGGAGGAAATATTTTTAGAGGCATGGATGCAGAAGAGAATGGGCTTGATAAAGTGCAGGGAGATTACATGGGAATGATGGCTACTGTGATTAATGGTATGGCTTTACAAAGTGGATTAGAAAAAACAGGTGTAATTACTCGATTGATGACGGCATTTGAAATTAAAGAAGTAGCAGAACCTTATATTCGAAGAAGAGCTATGCGACATTTAGAAAAAAATAGGGTTATTATCTTTGGAGCCGGCACAGGAAATCCTTATTTTACCACTGATACTGCAGCTGCCTTAAGAGCCATTGAGATAGAAGCAGATGTTATTTTAAAAGGCACAAGGGTAGATGGTATTTACACAGCTGATCCAGAAAAAGATGCAACAGCCACTAAGTATAAGACGCTATCTTTCTCAGAGGCCTTAGATAAAAGACTAAATATTATGGATATGACAGCCTTCACCTTATGTCAGGAGAATAAACTACCTATCATTGTTTTTGACATGAATACTCGTGGAAACTTGTCGAAGTTAATGCAAGGTCAAGAACTAGGAACATTTGTTTCTTAGGGTATATCTAAATTACTCGAACAGAAATTTTTATCATAAAGGAAATATCAATTTTAGAATATAAATTTAATAATTATGTCAGAAGAACTAAATAAGTGTGTCAATGACACAAAAGCACAGATGGATAAAGCGATAGAGCATCTGAGGAACGAACTTCAGAAAGTGAGAGCTGGAAAGGCACATTCAGGCTTGCTAGACGGGATTGTTGCAGACGCCTATGGTGCAATGACTCCATTAAGTCAGCTAGGAAATATCTTAACACCAGATGCTAAAACACTATCTATCCAGCCTTGGGATAAGTCACTTTTACCAGGTATCGAACGTGCTATAATGATGGCAAATATCGGATTGAATCCACAAAATGATGGAGAAACTATACGAATGTTTTTACCTCCATTGACTGAGGACAGAAGAAAAGATTTGGTGAAGCAAGTTAAAGTATATGCAGAGCAGGCCAAAGTTTCGATCAGAAATCAAAGAAGAGATGCTAATGAATCCATAAAAAAGTTGCAGAAGGATGGACTAGCTGAAGATCTAGCTAAAGACGGAGAAGATAAAGTACAAAAGATGACCAACGATTTTAGTGTTGTTATCGATAAAATAGTGGAGGTAAAAGATAAAGAAATTATGACTGTCTAGACTTATGATAGGTCTTCATGGTTACATGATTCCATAGTGAATAAGTTAATAAATGGAATACGGATTATCTCAATTTATCTATTGCAATTCTTGCAGCTTCTTGTTCTGCATCCTTTTTAGTGAAGCCTTGGGCTTGGCTTATTAAAATGTCATTATACCAAACTTCTATTATAAAAATATTTTGTTTGCCATTGCTTTTTGTTTCAGATAATTTGTATTCTAAAGAAATGTTTTCGCGTTGTGATTTGGTCAATAAGGTGCCTTTGAAATTCGTATTCTCTTCAGCCATCTTTTCAATGTCCATCAGGTTTTTTATTAATTTATCTAGAATGAATTTTTGGGTTTTAGCATAACCTTTATCGACATATAAGGCACCAATAAATGCCTCTAAAGCATCACCTAGCACATCACTTCTACTGATGTCAATATTATGTTTTTCGTATCTTAAGAATTGATGTAAATGTATTTCTTCTGCCAAAGCATTTAACCTAGTTCTTTTCACCATTTTACTGCGCATTTCAGTCAGAAAACCTTCCTCCTTGTTTGGATATTTAAAAAATAGATAGTCCGCAACAATGGTATTTAAAACACTATCGCCTAGATATTCTAGTCGCTCATTGTTTTTCGTTTCCATATTCTGACGACTGCGATGCTGCATCGCCTGTTTGTAAAGATGAATTCTTGAAGGTGCAAAACCTGTAGTATGCCAAATATACTTCCGAAGCTTTTTTTCATTCCCAGATAGAAGTAAAAGATTTGCTAGTAAAGACAAGTTTGGATATATTAAGCGATGAATTTCTTGAAGACAACAGTTGCATTATGTCCTCCAAAACCAAAAGTGTTACTTAAGGCAACGTTCACCTCTCTAGCTTGTGCTTTATTAAGCGTGAGATTTAATTTTGAATCAATGTCAGGATCTGCTGTGTGATGATTTATGGTTGGAGGAATCATATTATTCTTAATCGCCAAAATCGTTGCTGCTGCCTCGATAGCACCAGCAGCTCCAAGCAAGTGACCAGTCATGGATTTTGTTGAGCTGATATTCATTTTGAAAGCGTATTCACCAAACACCTCTTGTAAGGCTTTGAGCTCCGCCACATCCCCCAATGGGGTCGAGGTGCCATGCACATTTACGTAATCTACAGAAGATTTATCGATTCCTGCATCATTTAGGGCATCATTTAAAACAAGAAAAACTCCTTGTCCACTTGGGTCTGGAGCGGTCAAATGGTAGGCATCTGCACTCATACCTCCCCCAATCATTTCTGCATAGATTTTCGCTCCTCTTGCTATTGCGTGTTCGTATTCCTCTAAAACAATTCCTGCTGCGCCTTCTCCTGCAACAAATCCATCACGCTCTGCATCGAAGGGTCTAGAGGCTGTCTTGGGATCATCATTTCTTTCACTCATCGCTTTCATAGCGCTAAAACCACCAACGCCGCCTTCTGTTATGGGAGCTTCTGAGCCACCTGTAACAATGGCATTAGCCTTGCCTAACCTGATATAATTAAATGCGTCTATGAGTGCGTTGGTCGAAGAAGCGCATGCAGCAACAGTTGCGTAGTTCATTCCTCTGAATCCGTACTTCATACTGATATGCCCAGGACAAATATCAATAATCATTTTCGGAATAAAAAAAGGATTGAAACGTGGGGTTCCATCTCCTTTAAAAAAATCTCTTATCTCATTTTGAAAAATAGATAATCCGCCAATACCACTACCCCAAATAACACCAACTCGGTCTTTATTGATACCAGCTAGATGGAGTCCTGAATCTTCTATGGCTTCCGAGGCGGCAATCAGGCCAAATTGACTAAATCTATCCAAACGCTTGGCTTCTTTAACTTCAAAATAGTCACCCACATTGAAGTTTTTAACTTCACAAGCAATTCGTGTTTTGAATTTAGAAGCATCAAAATTTGTAATTGTATCACAACCACTAACCCCATTAAGTAAGGCCTCCCAATATTGAGAAGCCGTATTACCTATCGGTGTTATGGCACCTAATCCGGTTACGACAACACGTTTTAGCTGCATATCATTAGTTTATTAATTCCGAAAAATTACTTCACGTTACTTTCTAGGTAAGTGATTGCATCACCTACTGTCGCAATTGTTTCTGCTTGTTCATCAGGAATAGAAATATTAAATTCTTTTTCAAATTCCATGATTAATTCTACTGTGTCTAATGAATCAGCACCCAAGTCATTTGTGAAGCTCGCCTCATTGGTAACTTCAGTTTCGTCAGCACCTAATTTCTCAACAATAATTTTCTTAACTCTTTCTGCTATAGTTGCCATTTTTTTGTTTTTAAGTTTTGGTTTTTAAAAAATGTGATTGCAAAATTAAACTTTTTCTCATCAAATGTACTTTTTAATGCAATTAAGAACAATTTTCTTCTAAAACGGATCAATGATTATACTTAAATCTTTGGCCATCTATTGTTTATAGGCTAAGTGAAACATCTAAAGTAACATTTGCATTCGATAACTCTACCAAGTCCTTCGCAAAAGTCGCCTCCCTGTAGTTATTTTAGGTGAGCTATGGATTTAATTCCATTGAAATTATTACCTTTGAACTCAATTATAGGATATAAATACTTGGCAAAAAAACTCTTAAAAGTCGATAACAAATATCTGTTCTGTGTCTTTGGCATCAGTAGCTCGGCTAAAGATTATAGAATTTGTCATTTTTTGAACAAGGAACTTCCTCTAAATTTAATACCAAAGGAGGATGTGACTATCGAGAATAAAAGAAGAAATCAAAATTTTATTATGAATCGATTTTGTGGGGAGAATATTCTTTCTATTAGTAATTTCCATCTTATAAATAATAAGTGTAACGGAGAAATATTCATTAAATCAATGAAAAATGTAGATTACTTTCTATTGGTAGAAGGCGAAATACTTAAGTCAGAGTTATTGCTTGTTAAAAAGGCGCTACAAAACATTAAAATCATTGAGCATTTCATCGAGGTAGATGGAAAAGAATTTAACGGGATGGAACATTTTATTTTTGAAAATGATACAGCAAAATAGCAGATAAAATTTAAATTTATGAAAGCACAAAATAGTCGAACAAAAATTATAGCTACTTTCGGACCAGCATGCAATACAAAAGATTCAATGTATGATATCATTAAGGCGGGAGTGGATGTGATGCGCTTTAACTTCTCGCATGGTACCCATGAATTTCATAAGGCAGGGATGGATTTGGTCAAAAAAATTAATGAGCAATTTGGTTTTAATGTAGCAATACTAGCTGATTTGCAAGGCCCTAAAATTAGGGTGGGCGAGGTCGAAAATAATTCAGTACAACTATTAGAAGGGAGCATTGTGGAGCTAACTAACAAAGAATGCATCACTACTTCAAATAAAATTTTTATCAGCTACGATCAGTTAGCTCAGGATGTTAACGCTGGAGAGATCATTTTAATGGACGATGGAAAGTTGCAATTGAAAATTATCGAAACAGATAAAAAGAAAAAAGTAAAAGCAAAGGTGATAGCAGGCGGAATCTTGAGTTCTAAAAAAGGAGTCAATTTCCCAAATACAAAAACAACTGTTCCTTCTCTTACTGAAAAAGATATTAAGGATTTGAAATTCGCAGTAGGTCAAGATGCCAATTGGATAGCACTTTCGTTCGTTCGTTCGCCTGATGACGTTGTTCATTTGAAATCTTTAATCGATAAAAAAAAGAAATTCATTAAAGTGATTTCTAAGATTGAAAAACCTGAAGCAGTTGAAAGAATTGACGAAATCATTCAGGTCTCTGACGCTATAATGGTAGCTCGGGGTGATTTGGGCGTGGAAATGCCTATTGAAAGAATGCCGCTTATTCAAAAAGATATTATAAAAAAGTGCATCAAAGCTGCGAAGCCGGTGGTGGTCGCAACACAAATGATGGAGAGTATGATTTCTAGTCCAACGCCAACTCGAGCAGAAATTACAGACGTTGCCAATGCATTGATCGATGGCGCAGATGCCGTTATGCTTAGTGCTGAAACTTCTGTTGGAAAATATCCCGTAAAGGTGATTGAAACTGTAGAGAAAATTATAAGAAATATTGAGAAGTCAAACATCTTATTCGATAATGATCATGCTGCAGAAAAAAAGTCTCCAACCTATGTATCAGATAGAATTTGTTACAGTGCCGTAAGAATCGCTAAAGATATCAATGCTCGTGCTATCTTAGGCGTAACAGTTAGTGGCTATACAGGTTTTGTGGTAAGTAGTTATAGGCCCAAAGCAAAAATTTATTTATTTACAAATAGTAAAGACATGCTTCGTACTTTAAATATTTGTTGGGGTGTCGAAGCTCTTTTTTATGATAAAGAAAAAGATACTGATGAAACAATTGATGACCTGATTTCAATCTTAAAAAAGAAAAAATTCCTAGAGAAAGGAGACTTTGTTATCAATTGTGCTAGTATGCCCTTGAAGGCACAAGGGAGAACGAATATGGTTAAAGTGACCGAAGTTTATTGAGGTGCAAAGCAAGGTTAAAAATGTGTGTGCTAAGTCAAAAAATACGACGTTCAAATGGATTTATTATACTTTTATTTTGGATATAAAAAATTAACAATTATTTAAACAAAACAATTCTTATGGCAATCAATGTAAAATTATTAGCACAAATATGTGAAATACCAGGTACGTCAGGATTTGAGCACGACGTCAGGAATTTTGTAAAGAAGGAATTGAAAGGTATTGTCGACGAAATGTATACCGATCATATGGGTAACTTAATCGCCTTGAAAAAAGGCAAGTCCAGTGCCAAAAGGGTGATGGCAGCCGCACATATGGACGAAATAGGTTTTATGGTAACACATATTGACGAAAAAGGATTTATTCGTTTTCATACAATAGGAGGCTTTGACCCAAAAACATTAACAGCACAGCGTGTTATCGTTCATGGCAAGAAAAATCTAATTGGAGTAATGGGTGCTAAGCCGATTCACGTAATGACTCCAGAAGAGCGTGCAAAGATTCCTCAAATCAAAGATTATTTTATTGATCTTGGATTACCCAAAGCTGAGGTTGATAAATTAGTAGGTATCGGAGACCCTATCACTAGAGAGCGTGCCTTGATTGAGATGGGAAACAATGTGAATGTAAAATCATTAGACAACAGAGTGTCTGTTTTTATTTTAATTGAAGTCTTGAAAGAATTGAAAAAAGAAAAAATTCCTTTTGATTTTTATGGTGTTTTTACCGTGCAGGAAGAGGTTGGATTGCGAGGTGCATTGGTAGCAGGCCATCACATCAATCCAGACTTTAGTTTTGGTTTAGACACTACAATCGCAAACGATACACCAGGCGCTCCTCCTCATGAGATGATTACAGAATTAGGAAAAGGCACAGCTATCAAAGTGATGGACGCTTCGGTGATTTGTGATGTAAGAATGGTGGAATACATGAAACAAGTAGCAACAAAGAAGAAAATTAAATACCAGCTTGAAATTTTAACTGCCGGCGGAACTGATACGGCAGGCATGCAAAAAATGGCAAAGAATGGAACTATTGCTGGTGCTGTGTCTATCCCAACAAGAAATATTCATCAGGTGATAGAGATGTGCGACAAGGATGATATACGCGGTTCCATCGACTTGTTAAAGGAGTCAGTAAAGAATTTAGATACCTTTAAATGGGATCATAAATAAACGGTTCAAAACATTGATAAATTAACCTCCGTAATACTTTGCGAAGGTTTTTTTATCGCTAATCCATTGGGCTGTTGTATTCTATGTCATTAACTATCTATATCTTTGAAAGCTTGTTTTAAACTGCAAGTTTGAATAGTGTTTGTTCTACAAAGATAGTTTTTTGCCTTGAAACCTGCTTGTCATTGACTGAAAATTTCAGTCAATTTGTCAGAGCTATCTTCAATGGCATATTGTTTGAAGACATGCATAATATCAATATCAAAACTTAATCACAAAATAATTATAGAATGACAACTCAAAAAGGGAAAATTAATGTAAACACGGAAAATATTTTTCCAATTATCAAAAAGTTCTTGTATAGTGACCATGAGATTTTTCTACGTGAATTAATCTCTAATGCCGTAGACGCTACTCAAAAAGTGAAGAAGTTGGCTAGTGCCGGTGAATTAAAGGAGGAGCTTGGAGATTTTGCTATCGAAGTGAAAGTGAATAAAGAAGAAAAGACCGTAACTATTTCCGACAAAGGAATTGGTATGACTGCTGAAGAGATTGAAAAGTATATCAATCAAGTTGCTTTCTCTTCTGCCGAAGAATTTATAGAAAAATTTAAAAATGTGGAAGGTGGTATTAATATCATTGGACATTTTGGATTGGGATTTTATTCTGCATTTATGGTGTCAGAAAAGGTTGAAATTATTTCAAAATCATACAAAGATGAGCCAGCCGTAAAATGGTCATGCGATGGCAGTCCTGAATTTGAAATGACCTCCTCAGATAAAACGACCAGAGGTACGGATATTGTACTTCACATTTCGGAAGAATCTATTGAATTTGCCGATGAACATAAGATTGGAGATTTGTTGAACAAATATTGTAAATTCTTACCTATTCCCATCAAGTTTGGTGAAGAAGAAATTACAGAAAAGGATGCAGAAGACAAAGAAATTAAAGTTAAGAAAGATAAGATTATCAATAATCCAACACCTGCTTGGACGCTTGCTCCAGCGGATCTAAAAGACGAAGATTATCTGAAATTTTATCGTGAGTTATATCCATTTACGGAAGATCCTTTGTTTTGGATTCATTTAAACGTTGATTTCCCATTCAAACTAACGGGTATTTTGTATTTCCCGAAATTGAAAAAAACCTACGAAGTACAAAAGAATAAAATTCAATTATATAGCAATCAGGTATTTGTTACAGATAATGTAGAGCAGATAGTTCCTGAATACTTAATGATGATGCATGGAATATTAGATTCTCCAGACATTCCATTAAACGTATCTCGTAGCTATTTGCAGAGTGACTCAAATGTCAAAAAAATTACTTCTCATATCAGTAAAAAAGTGGCTGATAAGTTGGGTGAGTTGTTCAAGAACGAAAGAACAAGTTATGAAGCAAAGTGGGGAAGCATCGGACTCTTTGTAAAGTACGGCATCATTAGCGATGATAAGTTTTATGAAAGAGCGAAAGATTTTTGTTTATATGAGAATATTGATAAAAAATTATTCACTTTAGAAGAATATAAAAGCGCCATCGAGTCATTACAAAAAGATAAGAATGGAAAAATTGTAATTTTATATACTACAGATAAAGAATTGCAAGACGCCTATATACAAGCGGCAAGCAAAAAGGGATACGATGTACTAGCATTCGACGAAATGATAGACCAACATTTCATACAACACATGGAGTCAAAAAATTCAGACTATAAATTCTCGCGTGTAGATGCAGATACTTTTGATAAAATTATTGAAAAAGATGAAGTATTGATTTCGGTTCTGTCTTCAGAAGAAGAGGAGACATTGAAAAAGGTGTTTCAAGAAAACGTACCAACTGAAGGCGTTAGTGTTGAGCTCAAAGCGTTGTCGCCAGATGATATGCCAGTATTGATTACTAAAAATGAATTTATGAGACGAATGACAGACATGAGCAAAATGGGCGGTGGTGGAATGTACTCTTTTATGGGTAATATGCCGGAGTCATTTAACTTGGTGGTGAACACAAACCATCCAATTGCAACGAAATTATTAAATTCCGATGAAAAAGTAGCAATGATTAAAAATTTGTATGATTTAGCATTATTGCAACAAGGCATGCTAAAAGGCAGTCATCTAACCGCTTTTATCAATCGTAATGTAGAAAGTATTTAGTCCTTTTAATTTGAGTAATATAAAGCCCATGAATCATCACATGGGCTTTCTTTTTATCAGTATTATTGAAAAAAGCCTTTAATTTGTAACTGATTGATGCAAGTATTCAATCAATAATTGTTTAATCAAAATTGTAGAAATGATATATTCCATGACTGGTTACGGCAAATCATCTTTGATGAAAGAAGGCCGAAACATAACTATCGAAATGCGCTCCCTAAATAGCAAAGGACTCGAACTAAATATGAAATTCCCCTCCGCCTACCGTCAGTTTGAGTTTGTTTGGCGTAATCATATCAATAATTCTTTGGAAAGAGGTAAGGTTGATGTAAGCATTTTGATAGAGGAGACACAAACTGATCTCAATAACACTGTAAATACAACCCTTCTGAAGAATTACCTTGCTCAATTGAATTCTATTTGTGACGAAACAAACACATCTAAACATGGGGTATTAGACAGCGCTTTGAAATTACCAGGGGTTATTCAAAATTCGCAAGAAACAAAAGCTGAGGAAGTTAAAACTGAAATCTTTGATTTGCTAAATAAGTCATTAGAGGAGATGAAATTGTTTAGATTGACCGAAGGGAATGTTTTGGAAAAAGAAGTGCTGAGCCGTGTCAATCTGATTCTTGAAAATCTTGCAGCAATTGAGAAAGAAGAACCGAGAAGAACAAAGATAATAAGAGAAAGCTTACAAGAAAATTTGTTGGCAATTCAAAATAACGCAAATATAGATAGCAATCGCTTAGAGCAGGAAATGATTTATTATTTAGAACGCTTAGACATTACTGAAGAAGTAGTGAGATTAAAGTCACATTGTCAATATTTCTTCGAAATTTTGAATGAAGATATTGGTTTAAAAGGAAGAAAATTAGCGTTTGTTTCACAAGAAATGGGACGAGAGATAAACACGATTGGCTCTAAAGCCAATGATAAAGATTTACAAAAATTGGTAGTTCAGATGAAAGATGAGCTTGAAAAAATTAAGGAACAACTAAACAATGTTTTGTAAGTCAAAAAACAATCATCTGAATAGCGATGTGAATGACGGCGAGAGAAATCCATAATAGATTTTTATTAAACTCAATTATGCCTTTATGTTATTATCTGAGTCAATTTAATATCCAAGAAATTATATGTTAGCACAAACAAGTCAAACAGAGATGAAAGGTCGATTAGTGATCATAACAGCACCTTCTGGGGCAGGTAAAACTACCATTGTGAAAAGTTTAATGGAATCAGATTTGCCACTTGACTTTTCGGTTTCTGCGTGCACTAGAGACAGACGATCTGGTGAGATAGAGGGGGTAGATTATTACTTTATTGGAAGTGAGGAGTTTAAAAAGAAGATAGAGAAATCTGAATTTGTAGAATATGAAGAGGTCTATCAAGGCAGCTTTTACGGAACTTTAAAGGAGGAACTTCAAAGATTATGGAATGAAGATAAGGCAGTACTTTTTGACATAGATGTATTGGGGGCCCTCAACTTGAAGAAACAATATCAAGGCCAAGCACTAACTATTTTTATACAACCTCCTACTCTCAATACACTCATTGAAAGACTGACTCAAAGAAATACTGAAAGTGAAGAGAGTCTGAAGAAAAGAATTACCAAGGCATCATTAGAGCTGACTTATAAAGATAAATTTGATAAGGTGGTTCTGAATGACAATCTAGAAAAAGCTTGTCAGGAGGCATATGACTTGGTTAAAGAATTTTTGAATTAAATTTGTTTCTGTGCATTTTAATTTTTATTTTTACTAAACGATGTTAACAAAAATTACACTAGGTCTTCGAGTTGTTGTAGAAATGGGCTATCAAGACAAGATTAGCGACCCTTCAAATGGTCGTTTTGTTTTTGCATATAGAATTACTTTAGAAAACCACAACGACTTCCCTGTTCAATTGGTGAGTAGACATTGGTATGTCTTTGATTCTGTTGGCGAAAAAAGTGAGGTAGAAGGTATTGGCGTTGTTGGTTGTCAGCCTGTATTGCATCCAGAATCACGTTACCAATACGTATCGGGTTCTAATTTAAAAAGCGATTTTGGCGCCATGCACGGTTATTATGTTTTCGAAAACTGCAATACAGGAGAAAAATTCAAAGTAGAAATACCAAAATTTGTTTTGTCTACAATAGAAAAAATGAACTAACCAAGTTTTGTTCTTTCCTATTCTTCACAATTAAGGCTTATACTTACTTTTCGCAAGAATTTCTTTAGGGTCAGTTTGTATCAATTGTTCTATCGTCGGTTTGAAATTCATACTTTGCATATAAGCAGATACCACCTTGTATCCAACCCAGGCCCCTATATTACCTGGTCCTTCTGGCGGCATTCCAGGTGTCGAAGGTTGTTCCCCAATATAATGTCTAACATCCTCATCACGCTCTTTATAAAAGTCATCCTTGTCAGATAGGAATTGCCAGATAGATTTTTCACTTGCCTCACACCATTTTAGCTGATCACTTGAATAGGCAAATAAATATTCGGCTGATACGTCAGGCAAGACTTTTTCAAGGAAATATTGTTGCTTTCCAATTTCTATCATTGTATTAATTACATTACCTTTTGAGGTATAAGGATTTCCATAGTTGTTGTTATAGATGGCTTTCATCATGTTTGGCAACATCAATTGCGGAATAAATTTAGCAGAAATATATTGCGGAAATACATCGTAGTGCACGAATTTTTCTCCTAAAAACAAATCGAGTCCAACACTTACATAATCTGTGTCTATGGTAAATGCACCCATATTTAAACCGCCAATACATGTCGCAAATTTAGATGGCAACTTTACGGAAGGACAATAAAATCTAGCAAATTGAAATGAATTTTTAAGCTCCTTTTCAAATAGATTTAAATTGGGAAATCGTTGCTGTACCGTATCATACAGGCCTTTCATGTCACCATTTCGTAAATAGCCTTTTATATTTGCTGCTAAATAACCTGAACTATCTCTTCTGTATCCAAATTTCATAATGTCATGCACATAAACATCATAATAGATGTCATATTTTTTTTCTAGCGCCGCCAAACTTTGTTCCATATGATTGGTGTCCATTGTTTGGAAATCCTTATCAAAACGAAGTGTCTCTATTGATATATTTATTTTGCTGATGTCTGGTTTGGATTTCTTGTTTCCACATTGACAAGCCCCTAGTAGTAGGCTAATGAAAACAACAAAAGATAAAGCAATGATGTGTTTTTTAGGAATTAGAAACATAGAATCTACTTTCAGAATTTAAACACAAGTTTAACTTAATTTTGATTAGTTTTATTGTTCAATTTTCAGAATAATGAAAAAAATGATATACAGACAATCAATGCTCTTCTTTATTTTATTGGCATTGTCAGAAATAGGAGTTTTTGCCAAGGCAGGAAGTGGAGCAAACGGTTTTTTGGGCGACAAAACAAGGCTTGGTATTAATTTTAATCCTATAATTTCTTTTGCTCGTGCCCCAGGTGCTCAAACAGATAATAAAGGAGCAAGAGGAGGGTTTCAAGCGGGTTTGCAAGTTGATAGATACTTTGCAACAAATTATGGTTTTAGTACAGGGATATATTTTGATTATTTGGGTGTCAATCTGAACTATAATCTCCCCGACACCTTCGGAAATGCAAGACCTTTAAATCATAAGTACACAACACAATTTTTAGAGTTGCCCTTAGGTCTAAAACTCAGAACTAATGAGTTTAAAAAAATTACGGCATATGGAGAATTAGGTTTAACTCCAATGTTCCTTTTGTCTGCACGAGGAAATTACAATAATGACTTTGATGATTCAACAAAAACACAAATTAAAGTGTATGGCTCTCGTGTTAATTTTTTTAATCTTGCCACACATGTGGGTGCTGGAATTGAATATAACATAAGCGGAAAAACCTCTTTTATTGCAGGTGTTATCTTTAAATATGCATTTTTTAATCACGTTAAAGATAGTACGTCAAAGGACTATAAAGGCAAAGCTACTGGACTCTTGGATGACCAGGTTTTTCTTAGTTATTTCTCATTTCGAATTGGTATTCTATTCTGATGTTTTTTATTTAAAAAGAGGATATTGATAATGGAAGGTACTGAGATACCTTATCTTTGGGCTCTGTTAGTTAAATTAATTGTTTGAATGAAGATAAGTATAGCACAACAAAATTATCATATTGGTAACTTTGAACGAAACACAAATAAAATTATTGAGGCAATTGCATTTGCAAAAGCTGAAATGGCTGATTTAGTATTGTTTAGTGAACTTGCTATTTGCGGTTATCCACCACGTGATTTCTTAGAGTTTAACGATTTTGTAGAGCGATGCGAAAACGCTATTCAGCTATTGGTGGAGCATACAGAAGGAATAGCAATAGTGGTCGGCGGACCAAGCAAAAATCCCAAGCTAGAAGGCAAAGATTTGCATAATTCTGCTTGGTTTTTAGCAGATAAGAAAATAGTAAAAGTTGTTCATAAGACGTTGCTACCAACTTATGATGTCTTTGATGAGTATCGTTACTTCGAACCCAATACTCTTTTTGAATGCGTAGAGTATAAAGGAAAAAAAATTGCGATTACAATTTGTGAAGATATCTGGAACCTAACTACAGCAGGCAACAATAATCCGATGTATCCATTTGCTCCCATGGATAAACTCAAAGAATTGAATCCAGATTTTATGTTGAATTTATCTGCCTCACCTTTCAATTATAGTCATCCAAAGTTGAGGCAAGAAACGCTAAGTCAAAATGCCGTAACCTATGGTATCCCCATTTTTTATTGCAATAGTGTAGGTGCTCAAACAGAATTGGTTTTTGATGGTGGCTCAATGGTGTACAACAAGCAAGGTGAATGTTGTGCCTGCCTACCTCATTTTGAAGAATCAATTCAATCATTTGATTCGGATACAATAAAGCCAATTAATTTGCCTGATTATGAAGAGAAAAAGTATGAGTTGATGCATGATGCACTTGTGCTGGGACTCAGAGATTATTTTGGGAAAATGGGATTTAAAAGAGCAATACTAGGTTTGTCGGGTGGCGTAGATTCCGCATTAGTATTATGTTTAGCAGTAGCTGCTCTTGGCAAAGAAAATGTATTAAGTGTTTTATTGCCGTCGCAGTTTTCAAGCGATCATTCTATATCAGACTCTTTGGCATTGATCGAAAATTTAGGGTCAGCACATCAGATAACTCCAATTAAACCAGCATACGACACCTTCGAAATGATGTTAAAACATCAATTTGAAGGACTCGAATTTAGTCTTACTGAGGAAAATATTCAAGCGAGATGCAGAGCAGTTGTTTTAATGGCTATGAGTAATAAGTTTGGCTATATTTTACTGAATACTACTAATAAAAGCGAAGCGGCAGTGGGTTATGGTACTTTGTATGGCGATATGTGTGGAGGATTGGCTGTGCTTGGAGATGTCTATAAAACAGAGGTTTATAAAATTTGTTCCTTCATCAATCAAGATAAAGAAATTATTCCACTAAATATTCTAACTAAGGCTCCTTCAGCCGAGTTAAGGCCAGGTCAAAAGGATGCAGATTCTTTACCCGAGTATGATATTCTTGATCAAATCTTATATCAATACATTGAAAAAAGAAGAGGTCCAAAAGAAATTAAAATCATGGGATTTGATTCAAATTTGGTAGACCGAATACTAAGGATGGTGAATACTTCAGAGTGGAAAAGATATCAGATGCCGCCAGTTTTGCGTGTTTCAACATGTGCTTTTGGAGTTGGACGTAGAATGCCAATAGTAGGTAAATATCTGTCATAGCAACAAATCGATAGGAGGTTTTTTCCTATTCAATTATTTTAACAAATTATATCAACTTTAGTATTTGAAAAATTCAATTTTCTCTTTACATTTGTATTGTCAATGAATAATTGACGATTTTCGTGTAAGGGTTTTAGGTAAGCAGCTAGGCGTCTCGTAAGAGACGCCTAGTTTGTTTTAGTGATAATGTAGTTTAATTTGAGCGTATCTATATAGGTACAATTCAGATACTAAAATAAATACTATTTATAATTGCCTCTTTCAAAATACTAAATTTTAAATGAATGCTGATGAGCTTCTGACGGGAATGATGCGTTAGGGACTGTTAGGAGCACCGCGTGCGAGAGAAGGCCCGGCAATGGTGTTTTGGTGAAAGGGCTTTGCATGAACTATTTTATTGAAAGCCATGCAACGCCAAAAAAGACTCCATGGGAGGCCTTTCATTTGTAGATTATCTTATTTTTAGATTTTATAGTCCATTGAAAGATATGCCTGCACTAAATGGCATTACATCCGGACCTTTGCCTTTCTTGAAGACAGAAATGACATTTAGGAACATATTCAAATTAACAGGGCCATAGCCTAATCTAAAGGTAGGTCCTGCACGAAACAAATTCACTTGATTTTTAAAACCTTTTGTGGTCATTCTTTGGTAGGTAGCATCTGGACTCAAGTCATTCCTTTTTTGTTTAGTATATGCTCCAATTTGAATACCAACTTTGAATCCAACACCAACTTTAAATCGCAAATCTCCAGCCAATGGTTTGGTTCTAAATCTAAGTTCCAGAGGAATATCGATATAATTGGTGGTGAATTTAACTAATTTAAAATTTGCTGTATAATTACTAAATGGGACAAAGCTAGCAACTCCCGTTGTGTTATCTACTATGAACTCTGAATTGTGGTAGATGTTTGAGGTGCTGAAGCCAATACCTGGCGCAAAACTTACTGGAGACTTTTTGATGGGTAAATCATACATAAAATAGATATCAAGACCTCTTGAATACCATTTGGTGGTAAATCCACCTGTTTCTTGGTGAAACCAATTGTCGAAATTAAAGTTTATAACAATTCTATCTTGCTTTTTATTTAAATAGGTTTTTGCTTTCTCAATACTCGGTGTAGGACTATCGAGGCTCTGTGCAAAAGAGACAGCGCTGAATAATAATGTGATAAATAGAATCTGTAATTGCTTCATTTTAATTTATATTCTGATAGATTAGAGTAAACGTTGATTGATACTGTCTTAATGCAATATTATAGTATTTTAACCTATTTGTTCGCATCTTCGCTTGGCTAAGAATAGATTTTAGCAACAGATTGCCTTATTTTTGGAATATTTAACGAATCAACGAAAAAATGCCAGTTAATAAAGAAGCCTTTATAAGATATCGCCTGATTGATCAGTGTCTCAGAAATACGAGAAGCCCCTTTCCTAACTCGCAAACTTTAATGAATGTTTTTGAAGATAAGTTGGGTAAAAGCTTTTCCTTACGCACTATTGTCTCAGATATTAAATCAATGAAGGAGGACGAAGCATTGGGATATAATGCTCCGATAAAATTTAGCAAAAAAGAAGGTGGGTATCACTATACTGATCCAAATTTCACCATTGCCTCCGTTTCACTTACAAATAAAGACATTCAAGCGATAGAGTTTGCTACCTCTGTGCTCCAGCAGTATAAAGGGGTGGGAATTTTTGCTCAATTCGATGATGCAGTTGATAAAATTTTAAACACTATTTCAATTCGTGATCTTTTTAAGGAAGCAGAAAGTAAAAAGATTATTCAAATTGAAAAAATACCCTATTTCAAGGGTGGAGAGTGGCTCTCTCTATTGCTTTCAGCGATTAAGGAGCACGAGGTGGTTTCTTTTGTATATCAAAAATATAATAGTTCGGAGGGGAAGGAATTATTGGTTCATCCTTATTTATTAAAAGAGTATCGAAATCGTTGGTATCTGATTGGCCTAACAGATAGAAAAAATTTGATTTCGATTTATGGCTTGGATAGAATGAGTAAGTTAAAAATAACTAAAGATAAGTATCGATACAGTCACGATTTCGATCATCAAATTTATTTTAAACATGCATACGGTATCACTACTTTTGAAAGTCAGCCAGAATTGATTGAGCTGTCTTTCTCCTCTGTATATGGCCAATATATCTTAAATCAACCCATGCATGAAACTCAGATAACATTGGTGGATGATGCGCATGAAATACGAGTGTCTCTAGAAGTCGGGGTTACACCAGAACTCATACGTGATATTCTTGGAATGGGAACGAATGTGAAAGTAATAAAACCATCCTCTCTGATAAAATTGATTCAGAAAGATTTGACGCAAACACTAAAACAATATAAGTAAGGTGCTTTAGTTTATTTGGTAGTAATGGCGGGAGCAGCATCAAAAAATTGAAAATATTTTTTAAAAAATTTTCCAAATGAATAGAATTGTATCAGCACAAATTCTTTGTCATTGTTGGTGGCACCAATAAATTTATCCATATCATATTCCATTAAATTACCTTGCTCGTCAAACTGTTGTTTGCTTCTTTCGCTAATGGGTTTATGATAAATCCTTAGTAAGTTTTTGTTTCCTTTCGTATCCAATATCGTCATATTGCAATATGGTGTGGTCATCAATAAGGTATCTATGTTTTCGTAATAACTGATGTAGTTTTCTGCATATCCCGATTGAAAATAACTGATATATTCTATCAGTCTTTTAGTGTCTGCTTGCGCTGTGTTAGCATTGGTGCCTAGTATTGGAGAGATAGTTGGTTTTTCAGGATTGCTGTTATCTATCTCAAAAGAACCTTCTGGTTTCAATAAATATTCCAACTTAATACTTTTTATTTCTTTTGATGGATACGCAAATATTTCGTTACTTCTCCAATCATCTTCTTTAGCAGTAAAATTACCAGAAAGATAACCTGCACCACCTAAAACCGAAGTAACATAAGGTCTTTTCGCCATTTTGCCGTTTATTTCCATAATCATAAATGTACCAGAATTTGTAACATTTGGTCCTCCAACAAAAAATACTTTTTCAGGGGTATCCTCATTCGTATAGATGGCAACCTTGGTATTGTTCTGCATCATTTCCTTTAAGACATTGTTATGGCCAGCATTAGAAACTGGGTAATCTACCTTGACGTGTTTAATGGTTTCTAACAGATTTTTTATTGCAAAGGCTTTCACTTTGTATTCATGATTTATATGCCATACACCACTGTCAAGCGTTAGATCTGCTGTGTCGCCGGCCACATTTATCAATATAATTCTGCTGATTTTTGTTGTGTCAGGGAAAGCAAAATCTTTATCGCTTGTTCCTAGGTTTTTGACAAACGGAATAGCAAGAAGGATAATCGTGATTGCAGCTAGAATACCAGCTACTTGATACATCCATTTGTTTGATTTCATTAGATTTATTTTAGGTTGATAGCGTCCGAGGTGTATTTTTTTCTTCTAAAAAAAGTATAGGTTATACCAAAAAAAATGACAATAATAATTGGCGCTAAAGTATTGATAAGTTGCCATTTCAGCTTCTCTTCTTTAATTCGAACCTTGTCTAGCAATCTAACTTTTATCTCTTTGCTTCTTGTGGTAATTAAACCACTTTCATCTGTAAGGTATTCCACACAATTCAATATAAATGTTTTATTGGCTAGTGTTTGTCCTGTAATATTGTAATATCCTAAAGGCCAAAAACCTCCTCCAGCTTGTAAGTCATTTTTAATGATATCTCCATCAGCAATTACAATCATTTTTGTTGGTTTGCTCTTCTCAAGAAATTTTAATTCTTCGACCGTGTCAGCAATATCCTCATAACTGCTAGCCATTCTATCTTTGTAATTGGAGGTGAAACTGCCTTCTAGCAACACAGCACAAGCAAGATTAGGCTGTTTAAACGATGCTTTGTCTGGTTCTTCTTTTAGCATGTCAAGATGTATTCGAACGGGCGATAATAACGCTTTGCTATATTGGGAAGTGGTGAGGAGAATTGTTTTCTTAACTTTAGAAGACTTTATAGTATCAATAGTGGAGCTAAAGTAACCCGCTACTGGATCAATGTTCCTAACGATAGGATGATTATTGGCTGCAGGCAGCAAAATTGGAAAATAATACCAAGGAAACAGTTGTGTTTCAGGCTTGCCCCCGCTCATACCAGTCACCAAAGGAATTGGATTGCACATTTGTAAATCTTGTACTAAATTCTGATTAACTCTTACTCCATAAGTAAACATCATGTCGTCTAGATTATCTTCTGTAGGATATGCCCAAAACATCTGTTGCGGATTTCGAAGACTATCCATATCTGCCATCACATTCTCTCTAAGCCACAATACTTTGCCGCCATTCATTATATACTGATCAATTTTGAACTTGTCCTTCTCTTCAAATTTTCCCTGTGGCTTGGCAATAATCAAGGCAGCAATATCGCTAGGTACCTTATAAAACTTCGATAAATCAAGTTGGGTAACATCATACATCTGTTCTTTTAGCGCCATCGTGATGTCTGCAACTTCAATGTTTGCGAGTTCATTTTGCCCAACAAGAAAAGCTATCCTAGGCTTTGTACTAAGTTGTAGTTTGTTTATCGTCGATGAGAATTTATATTCTAAAGAAATAATCGAGTTGTTAAGCCGATCCTCAGGAGCGTAACCAATTTGGTTTTCTAAGAAGTTGACAGGCATTTGTCTACTTTTATAGGTAATCAAAGCAGCAGGTATGATGTATTTTTGTTGCTTTACATCGCCATCTTTGTAATTCAAATTAGTAGTTTCGATTCCTTTTTTAGCATATTCAGTAATAATTTTAATTTGCTCTTCCTCCTTTTTACCATCTAGTAAACTCACAAACTCAAATTCAAAATTACTACCTCCATAGGCCTTATATTCGTTCATCAAATCTTCTACACTCTTTCGAAGACGAAGCATTCCAGCATTCACGTCTTTATCAAGATAAATTTGAACAGACACGATATCATCTAAGTTTCGCAATAGTTTTTTGGAAGGCTCAGAAACTGAGTACCGTTTTTCTTTGGTCAAATCTAGTCTTGTGTATAATTTGGATCCTACAAAATTGACTAAAAACAAAATGACTATAATCATCCCAATATAGGATAAGGATTGCCTTCTGTTATTTTTGATGTTTGCTTTCTCTTTCATATTACCATTTTCTGCTTTCTAAAACAGTCTTTGTTCCTAAAACAAAAACAACAATGATGCTTAAAAAATAAAGTACATCTCTAGTATCGACCACGCCTTTACTAATAGAAACATAATGTGCATTCATGCCTAATTGCTGAATAAAATAATCTGATCCTCCTTGGAATAAAGGAAACCCTGCTATAATGTCAAAAGACCAAAAGAAAACTGTGCTAACTAAAATGGATAGTATAAAAGAGACGATTTGATTGGTAGAGAGCGATGAAGCAAAAATACCTATCGACGTAAAGGTGGCAGCTAGAAAGAAGAGACCAAGGTATGATCCCCAAACACCTCCACTATCAACATTGCCAGGTTGCAATCCTAGTTGAGAAACTGACCAGAAGTAAATGAAGGTAGGAAGTATGGAAAACATAACTAGTAATAAAGCAGCAAAAAATTTCCCTAAAATGATATCAATATCCCGAAGTGGTTTTGTCATTAATAATTCTAATGTCCCTATGTTTTTTTCTTCAGAAAAAGAACGCATGGTCACCGCAGGAATTAATATCAAAAATAAGATGGGCGCCATAAGAAAAAAGGACTCAAGCGAGGAGTAGCCATAATCAAGAATATTATTATCTCCAGGAAAAATCCATAATACTAGCCCTGTGAGGAGCAGAAAAGCACCTATAGATAAGTAACCCGTGAGTGAGCTAAAAAAATGTGCAATTTCTTTTTTTAAAATAGAATACATGTTTATTTACTCGTTAATTGTTTAAACACATCCTCCATGCTTTGCTCTTGTTGTTGAATTTTGATCAATGTAAAGTTGTTGTTTTTAGCAAAGTCAAATAATCTGATTCGCATATCTTCATTCTTATTCGTAACCAATTTCCAGTTGTTTCCCTTGGTCTGAGTGGCTTCCATAACTCCCTCTACACTCAAAAGTTTTTCTTTTGAAACTGACTCCACAAATTCTATTTCAATAACCAATCTTTTCTTATCCTTGCTAGTTAAAATTCCAATGGTGTCGTCAGCTACAATTTTTCCTTGATTAATTATAATCGCACGGTCGCACATCGCTTGTACTTCCTGCATAATGTGAGTAGAAAGAATCACTGTTTTCTCCTTGCCTATCTCTACAATCAATTTTCTGATATCTACCAGTTGGTTTGGATCTAAACCACTTGTTGGTTCATCTAAAATCAATACATTGGGATCATGTATCATCGCTTGCGCTAATCCAATTCTTTGTCGGTATCCTTTAGATAATTGACCAATCTTTTTTTTTCGTTCCGGTGCAAGGCCTGTCATCTCAATCATGGTAGCGACTCTCTTTGAAATATTCTTCAAATGATATACACTTGCCACAAAATTCAAATATTCGATCACATACATATCTAAATATTGAGGATTATTTTCGGGTAGATAACCTATTTGTTTTCTAACAGCAATTCCATTGGCTTCTACCTCCAATCCATTAACAGAAGCCATGCCAGAAGTAGCATTCAGATAACCCGTTAGAATTTTCATTGTGGTTGACTTTCCAGCTCCATTTGGTCCAAGAAAGCCGACAATTTGTCCAGAGGGAATGTCAAACGAAATCCCGTCTATTGCTTTTTGTTCACCATATAACTTGGTAAGATTTTCTACTTTAATGCTCATAACTTAAGAAGATGCTAATTTACGCTTTTTAATAGAATAGGACGAGTGAAAAGAAAACCTAAGGAAATTTAACACTTATTCTATCTAGAGGTTTTACTATAAAAGTTCTTCACAAGGATTCCAAATATGATTTTTAAAATCAATGATTTGATCATCAATAACATTTACTCCCTCTTCTTCAAGAGATAACTGCATTGATTCTGGCGGAGAAAAATGATGCTTTCCTGTCAGTAGCCCATTTCTATTTACTACTCTATGTGCA
Source organism: Chitinophaga pinensis (assembly GCA_945872405.1). GTDB lineage: Bacteria > Bacteroidota > Bacteroidia > Chitinophagales > CAMDFR01 > CAMDFR01. Next base: position 27,529 of record CAMBZT010000008.1, on the reverse strand, counting down.
GGAACTGGTGGATGTAAATCATGTGCTCTATTCATAGCCCAGCCAACCATTCGCGAAGTTTGTTTGCTTCCTAGATAGGAGGCAATCATGCCATAAGAAGTCACTCTCCCCCTCGGAATCTGTCGTACAACATCAAACACGTTCTCGAAAAATGTATAGTCGCTTGCTCGTTTTACAGACATGCTAGTTCTCCTCTATTTTACAATCGCTTTTAAATAATTTATAGTTCGGGCATCAGCAAGATGCATCAACTCATAGTAAGTTTTGATGGAGGTGATTTCGTCGGCCAATTGATTACCATAAATATCTCTCTGCACAGTCAATAGCTCATATCCTGCCTCTTTCATGCTCTCTTCTGTATAATTAAACAAATCAAGCGCATCTGTTTTAAAATGGATGAAGCCATTTTCCTTCATTAACTTTTTATAAAGTTCCAAAAATGATGGTGCCGATAATCTTCTTTTAGTATCCGGTTTCTTTGGAAAAGGATCGGGAAAGGTTATCCAAATCTCATCTATCTCATGACTAGCAAAAAATAAATCTAACTGCTCAATCTTGGATCTAACAAAAACAACATTAGTAAGTCCTTTGCTTTGCACTGTCATTCCTCCTCGCCACAAGCGATCGCCTTTAATATCCACTCCAATAAAATTTCTTTCAGGAAAACGTTCTGCTAAAGCAATAGTATAGTCACCCTTCCCACAAGCCAATTCCATGGTAATTGGATTTGAATTTTTAAAAGCATTTTTAGCCCATTCACCCTTCCATTCAAGAACTTGTCCGGTCGAATCACAGATACTAGGTGCTAGAAAATTTTTATTCTCATATACAAAAGGAAAAGTACTCACCTCCCTTAATTTTTTCATCTTTGCCTTGCCCATACCGTCTCTCTTACTTTATTTATAGCGCACAAAGTTAAAATAAATTGCTTTGCCTTGCCTAAATTTAAGATTCCTACGTTATAAAAACAGTTAAGATGTTATTGAACGATTCTCGTTTTCTATTTTTACTTTAACTTTGAATCATTAATTCAGCAACCATGAAGAAATATTACCTACTGCTTTTCTTAGTTTTTACGCTTCAGCAAATCTTTGCTCAATCATGTATCGATTCAAGTAGAATTGACTTGTCAGCACCTTGTCCATTAGTCTTTATGCCTACTTGTGGATGTGATAGTGTTGGCTATGGAAACCCTTGTGAAGCATTAACCTACGGTGGGGTTACTTCTTATCGTATTGGTATTTGTGGGTCTGATAGTAATTGTAGCGCCAATTTTAATATCTCAATACAAACTGATACAGTTATCATTTCCAATATTTCATCAAGCATTGACTCAATTTCTTGGTACCATTTTGAATTTGGTAATGGAGACACCTCTAATTTAGTAAATCCTGTCTATACGTATCATTCACTGCTAGACTCCACCTTTGTGGTTTGTCTTAGCATACAATCCGTAAGCGGTTGTAATAGTCAATTCTGTCGATTTATTAAGGTTCAAAAATCACAGCCCGACACCTGTATTGTTAATTTTTCTTTTGCAGATAGCTTTGATGTATTTCAATTTTACGACTCCTCTCTGATAAATGTAGGTAGTACCATTTTTTATAGATGGAACTTCGATGATGGCACCACGGCAAATGTCGCCAACCCAATTCATACTTACAGCACACCAGGAATCTATTCTCCTTGTCTTTCAATTATTGTGGTAAATGGATTGGACACTTGTATTCAAACAATCTGTAAAGTGGTAAATGTTTCAATGCCACCATGCATCAATCCGTCCTTAATCGACACATCGAAATACTGTCCAAATGTAAATCCTGTTTGTGGTTGCGATAGCATTACCTATACCAACGCCTGTTATGCACAATATCATCATGGTGTTAGAAGCTGGCGTAGTGGGAATTGCCTAACTGGAATAAACACAATTGAAGAATGGGGCAATTCTTCTGCACTCTTCCCAAATCCCACAAGTAAGCTCTTTTTTGTTCAATCAGAGTTTTCAAAAGAACTTCAGATTTCAATATTTGATATCACAGGAAATATATGCAAATCTGAACAGATTTTAACCAAAGATGGTCTCGATGTTTCCATGCTTCAGAACGGCGTTTATTTGGTGAAATTAGAAATAGATAGTTATACTTTTTACAAAAAACTATTTAAAAATTAATCAAAAAAGATACATTTGTTGCAACAACTAATAAAATTATGGAAGAAGAAAATTTATTATCAATGGGTATCGGATCGATAGTGATTCATCCTTCTTTTGGCAAAGGAATACTCGTGGAAGAAAGCGATAAAAGCTATAAGATTTATTTCTACGATATCGACAAGGCGAAAGATATCGATCGCACTTTTGATAAACTTGATATCGTTACTGCTAGAGCTCCTCAACAAACGCTTGCGCCAATTGAGTTAAAGGACATTGAAGAACTTTTTCTCAGTACTGTTTTCAGATATTTCGATCCGCCAATTAATATTCCACTCTCAGGAAAATGGATAGATGGTAAAATGATAATTACCTCTGCTGATTCCTCTCTGCAACCGAAAGAAATTCCAACCGAACAATTTTTTCACAAAATTGTGATGTTACGAGATCGCTTGCGCGTGTTGGAACAAAATATCAATACGCATCCTAAGTTAAATGATGAAGATCGCTTGCATCTTCAACAATATATCACCCGTATCTATGGCTCGCTAACTACTTTTAATGTTCTGTTTCGAGAAAAAGACCATCAGTTTAAAGGTACAGGCAGCGAAAAAGATTAAAAATACAGATTAATAAATGTGTTTTTTTTCGGCATGCCCCATTCAAAGACGCTAACAATCAAATATTTCTAAGGGGCTGCGTTTTTCGCAGTGCACGGCACTCGCTTCACCCGCTCATGCGCTTGATTTTAATTCCTTTATTATACTTGTTATTTATCACATTTAACAACTTAAAGGCACAAATTCATTACCTTTGACCAAAATTTAAATCTTGCCTTATGGTAAAATATGACGTAACAATTATTGGTGCTGGTCCAGGAGGATATGTCGCAGCAATCAGATGTGCTCAACTGGGTATGAAGACGGCACTTATTGAGAAATATAGCACACTTGGCGGTACTTGTTTAAACGTAGGTTGTATCCCATCCAAAGCACTACTCGATTCTTCAGAGCATTTCTCCAAAGCAACGCACGAATTTGCCGACCATGGCATCATCATTAATCCTCCTAAGGTAGATTTTAAAAAAATGATTGAACGTAAAGCAAATGTGGTAAAAATGACTTGCGATGGTATCGATTTTTTAATGAAAAAAAATAAGATTGACGTACTTCACGGAACAGCTTCTTTCATTAACAGAAACAAATTATTACTCACCAAAGAAGATTTGAGTACTGAAGAAATAGAAACTGAAAAAGTAATCATTGCAACTGGTTCAAAACCTACAGCGCTTCCTTTTATTAAAAATGATAAAATTAGAATCATCACATCTACAGAAGCACTTGCACTTAAAGAAATACCCAAACACTTAATTGTAATTGGTGGTGGAGTTATTGGAGTTGAGCTTGGGTCTGTATACAAAAGATTAGGTGCTGAGGTTTCTGTTGTCGAGTTTTTGGATACCATTGTACCAAGCATGGATACAGATATTTCTAAAGAAATGCTTAGAGTTCTAAAAAAACAAGGCATCAATTTCTATCTTGGGCATAAGGTAAAAAGCGCCGAAGCGAAAAAAAATGTGGTCACTGTTACTGCTGAAGACAAAGCTGGCAAAATGATTGAGCTAAAAGGTGATTATTGTTTAGTGGCTGTTGGTCGCAGTCCTTACACCGAAAATTTGGGCTTAGATAAAATTGGAATAACCTTAGACGAAAGAAAAAGAATTCCTGTAAATGGTCGTCTCGAAACTATAGTTCAAGGTGTTTATGCAATTGGTGATGTTATTGTCGGTCCGATGTTGGCCCATAAAGCCGAAGAAGAAGGGGTGTTTGTTGCGGAGGTAATGGCAGGACAAAAACCGCATATCAATTATAATTTGATTCCAGGTGTTGCTTATACTTGGCCAGAAGCAGCAGGCGTGGGAGCTACAGAGCAAGAACTCAAAACTCAAGGCAAGTTATTTAAAATTGGAAAATTTCCTTTTAAAGCAAGCGGACGTGCTCGAGCAAGTATGGATACAGACGGATTTATTAAGGTTCTGGCAGATACAGTAACAGACGAAATTCTAGGTGTACATATGGTCGGTCCCCGGATTGCCGATTTAATTATTGAAGCTGTAGTGGCGATGGAGTTTAGAGCTAGCGCCGAAGATATAAGTAGAATGAGCCATCCTCATCCCACTTATACAGAGGCATTTAAAGAAGCATGCCTAGATGCAACGGGCAAAAGAGCCTTGCATATATAATGGGAGCTTTGTAATATTATCTCGATTATCTGATGAAAAAGAAATTTTTCCTAATGTATCTTTTGTTTGGATTCTTTGTATTGCTAAATATGTCTTTTGATAAGGACAGAAAAAATAGCAGTCAGGAGTTATATACTCATCAAATTGATTCTCTCTTGCTCAGCGAGCTCAGTTTATTAGACGCAATCAATAATGAAGATTTTCGTACCGGGTCATCTCGTGACTATATTGCTTCGGAGATTGCAAAAACAAGAATGGAGCTCAAGAAGATAGATTTTTGGATTCGTTATCTAGAGCCTTCTCTATATCTTAAGGTAAATGGTGCATTGCCTATTGAATGGGAAAATGAAGTTTTCGAAAAAGAGGAAAAGCCCTACAGAAGAGTTGGTGCTGGTCTCAGCTTGGCAGAAACTTATCTAGACGAGGAACCAATTATTAAAGATTCTTTATTTAATTTAATCTATGCAGCACATGAAGCTACCTTGGCTTTTCATAATGATTCTATCAGTAATTCATTAAATAGTTATCATGTGTTCTTCCTGGCAAATCGCTTATACCTGCTCAATCTTGCATCTATCTACACCACTGGCTTCGAATGTCCAACCAATGAAAATATCATACCTGAATTAGAAACTATGATGTTGGCGACTAGTGATATTTATAGAGTGTTTGATGCTAGCTTTGAAGAAAGAAGAATAAGTACTGAGTATCTAAATTTATACCAACAAGCAATTGCTTTTGTCCAAATGCAAAGCAAGGAACCAAACGAGTTCAATCATTTTGAATTTATCAAAAAATATGTGAATCCATTGTTTGCACTCAATCAAAAAATGATTCTGCAATACAAGATTATTTCAAAAAATGTCAATGATTATACACTAAATAGTGAAGCAAATTCTATTTTTGATAAAACATTGTTTAGAGCACAGCAATCTCGTGGAGTATATGTAAGGAAGATGGAAGAAACAGATTTGTCTGAAATTAAAAATATCGGTAAACTTTTATTTTTCGACCCCATTCTTTCTGAGAACTTATCAAGAAGTTGCGCTTCTTGCCATTCTCCCAACAAATTTTATACTGATACTAGTAGAATTACTGGAACGGAATTCGATGGAATAACGACTCTTTCAAGAAATACTCCATCCTTAATAAATATTCTATTTCAACATTTGATTATGATTGATGGAAAGCATACCACATTGTTAGAGCAAGGTAAAAGTGTGATCCAAAATCCATTGGAAATGAATAGTAATCTAAATGAAGTACTAAAAAAGGTAATGAGCTGTCATATTTATCATCGTGCATTTAAGCATTTTTTAAAATTTACACCTAACCAAAAAAAAGTAAATATCGAGCAGATAGTTTCTGCAATTTTGATTTTTTATTCAGATTTTAGTACCTATGATTCTGAGTTCGATAAGTCAATGAATAATGTTGCGGAATCTACAGCAAGTGTCATCAGTGGATTTAATGTTTTTATGAGCAAAGCAAAGTGTGGTACTTGTCATTTTGTGCCACAATTTAATGGCGTAAAACCTCCTTTCGTAAACTCAGAATTTGAAGTCATTGGTGTGCCAGAAGACACTCTTTATTGTAATGTTTCAAAAGATATAGGCAGAGCTTTGGTGCATCCCGCTGACGAAACGTATAATGCTTTCAGAACGCCAACGCTTAGAAATAGTATGCAAACAAAGCCATATATGCATAATGGAATTTTTAGCTCTATTAATGATATCATCGATTTTTATAAGGGAGGTGGGGGTAATGGACATGGCCTTCAAATTAAAAATCAAACATTATCTTCCGATTTTTTAGAGCTGACCAAACTAGAAGAACAGGACCTTAAACTCTTTCTTGAATCACTAAACGAAAGCATACCCAACACTTTATCCCCAAAATCTTTACCTGCATCTACACTAAAGTCACTTAATATTCGAAAAGTTGGTGGAATATATTGATATTTAATCATGAAAATATTTTTTTTAACTTGTGTTACTTCCTTGTTTTTTTGTAGCTATTCTGTAATGGCGCAGCGGTTGATATATTCAATTGATACAACTCTTAGTAAAGAACAACAGATAAATCTTATTAAACAAATTAAGATGGGTAAAGCACTGTATAAGCCAAATTGTAGCAAATGTCATGGTATATTTAGCAAAGGACTAGAACATATCCCTAATTTTACTAAAGTTCAATTAGACAGTTACTCGGCAAAGTTTATGTTAAACGACAAAGTAAATCATGCTGTAGCCGAACATCTTTCTATAGACGAATTAGGTAAAATTCTTACATTTCTAAAGTTCAAAAAATAGAATTTGCTCATAAATGTTTCATTCAGGTAAAAACGTTCCTAATTCTTCTCCTATTCTTGTGCTAAATCATCATAAATTTATTATGATTAATTTGTTTCTTTAGTGTGCTTGCACATTAAATCTATTTGAATATTGAATTACTATGAAAAAACCTTTGTAATCTATGCTTTTATGAATAAATTTACGCTTCTAAAAGAAAAAAAAGTGAAGAAAATCCTACCTAATCCTAAATTTTATTTTTCATTATATTCTCTATCTATCTCATAGATAATCAGAAGCTTATTGCTCAAATAATATATATAATTTATCCTAACCTATATGAGAACTAAAAATCTATACAAAAACTTGATTTTGTGCATAACTGTACTAGTATGCCAAATTGGACTGTCTGCACAAGTTATCAACTCTGTTGCCTCACAACCAAACCCAAACTATAAGAAGGATTTAGTGCAAGACGCATTAAAGAAATCGAAAAACTCTATCAGTTTTATTGAAAATCTTGGTCAGTGGCCTTCTGAGATTAAATATTATGGTTCTTCTGCTACCGGGAATCTTATTGTGAAAAGCAATGAGGTTAAGTTTTGCTCTGTAAAACCAAATGAACAAGAAAATGGTCCTGTTTCTATAGATAATGGAGTGCAAACCTGGGGAATTACTTTCGAAAATAGTAACCCAAATTGCCAGGTGGTTAATGCGAGTGCATTGCCAACTTCATATAATTATTTTGTAGGTAATGATCCCAATACCTATAAGTCTAATGTGAGAAGTTTTGGAGAGGTGATTATGAAGGATCTATATCCTGGTATTGATTTGAGATTATACAGTCAGGGTGAATTTCAATTAGAATTCGATTGGATTATTCAACCAGGTGCTGATTTTAACAACATCAAAATGACTTTTAAAGGTCAAGATAAATTATACATTGATAAACAAGGTAAACTTATTACAAAGCTTAGATTTGATGATGTAAAATTTGGAATTCCTGAAAGTTATCAAGTCATAGATGGAATAAAGAAACCAGTGGACTTTAATTTCAGTATTTCTTCAGACCAAAAAAGTGTAATTTTTAAAACAAAAGATGCAATAGATAATAAGTATGCCCTTGTGATTGACCCTGATTTGAAATGGGGTACCTACTTCGATAATAGCGCCGCTTCATTTGATGACTACGTTTATGCAGTTGATATTGACAACTCAGGAAATGTTTTCGTTGGTGGTGCTACTAATCAATCAATCTCTACCTCATATCTTGCCTTCAGTTTATATGGCTACGATAGCATTTATAATGGGGCGCAAGATGGTATCTTATACAAGATAAAATCTGATGGTACTCAAATTCTGGCGGTGACTTATTTTGGCTCAACTGCAACTGACCAACTATTTGGTATCAGTCTTTCGCCTTCCAAAACAAATGTATTTATTTGTGGTCTAACGCAAGGCACGATACCTACATCGTCTTCACCAGCCGCATTCGACAATGTTAAAGGAGGTACAACAGACGGTTATGTTGCCTGTTTTAATGCTTCTGATTTGGGTAGTTTGTTATATAGTTCCTTTATTGGAAGCAGTGGTGGAGTAGAAAATGGAAATAATGGGAATACCCCTGATGATGGGGTATTAACTATCAGAGCACTCTCAGATAATAGTTATATTATCGGTGCAAATACTGCCGCTGCTTTATCTACGGGCTCACCTAATTATATTCTTGGTGCCGCTGATGCAAGTTATGGTGGAGCTGTAGATATGTACATTGCAAAATTTACCTCTTTTAATACGCTTGCCTATGGTACATATGTTGGTGGCGGTGGAGATGACCACTTGAATGACTTGGAAGTATTTTCTGATCAAGCAGTTGCATTTATTGGAAATACACGAAGTTCAAATGCTTCACTTACACTTACTGCAAGTGCTTCAGGTTCTAATCCCGGTACAAATAATGAAGATGGAATTGTAGGTGTTCTTAATTCTGCTGGTAGTAGTTTTACTCAGTTAAGTAGAATTGGAGGTGCCTCTGCTGATAACTTTAATGGTTGCTTTATTGGTGATGCAGATACTGTTTTTATTACTGGAACAACGTTTTCTTCTGGATTTCCCTTAGGTGCTGGACCTCGTTTTCAAACTGTGTTTGGAGGTAATCAAGATATTCTATTAGGAAAAGTTCCTAAGTTAGGTAGAACTGGTTCAGATCCTTGGAAAGCTACGTTTGTGGGTGGAGCTGGTCAAGACATAGGTGTTAGTATCTCAGGCTTTCAAGGCAAAAGTGTTATGATGTTTGGTACCACTACCTCAGCAACAGGAACTTTTCCGGTTAAAAACTTATCTGGTGGCGGATCATTCTATGATAGTACCCAAAACGGAGGTAGAGATATTTTCTTCACCTCTCTTTTAAATGATTTGACTACATTAAATTTCTCAACTTATGCGGGTGGTTCTGGTAATGATTACTTAGGTGCCACTGGTGATCCTCGTGGTTCCAATCATTTATTAACCGAAGGAGATTCACTAATTGTCTTAGCCACAACAATACATAGTTTGACCACACAACCAAAATTAGTTGGACCGTCTTCAGGGCCCATTATTGCCTTCGATACAACCAAAAGTAATGGAGGAAACGATATACATTTAATCTTTAAGTGGCGAATTGGGAATCTCTTGAATTATGATTTTAGTGATGCACCAGTTTCTTATGGACAACCATATCACATCATTGATACTCGAGTTAAGATAGCTTCTCTGGTGGATAACGAAAACACAGCACCAATCTCACCAGGTATTTATGCGCGCGCAGATGATACTACCGGTATTGATGATGAAGATGGTTTTATTGGAAGTTCAGTACAAATTTTTGACACCACCACCACTTTCCAAAAAACAATAAGTATTGTAAACGCAAAAAGTGCTGTCGATACAGCTGTGGTAATTGGTTGGATTGATTTGAACGGAAATGGTGTTTTCGACGCAAGTGAACAAGCAAAAGCAACAGCTTTGCCTTTCACATCAAGTGTTACATTGACATGGACAGGTGTTGTTTGGACTGCACCAATAGACACAAGTTATTTTAGATTGAGAATTTCTACTGATCCAGCGTTTAAAGTAGCTTCTCCATCTCCATCAGCTAATATCAATTCTGATGGTGAAATAGAAGATTATTTGTTATACAGAACTGCCACATGTGTTTCGCCTTCAGGAACTATTACTGGCCCAACAATTGTGTGTACCAATTCTACTGCTGGACTTTATGCTGTTGGAAGTTTATTAAATTGTTCGGCTTGCACCTACTCTTGGAGTAGCATTGGTGGAACAGCATCTTCTCCAACCGCAAGCACAACTAACTTTACTTGGGGCGCTAGTGGAAGCAGAGTAATACAACTTGTATTGACTAGTTCTTCAGGTTGTTCGAGTACTTTAATACAAAGTATTACTGTAAATGCTCAGCCAGTCGCAGATGCAGGAATAGATCAAAATATTACAAATTGCCCAAGTGACAGTGTTAGAATCGGTGGATCGCCAACTGTTTCTGGTGGTTTGAGCCCTTATACGTATAGTTGGAGTCCATCAACAGGTATTACTCCTAGTACAGCTATTGCAAATCCATACGTAAAGGCGATTAGCTCAACAACAAACTATGCAGTCACAGTGACTGACGCGAATGGTTGTACCGCCACAGATCAGGTTAGAATTACTTCGGTGGCTTCTACTTTGGCGGTTTCCATCAGCCCTAGTGGATCTATTGTATGGTGTGCTGGTTCAGGTGGAAGTGTGGTGCTGACGGCGAACGTTACAGGAGGAGCAAGTTCTTTCAACTATCTTTGGACAGGATCCTCTATTTCTCCTACAACTTCCTCTGTGGCAACAGCAAATCCAAGTGCTGCAGGTTCTTATACCTACACAGCAGTAGTAACAGATGCTAAAGGTTGTACCTCAACCTCATCAATTGTTGTCACAGTAAATGCGACACCTTCTAATACATTTAATGTAACAGGTGGAGGATCATACTGTAGTGGCGGCGCAGGATTAGATGTTGGACTTAATGGCAGTCAATCAGGAGTTAATTATCAACTAATTTTAAATGGCGTTACTGATGTTGGTTCCCCAATAGCAGGAACCGGATCTGCATTAACATTTGGCTTACAAAGCACAGCTGGTACTTATACGGTCAGAGGAACCAACTCATTCGGATGTACGGCTTTAATGACTGGTTCAGCTATCATAGTTGTGAATCCAAATCCATCTGCAAGCGCTGGTCCAGATGCAACTTTAGTACATTGTGCTGCTGATAGTGTCAGATTAGGAGGTAGCCCAACAGCGTCTGGTGGCACTAGTCCATATACCTATAGTTGGAGTCCTTCATTTGGGTTAACTCCAAGTCTAACCATTGCGAATCCAGATGTAAGAGGAATTAGTTCAACAATAAATTATACCGTAACTGTCACAGATGATAGAGGATGTACAGCAACAGATCAAGTTCAGGTTTCTGTGACTTCTTCCACTTTAAGCGTTTCTATTGGTGCTGGAGGTACCACTACATGGTGTGCTGGTACTGGAGGAAGTGTGGTGTTAACTGCTAATATAACTGGAGGAACAGCACCGTTTACTTATTTATGGACAGGAAGTTCAATTTCTCCAACTACCTCAGCTTCAGCAACAGCAAATCCAAATTTAGCCGGAACCTATACCTATGTAGTTAACGTAACTGATGCTATTGGCTGTGCATCTAGTGCAAGCGTAACAGTTATGGTGAACGTAACTCCGACGGCATATAATGTTATTGGTGGAGGGACCTATTGTAGCTCCGCAACTGGAGTTCCTGTTGGTCTTAGTAATAGTCAAACAGGAGTTACTTATCAGTTAATTTTAAATGGATTTACAAATATCGGTCTTCCAATAAGTGGAACAGGCGCAGCAATTTCTTTTGGAAATCAAACACTGGCTGGAACTTATACTGTTCGAGCAACCAATCCTTTTGGTTGTAATCTACTTATGACAGGCTCTGTAATTATCACAATTAGTACTTCTCCTACTGCAGATGCAGGCTTAGATCAGGTATTAGGAGCGTGTGCTGATGACAGTGTTAGAATTGGTGGCTCCCCAACTGCAGCTGGAGGAACTGGACCTTATACTTATACATGGTCTCCTTCTTCGGGAGTAACACCGAGTACAACCATAGCTAATCCATATGTAAAAGGTATTGGATCTACTACCTCTTATTTTGTAACTGTCACAGATAATTTAGGTTGTACAGCTTCTGATGAGATGAGTATTTCAATTTTGTCAGCAACCATTGCTGTTTCAATCACTCCCACAGGATCAACAACTTGGTGCGCAGGAAGCGGTGGAAGTGTCGTTTTTACCGCCAATGTATCTGGAGGAGCAGCGCCTTATAACTATACATGGTCTGGTACTTCTGTTTCTCCAGCTACTGGGCAAGTAGTGACTGCCAATCCAAGTGTTGAGGGTACATACACTTATGTGGTGATGGTAGTTGATGCGGTAGGTTGTAGATCTACTTCAACCATAACACTAATTGTTAATCCAATTCCCAATACAACATTTGTGGTAACTGGTGGAGGTACTTATTGTAGCGGAGCGCTAGGATTGCCTGTGGGAATAAACTCTAGTGAAATAGGTGTAGACTATCAGTTGATTTTGGATGGAGGAACTAATATTGGTTCTCCAATAGCAGGTACAGGTGGAGCATTGGCTTTTGGAAATCAATTAGCAGTCGGAACTTATACAGTGAATGCAGTGAATGCCATTACAGGTTGTAGTGGATTTCTTTCTGGAGCTGCTATAATTATTGTAGCATCAAATCCAATTGCAAATGCGGGTATTGATAAAACCTTATTTGATTGTGTCGCTGATAGCACACAATTAGGATCTTCGCCAACAGCCTCTGGTGGTCTTAGCCCGTACACATATAACTGGAGCCCTTCAACTGGAATTGATCCTTCAACTACTGTCTCAAATCCATTTATTCGTGGAATATCTATAAATACAAGTTATTTTGTTACAGTAACAGATGCAAATTCATGTACTGCAACAGATCAGGTAAACATAAATGTAATATCTTCCAATTTAAGTGTATCTATCAGCTCCAGTGGTTCACTGACATGGTGTGCAGGAACTGGAGGTAGTGTAGTACTCACTACTAACATCACTGGAGGAACAGCTCCTTTCAATTATACATGGTCTGGTTCTTTTATCTCACCAACCAATACGGCGGTGGCCACAGCAAATCCAAATGTTGCTGGAACATATACCTATAATTTATCTGTTACAGACAGAAATGGTTGTATATCTACATCTTCAGTGATAGTTATAGTAAATGCCCTTCCTGATAATAGTTTTGTAGTAACAGGTGGCGGCGGATATTGTGCCGGTGGAATAGGTGTTCCTGTAGGTTTGAATAGTAGTGAAACGGGTGTGAATTACCAGCTTATCTTAGGCGGTATGACCAACATTGGATCTCCAATTGCTGGAACAGGTTTACCACTTAATTTCGGTAACCAAACAACAACTGGTGTTTACACTGTGAGAGCGACAAATGCACTCGGTTGTACGGTTTTGATGACAGGATTTGCAACTGTCTCAATCAATGCATTACCAATTGCCGATGCGGGCTCAGATAAAAGTCTAATCAATTGCCCGAACGATAGCATTTTCATTGGTGGATCCCCAACAGCTAGTGGTGGATTATCTCCTTATACTTATAATTGGAGTCCAAGCACCGGATTGTTTCCTTCAAACACCTCAGCCAATCCAATTGTAAGGGGCATTAATTCAACTTCTAACTATACAGTTACAGTTACTGATGCAAATGGTTGTACAGCCTCAGATATTGCTTTAGTTACGGTGATTGCTTCAACTTTAAATGTAAATATTGTTCCGAATAGCTCTACCACATGGTGCGGCTTTAGTGGAAACAGTGTGTTGTTGCAGTCTCAAATTACTGGTGGCTCAGCTCCTTATACCTATTCTTGGATTGGAATAGATATATCTCCAGCAACCGCTGCAAACGCAACTGCAAATCCACAAATACCCGGAGTATACAATTATCTCCTGATTGTGATAGATGCTAGTGGATGTATAGATTCTGCAACAATTTTCATAACTGTGAACAACATACCTAACTCTTTCATAGTAACAGGAGGTGGTTCTTATTGTGTTGGTGGCGTGGGTGTTCCAGTTGGTTTAACTAATTCAGATACAGGTGTTAGTTACCAACTAGTTTACAATGGCTCAATAAATATCGGTTTGCCACTTACTGGAATGGGCGCTGCCCTTAATTTTGGTAATCAAACGCTAGCTGGAAATTATTCGGTGAATGCTATTTCAAGTTTAGGTTGCCTAAATCCTATGACAGGTTTTGTAACCATTATCCAGAACGCTTCTCCTATAGCAAATGCTGGGGTTGATCAAATTATTATTACTTGTCCTGATGATAGTTTACTATTAGGTGGCTCGCCAACTGCTACCGCTGGTAATGGCCCTTATTCATATGCTTGGTCTCCTGGTACAGGATTAAACACTACTTCTATTTCAAATCCGATTTTAAGAGGAATTGGAATCTCGGCTTATTATACAGTGGTTGTAACTGATGTGAATGGTTGTACGGCGACAGACCAAGCACTTATTTCAGTTCAGGCTTCTAGTTTGTCCGTGAGTATTATTCCTAGTGGTGGAACAAGTTGGTGCACGGGTGCTGGAGGAAGTGTTCTTTTAACAGCTGGTATTACTGGTGGCACAGCACCGTTCAGTTATAGTTGGGTTGGTAGTAATTTGTCTTCATTATCTGCAGCAAGTACTGCAGCAAATCCTAATGCACCAGGTAACTATCTATATACAGTAACTGTTACTGATGCAAAAGGTTGTACAAATACAGCAAATATCAGCGTAACAGTGAATGCATTACCAGACACATCATTTACCATTACAGGTGGTGGTGCTTATTGTTCTGATGGATTCGGACAAGCTATTGGTATTTCAAATAGCCAGTTAGGAGTGAATTACCAGCTTGTGTTAAATGGAGGAACAAATATTGGCTTTCCAATTTCTGGTACTGGAGTTGCTATTTCTTTCGGAAATCAACTCTTAGCTGGCTCCTATACAGTAACTGCGACAAACGCATATGGTTGTAATGCTCGACTATCCGGCTCTGTTTCAATTATAATTTATGCTTTACCAAATGCAGATGCAGGTCCCGATCAAACATTAGTTTCTTGTTCTAGTGACAGTGTCATGTTAGGTGGTTCACCTAGTGCTTCAGGCGGTTCAGGCCCTTATACTTATTTGTGGACTCCAATAACAGGTATGCGTCCTTCTGATTCTATTGCGAATCCTTTTGTTGGAAATATCGGCTCAAACACAACCTATTCCTTATATGTTACAGATGCCAATGGATGCTCTGATTCAGATATGGTTTTTGTAAATATTGGTCCATCAACATTAAGTGTTGCTATATCTTCAAGTGGTCCTAGTTTTTGGTGTGAAGGAAGTGGTGATAGTATTGAATATACAGCAATTATTACAGGAGGAACTCCTTTATTCTCCTATACTTGGACAGGTATTTCTATCGCTCCAACAAATACTCAGGTGGTAAATGCATCTCCACAAATTGCTGGAACATACATTTACAACGTGATTGTAACTGATGCTAACGGTTGTCAGGTATCTGCAGAAAGATCTGTTATTCTTTATCCTGTGCCAGATACATCAAATGTTGTTCTCGGAGGAGGTTCATATTGTTCAAGTGATACTGGACTTCCAGTGACCTTAAACAATAGTCAGGTTGGAATTTCTTATCAGTTGGTTTTGAATGGAGGCACGAATCTGGGTAGTCCGATTCTTTCTTTGGGTGGTGCTATATCTTTTGGTAATCAGACTGCAGCCGGTACTTATACCGTTATTGGTACATCAGCATTTGGTTGTGCCTCTCAAATGAGTGGAAGTGCTCTTATAGTTATAAACGAAACTCCAACAGCAGATGCAGGTATAGATAAAAATTTAGTTGATTGTCCTGCAGACAGTATTATGATTGGTGGTTCACCAGTTGGTGTGGGAGGTTCTGGTGGTTATACCTATCTTTGGTCTCCTTCAACTGGAATCAGACCTAGTGACACTCTCCCAAATCCGTATGTTGGAAATATAAGTGTCTCTACCATATATGAGGTAACGGTAACAGATTTATATGGTTGTTCTGCAACTGATCAGATGCTCATCTCTGTATCTACTTCAGATTTAGGTGTTTCTGTAAGCCCAGGGGGAAGCACTAGATGGTGTGAATTTACAGGTGGTAGTGTTTCAATCACTGCAAATGTTACTTCAGGAACAGGTCCATTTACCTATCTTTGGACTCCATCTTCTAATATCTCATCCACTTCTAATCAGGTCGTGACAGTCAATCCGGATTCTGCTGGAGTCTACACCTACACTGTAGTTGTTACCGATGCTCATGGTTGTCAATCAACAAGTAACATAGTAATTACCGTGGACTCTCAACCAATTATTTATGTTATAAGTGGGGGAGGATCATTTTGTGCTGGTGGATCTGGATTCCCAGTTCCTCTAAGTTCTTCTCAAACTGGTGTGACTTATCAATTGGTATATAATTCAGGAACCAACATTGGTGCGCCAATTGCTGGTACTGGTTTTCCTATTATTTTCCCAAATCAAACAATTGCAGGTACCTATACTATTGTTGCCACCTCAGCGAATGGCTGTATTGCCAATATGTCTGGTTCTGCCATGATTATTGTTAATCCTAACCCAACTGCCGATGCTGGAGCAGATCAAAGTCTTGTGACTTGTCCTTCGGATAGTGTTCGATTAGGAGGGTCTCCAACCGCCTCAGGAGGTTCAGGAATCTATTCTTATTTATGGAGTCCTTCTTTGGGATTAACTCCAGCAGATAACATGGCTAATCCTTATGTGAAAGGAATATTGGGCACAACAACTTACATATTATTAGTAACTGATTCAAATGGTTGTACTGCTACTGACCAAGTGATCATCACAACTGTTCCATCGAATTTAACAGTGAGTATTTCTACAAGTGGTTCCACAAGCTGGTGTGCTTTTAGCAGTGGTTCTGTAGTCTTTTCAGCAAATATAACTGGAGGATCAGGTCCATATTCTTATTCATGGACGGGTAGCTCAATTAGTCCTACCACTGCTGCATCGGCTACAGCAAATCCACAAATTACAGGAAGCTATTCTTATACCTTAAACCTTACTGACTCAAAAGGTTGTTTAGCCTCTGCAAATATTAACATCACAGTTTATCCAAAACCAGATACTTTTTATAGTGTGCTTGGAAGTGGTTCATATTGTGCAGGTGGTACTGGTTTACAAATATCATTAGACAGTAGCCAATTAGGCGTCGATTATCAATTGGTATTTAATGGCGGAAGCTTTATAGGATCTCCCATAGCAGGAACTGGTGCCTCGATTTCTTTTGGCACTCATTTAGCTGCAGGAACTTACACGGTTATTGGAACTACTGTAAACGGTTGCTCAGCACAGATGAGTGGAGCAGCCATTATTACTATTAACCCACGTCCGATTGCTGATGCAGGTTCGGATGTCACAATGGTTTCTTGTTCAGCAGATAGTATGAGATTAGGGGGCTTCCCAACCGCTTCAGGTGGAACAGCACCATATATATATGATTGGTCTCCTATTACTGGTCTTAGACCAAGTGAGGTTGTCGCAAATCCTTATGCTGGAAATATTGGATCCACTACAGTTTATAATCTTCTTGTAACAGATTCGAACGGTTGTACTTCTAGCGATAATGTAGTGGCATTTATTGTGCCATCTACGTTAAGCGTGGTTATAAGTGCGGGTGGAAGTAGATCATGGTGTGCAGGAACAAATGACAGTGTTGGTTTGGTTGCAAATATTACAGGTGGCGCAGCCCCATTTACGTATCAATGGTTTGGATATAGAGTTTCCCCGCCTAACACGCAGGTAACTAGTGTAAACCCAGACACTGCTGGAGTTTATGCATATACTGTTGTCGTAACAGATGCAAATGGTTGCCAGACCTCTGATTCTACCTTAGTTACTGTTAGACCAACTATTACAATAAGTATGAATAGCAGTGATACTATTTGTGCTGGAAGTTCTGTAACCTTAGGGGGCAGTCCAACCGTTACAGACGGCTCTGGTCCTTTTACATACACTTGGTCTCCGGGCACAGGTCTTTCTTCTGTGGCAACAGCAAATCCAATAGCTTCGCCGATTACTTCAACTATTTATACTTTAACAGTCTCAGATCTTTTCGGTTGTTCTTCTTCAAGTTCCGTTTCTGTTGTTGTAAATCTATTGCCTAGAGCGGACGCTGGAGCTGATCAAGCCTTAACTTCTTGCAGCGCGGATAGTGTAAGACTAGGTGGCTCTCCTACTGCTTCTGGTGGAGTAGGACCTTATACGTATAATTGGACCCCTATTACAGGAATTAGACCAAGTGTAACCATTGCGAATCCTTATGTTGGGAATATTGGGTCAACAACTACCTATACTCTAAATGTGACGGATTCAAAAGGTTGTAGTGAGACAGATTACGTATTGATTACTATTACTCCTCCTACATTAAGTGTGAATATTATTCCAACAGGTGTGTCATGGTGTGAAGGTTCGGGAGGGAGCACAACCTTAACCGCAATGGTTACAGGTGGTAGAGCTCCATTTAGTTTCATGTGGAATGGTTCAGATTTAATAGATTCTACAAGTCAAATTGCAACGGTAAATCCAAATCTTGCAGGCACTTATGCCTATACAGTAATTGTGACGGATGCTGGAGGTTGTCAAACGAGTATTATAGACTCATTGAGCGTTAATGCAATCACAAAAGCAAACATAATAAGTACAGATACCGTGCATTGTACAACAGATCCTCCATATTCTTTAACAGCAATTCCTTCTGGTGGTATATTTTCCGGAATTGGTGTGATTGCAAATGTGTTCTATCCATCAATTTCTGGAGCAGGAACAAGAATCATTAACTATCGATATACGAATTCTTTCGGATGTTCTTCGGATACTACTATTACTTTCAATGTATTCAATATTGTAAGTTCTAGTATCTCTGGCGCGCCAACAGCCATATGTATTAATGGTTCGCCTTCTTCATTAACAGGTTCTCCTGCGGGAGGAACATTTAGTGGTGTAGGAATGGTAGGAAATATATTTAATCCTTTAATTGCAGGGGTAGGAGTTCATGTTGTAACATATACTGCCTCGGGAAGTGGAGGTTGCGTTACAACTAGTACAGTTAGCATCACAGTGAATCCAACTCCTTCATTAGATTTGCTTGCAGCTGTTGATACTGTATGTCCTGGTGGTTCTGTGCTTTTGACCCCAAATCCAAGTTTTGATGTATTCAATATTATATGGTATAATGTAGGCGGTGCATTTATTAGAAATGATATCAATCCAATAACTGTTTTCCCAACTTTGATCAACCATGGCTACTACGCAACTGCAATTAACTCGCCATATAATTGTATCATTAGAGATACGGTTTTCATTCATGTGAATCAAAGACCTATAGCAATTGACGATACTCTTTCAACTTGTGAAGATTCTTTGACAACTGGCTTTAGCGTTATCACAAATGATAGCGATTTAGAAGCTAATGATATGGTCGTTACTATTATTGGTGGACCTTATCATGGAACAGCAACCAATCGTGGTGATGGTACGATAGATTATTTGCCAGCTAGAGACTACAATGGTATAGATTCAATCATTTATACAAATACAGATGCTAACTGTCCATTATCAAAAGATACGGGAGTGATTAGAATCATAATTTGTTCATTAAATACTCCACCACAAGTACCAAATGACACAGTTGTCATCCCAGAAGATTCTACCTTTACCATTTGTTATCCAGTTACGGATCCTGATACAGGTGATATCCATCTCAGCATTTTATGTGGTGTGATGCATGGTTCTGTGATACTTTCAAATGATGATTTAGGAAATCAAGTTTGTGTTACTTATGTACCAACGCTTGATTATTATGGTAGCGATACAGTTTGTATCATCACATGTGATAATGGTAGTCCAGTATTATGTGATACAAGTTATATCTACATCACAGTCGACCCATCAAATGAACCACCTGTAGGCGATAATATATATGTTACTACTTCAGTAGATAATCCAATAGCAGTTAATATTGTGAGCAGTACAAGTGATCCAAATGGTGATCCAATGACTTACAGCTATTCAACTACCCCATTGAATGGTACATGGACCCCAACAGGAGCGGGCACTGGCATTTACACACCAAATCCTGGCTTTATTGGAGTTGATTCATTCCAATATGTGGTATGTGATTCATCAATTTATTTGGTACACGTACTTTGCGATACAGCATGGGTATATATTGTGGTTAGAGATACGATAGGAGATACATTGAATAATGCTCCATTAGCGAACATTGATAGAAACTCAACCACTCCAGGTAATTCAGTATTAGTTAACCCACGCGGTAATGATTTTGATATGGATGGCGATAGTTTGTATTTGAGTTTGGCTCTATCTGGTGTAACACCAAATGGTACATGGGTCAGAAATGCAGATGGTACAGTAACTTTCACAGCAAATACAGGATTAGCACCAGGTATTTATATTGATTCCATACCATATACTATTTGTGATAGTGGCGCGGTTTATTTACCTCGACCACTGTGTAGTTCATCATACATTATTATTACAATCAATAGTATAGATACAATAAGAAATAGACCTCCGGTTGCGATTGATGATTACAGAACCACGACCACTAACACTCCAATATTGATTGATGTAAGGTTCAATGATAGTGATCCAGATGGAGATAGCTTGAGTACTCCAAATATTATTGTTCCGCCATTACATGGTACAACTTCAGTTGATCCATTTGGAAATGTGATTTATACACCAAATACTGGATATCAAGGACAAGATACATTTACATATGTAATCTGTGATAATGGTAGACCAGTACTTTGCGATACAGCAAGAGTCTATATAACTATACTTACAGGACTAGAAGCAAACCCTGATACCCTATTTACAGGTTTGAATACAACCATTTGTTATGATGTCCGTGTGAATGATTCAGGATCAACCACAATACGAATCTGTGGAATCTCAATTTATCCAAGTCATGGCAGCGTAACAATTACAGACACTCTTATCTGTTATACTCCCGATCCGGGTTATATTGGACTGGATACTTTCCGATATGTACTTTGTGATACCTTGGGAAATACAGATACTGCTACTGTTTACATCACTACAATTCTTTGTCTTCCTCCTCATGCAAAAGCTAATTTTGCAGGTGTCTTGCAAGGAGACTCAGTAACAATTGATGTGATTGCCAATGATTTATTGTATGGTAATCCATTATTGAGTTTTGGTGTGACTACAGCCCCATTACATGGCAATGTTGTCACTTTTGCTGGAGACAGTATCATGTATATACCAGATCCTTTATATTGTGGTACGGATGCATTTACATATAGTATAAAGACAATTTGTGGATTTGATACTGCCTTAGTTGTTATTGATATTTTGTGTGATTCTTGTAGCATACCGGTTGCAATGGCAGATACGTTTAATGCACGTGGCTACGGTATAGATTGTTATGACACTTTTGATATCTTGGCAAACGACACATTTACAACCACAGTAACTGTAACCATCATTAGAGATGGATTATTTGGTCATGGAAGTATTACCTCTTCAAATCAGGTGTTATATGAACCAAATGGCACAGGTATTGGTGGAACAGATCGAATTATTTATGTAATTACGTCGCCTTGCGGTACTGACACTGGAATTATGATCATCTACTTACCAATTTACCCTTGTAATGTGAATCCACCACAGGCAGGACCAGATTTCTTAACATTATGCATGGATAGTTGCGCCACAATTAATTTACTTTCCAACGATTTCGATTTGGATGCGGGTCAAAGTATACGTTTGGTGTCACTTTCAGGAGGAATTCATGGAACGACTGTTCAATTAGATGATAGTACAGTAACTTATTGTCCAAACACTGGTTATGCTGGGGTAGATACATTGTTTTACACCCTATCAGATGACGGACTTCCTAATTTGGTTGATTCGTTCGGAGTTCTATATATCCAAGTTGATAGCTGTCTCAATCATACACCTGGTGTTGTTGATACTAATGGATTATTTGTAGATACAATCGTTTATGTTATCTATGATACTGCAACCTTAGATACTTGTTTACATATTTATGATATTGATGGCAACAGAGTTACTGGATCTATTCTTATTTCACCTCAAGGAGATACTATGTATTTCTCAGGCGATTCATGCTTTACCTATGTTCCAACATCTCCAGGTACTTACACTGGAATAATTATTCTTTGTGATGATGGAGTTCCAGTAAAATGTGATACTGTATACATTGTTATCCATGTATTAGCGACTCGTGTCATTATCATAGACGCTGTTGATGACTATGAGAATGTTGCGATTGATGAACCTTATATCATAAATATATTAGGAAATGATACCATTCCGCAAGGCGGGGTTGATACGATCATAACAATTGTTACTGATCCTGTTCATGGTACAGCAACATTGAATCCTGATGGAACGGTGACCTATGATCCTGAAAATGCTTTCGTTGGTAGAGACTCATTCCGATACATTCTTTGTGTGACCTATGATTCAACCACGTATTGCGATACTGCTTGGGTTTATCTGTTCGTTCAGGATGATTCTCTTTATATTCCAAACGGCTTCTCTCCAAATGGAGATGGTGTGAATGATGAATTTGATATCCCAGGATTATTGAACTATCCTGATGCAACTCTTTATGTATTCAATAGATGGGGTGATGTAGTTTGGGATACAAAAGTTCCATATAATGTTAAGAAGTGGGATGGTAATAATGATAAAGGTGTTCCTGTGCCTGATGGTACTTATTACTTCATTCTTGACTTGAAAGATGGAAGCAAGCCATTTGCAAAATTTGTAGCGGTTCACAGAGGCAATTAAAAACTATAAAGTAGGCGATGCTATAAGGTATCGCCTATAAAAAATACTACTTTAAAACTAAAAGGTTATACAATGAAAAAAATCCTAACAATAACAATAGCATTTATACTTGGCTATTCTCATCTTATAGCTCAACAAGATGCTCAGTACAGCATGTATATGTTCAATGGACTTTATATTAATCCAGCTTATGCAGGAAGTCAGGACGTTATTAGCACAACTGCGTTATATAGGCACCAATGGGTGGGAATAGAAGGCGCTCCTCGATCTGGTTCAGTTGCTATTCACTCACCTTTACGAAGAGACCAATATGCATTAGGTGGTGTTTTCTCTTTTGATAAATTGGGCCTAGATCAAACCTATTCGTTTTATCTTGACTACGCCTATAAATTAAGATTTAAAAAGGGCTTAAAGTTGTCTTTTGGAATTCAAGCAGGAGGCCAGTATTATAAAAATAATTTAACTGATGCAAATCTAAACACATCAGATATTTCTTTTGCAAATAATAGAAGTCTATTTCTACCCAATGTAGGTTTTGGAGTTTATCTATATAATAAGAAATTTTATATAGGGGCTTCTGCTCCTCACATTTTAAATATGAGTTTAGGTGAAGGCTGGAGTAATGCGGCAGACAGAGTAACTGTTGCAAGATTATATAACCATTATCTTATAACAGCTGGGGTGGTCATAGGAAAGGAAGAAGCGAGAGTTAAATTCAAGCCTTCCACTCTCATAAAAGTTGTAAAAGGGGCACCAATCTCAACGGATTTGACAGCTAGCTTCTTGTTTGTAAATAGATTTTGGATAGGTGCAAGCTACAGGTTTGGTGTAGGTAGAAATAGCACAAACAAAGTTGTTTCTCGAGGTAATAGAATAGTTGGTTTAACAGAATTTAAAGTAACACCTCAATTCAGAATTGGATACGCCTACGATTATGAATTTGATGTTTCTAAAGGATACCAAAGAGGCACTCACGAAGTCATGTTAGGTTATGAATTTGGTTATGATAAAACGAGATTTGTTACGCCACGTTATGTAACATACTTCTAACTTCATCCACACCCTTGACTTATAAAATATCAAAATTATGAAACTCAATAAACTACTTCTAACATTATTTACGTGTTTAATTGTTCTATCTCAAGCCAAGTCTCAAGGAATAGCAAAGGTTAGCCCTAGAGCAGATAAGTTGTATAATCTTTTTAACTTTTCCTCAGCAGCAGAAATATATGGTCTTCTAGTTAAGAAAGATGCTTCAAATACTGCAGCAAAACAGAAATTAGCAGATTGCTATAGGTTTATTAATCGTTCAGACTTATCAGAGGTTTGGTATGGTCAATTAGCAAATACTCCTGGCGCTGATCCAATCAATAAATTCTACTATGCTCAGGCTTTGAGAAATAACGGTAAATATGAAGAATCAAAGCAATACTACACTGAATATGCGGATCTATCTGATGCTAAAGATGAAAGGTCAAAGGAAATTTTAAGGGGTTTATCGATTATTGGTCTGTTAGAGAAAGATAATCCAGCCTATTCTATTCAGTGTTTGGCTTTAAATACTACTGTATCTGATTTTGGTCCATGTATATACAATGATCAGCTGATATTCGCATCAAATAGACAGAATAATATCATTGTTAGAAGGACTGATGTATGGACTAAATCGTCTTTTCTACAGATATACTCATCAAAAGTAGACAGCGCAGATAATTGCTCAAAATCTATTGTATTTAAGGGAGGAAATATGAATGGACGTTTTCATGAAGGGCCTGTGGCCATAGATAGAACATTAAACGACATGTATGTAACAAGAAGTAATTACGGAAAAAAGCCAATAAAAAGTGCAGACAAAACGGTGAAGTTAAAAATATTTCGATTAGTGTATAATACTGCTACTAATAGTTGGGGTGATAAAATTGTAGATGATTTCCCATATAATAGTGATCAATACTCTTGCGTCCATCCTTCCATTAGTAGAGACGGACAAGAGTTGTTTTTTGCAAGCGATATGCCAGGTGGAATGGGAGGTTCGGATATTTATTTGTGCAAAAAAGAAGGAGCGATTTGGGGTAAGCCTCAAAACATGAAAGACATGAACACGGCACGCGACGAGATGTTTCCTTTTATTGCTGATGATGGCATTCTTTACTTTTCATCAAATGGACATTTTGGTTTGGGCGGATTAGACATTTATTCAATAAAAAAAGTAGATGATAAATGGGAGGGAATTGCAAATGTAGGTGCACCTTTAAATTCTCAAAAAGATGACTTTTCATACGTAGAGAATGAATCAGGCTCGAAAGGTTATTTTACATCAAGTAGATCGGGAGGAATTGGAGATGATGATATTTATAGTTTTACAAAAGAAGGACTGAAGATCTGTGGAGAGGTAATAGATGTTGATACAAAGGCTAAACTAGCTAATTCAACTGTAAAACTTTACGAGGGAACAGTTCTGAAAAAAACGGCAGAGACGAATGCTTTAGGTGCTTTTTGTTTTGAGGCAGAGACAAATAAATCGTATCGTCTAGTAGCTTCAGAGTTAGGTTATAAAACAAATGAAATTATAGTTGAGATGAAGACTCTGTCTCAAAATGTTCAAATTCCATTAAAAAAGTCAGGAGGCATTACCTTAGATGTACTAGTTATTGATTATAAAACAAAATTACCTATTCCAGCCTCTGATGTTAAGTTGATTGATTTAAAAACAAAAAAGGAAGCACCAAGAGTGACAGATATTGATGGGAAAACTAATTATGAGTTAGAAGCAGATGCTGAATATAAGATTATAGCTTCAAATGACTTGGGCAACTCATCGGGTGAAGAATACTTCAATAATTCTACCACTTTTAACACTAGAGGAACGAAGGTTCCTACTAAATTTGATATTACCATTGAATTGCGCAAAGAGAGAATTGGAGTAGGAATTAAAATACCAGATATTTATTATGATCTTGATAAATATAATATCAGACCCGATGCGGCTAAGGAACTAGATAAAATTGTGAAGATTTTGCACGATAATCCAACAATGGAAATTGAGTTAAGTTCACATACAGACTGCAGATCTGGTGCGAAATACAACATGTGGTTGTCTGCGAAACGTGCTGAGGCAGCAGTAAATTATATTATACGGCAAGGTATTATTCCATATAGAATGGTTGCAGCCGGTTATGGTGAAACTAGATTGATAAATGGATGTGCTTGCGAGCCAGATAATAATTCGCCTTGTACGGAGTTAGAACATCAATTAAATAGACGAACCGAATTTAAAATATTGAAATTTTAGGTTTTAAAACTAGTTCTAGAAATAAATCAAAAAAATACATAGTATTACAATATGAAAAATAAATTAAAATTAAATTTACTTCTTGCGGCTGTTTGTCTGATTGGATTCTTAGCTAGTAATAATCGATTGAATGCCCAAACTTGTCCATTTGCAAATCCAGACGCAGATTCTACTTTTCTTAATACCGCCATCTTGATGCAGATAGGATTAAATGACTCAGTTGGCCCGAATATACCGAGTATATCAATTGCGACAAGTCCAACAAACGGTGTATTGACAATAATTAGTGGCGATAGTATTATTTATACACCAAATCCTGGTTATTTAGGAATTGATGTTTTTTCATATACTGTTTGTGACACACCAGCTGGTTGTGGTTGTGCAAGTGCTGATGTAATTGTTCTTGTAAAGCCAATACCTTGTATCTCGCCAATGGCTATAGATGACATAGGTGCTACCGGTTTTTCGAGAGATTGCGGTCAATATTTTAATGTGTTATCAAATGATATTGGTACAAGTTCATTTACAGTATCAATCATTAGTGGTCCTTCTCATGGAACTGCAGGTGTTGGCACTAATAGAATTCTGTATACTTCAGATAGTACGCTTTTTGGAGCTTTCGATACAATCACTTATGAAGTAAGTAATGCTTGTGGTAGCGATACTGCACAACTATTTATATTCGTCCATGCAACATTTGCATGTAATGGTATACATCCACAGATACTACACGACACACTTAGAATTTGCAGAAATGATGATTCAGTGATTATTAATGCTGGTGCTAATGATTTTGATCCAGATGGAGATTATGTTTCTATAAGAAACTTAACGGCTCCACCATTGATAGGAACTGCATACATTCTTAATGATAGTCAATTAGTTTATTTTCCTCTCGCCAATTATTCTGGAACAGATGTGTTTTATTACGAGGCATGCGATGACGGAATTCCAAACTTATGCAACATAGGAAGAGTTTTTATTTTTATCGACTCTTGTTTGAATCCACCAGTCATTACTGATCCAAATGGAAATGATATTGATACCATAATTGTAAATTTAGTTGAAGATCAGGATTCAATTTTATGCCTTAATGTGTATGATTTGGATGGCGATAATGTCTCAATAACCCATATTGACGGTATAAATATTGAAATCGATACTGTATATGTTTTAACAGATTCTTGTCTATATATTCACCCACAACTAAACATAAATGGAAGTGATACCATAATGATAGTTCTTTGTGATGATAGAGATACATTATGTGATACAGTGTATGTGATAATAAATATTTCTCCACTTAACGATCCTCCAATAGGTGTTGTTGATATTGTGGTTTATACTGTTGGCGGTTCTATCCTAATTACACCCTTGGCCAACGATTCAGATCCTGATTTGGGAGATAGAATTAGACTTGGATTTATTTATAATTTAAATCCAAGTGCTGGAAGTGCCATTTTGAATCCAGATGGTTCAGTGACTTTTATCCCAGATAG
>CAMBZT010000007.1 GCA_945872405.1 Chitinophaga pinensis | reverse complement strand
TGAAAATGCTTGGATCTAAAGGCTTCTTTGCCATTTTATGAAGTGTAAAATTGATGAATAGATTGAATAATTTTGTTCACCTCTTGGTCTGTTAATTCAAAGAAAAGTGGCAATCGAAGTAAGGTATTGCTGAATCTATCGCTGTTTGGTAGGTCTCTGCCATCATGTTTGTCTTTGTAGAAAGGACTATCATGAAGTGATAAATAATGAAATACGGCAAGAATATCATTCTTCTTTAAATGACTAATCAAAGCAGATCGCTCTTCTAAAGTATTGGTCACCAAATAAAACATATGTGCATTATTGGTAGCATAGGAAGGAATTTGAGGTAAGTGTAGTTTTCCTTTTGTTTCCAATGCTTTCAAGCCTTCATAATATTGATTCCAAATGGATTTTCTTCTGTTCTGAATATTATCCATTTCTTCGAGCTGTGCAAATAAATACGCAGCTTGTAACTCTGACGGTAAGAAAGAAGAACCCATATCTACCCAACCATATTTATCAATTTCGCCTCTAAAAAATGCAGAACGATTTGTTCCTTTTTCCCAAATGATTTCACTTCTATCGATGAGTTTATCATTGTTTACAGTTAGCATACCGCCTTCGCCACTGATAATATTTTTTGTTTCATGAAAAGAAAAAGCCGCTATATCACCAATACTACCAAGAGGTTTGCCTTTATAAAAAGAATCAACCGCTTGTGCAGCATCTTCCGAAATAGATAGATTATATTTAGCAGCTAAGGCCATGATTGTATTCATTTCACAAGCATTACCAGCATAATGAACGACACAAATTGCTTTTGTTTTAGGGGTAATTAAAGCTTCAATTTTTGCGGCATCAATGTTTGGATGATTGACTTCGCTATCAGCAAAAATTATTTTAGCGCCTCTTAAAATATAGGCATTAGAAGTAGAAACAAATGTATAAGAAGGCATGATAACCTCGTCACCCTCTTTGATGTCTTGCAAGATGGCGCACATTTCTAAGGCATCGGTACAAGAACTTGTCAATAAAGCTTTTTTGAAGTGATACTTCTCTTGGAAATAATCATGACAAAGTTTGGTATACTTTCCATTGCCGGAAATTTTACCAGATAAAACAGCATCTTTCAGATATTCATATTCCTTGCCACTTGCATAAGGCTTGTTAAATGGAATCATCTTTCAATATTATGATTTAGAATGATTACAAATGTAAACAAATACATGGAAATTGTGATGATAATAAGACTGGAGTATAACTCCTGCATAGCAGAAAAGAATGATACTAAAATAAGTGTAAGCTGACAGCAGCTTAGCTATTCAGCCAAGCGATCGCAATCAATTTTTCGTCTTTGGTAATCAACACAGAAGTGCAAGTTCCTCCACTACTTACATTTTTGATAGGAGCACTGATAGAGATATCATAGATGGCTCCTTTTTCTAAAGCAACAATTTCTTTCACTCTCATTTGTTGAAAGGTTTGTCCAGCCAATTGACTATTCAAAAAATCTAGAAGATTATTGTGAGTATAAGCACAGCTGATTTCTTTTCCTTTCAAAGCCTTGTCAATAAAGGTATTGAGATGCAATGTAAGCGCTGATGAAGTGAAGTTCCATCCACTCATCGTCCATTGTCTTTGCACAGTAAGATTTTGAACTTGTGTAGAGGTTCTCAGCATCTTCAATCCTTTTTTCGCAATCAAGGAAGGTAAAATTTTATGAAAATCGAGATATAAACCTGCCCCTTCATATTCAGGTATAATGCCGCCTGGAGCACCATGTGCAATGCCATCCTTAAATTGTAAGGAGAAGAAACCTGCCTTATTTCCGTCATGCTCCACTATAAAGGTGACGCCATTTTCTTTTGAACAAGATCTCACCCATTCTTTATAGCCTTCAATATTTCCTGTTTTATCTAAAAAAGGATTGGAGTAATAATGATTCGAATAGGCACCAAAACATTTTTCTACCATAATGTCTACCGCTTTCCAATCGTTTTCATCTTTGGGTTCATAGACATTCATGTGCTCGTTTATCAATTTTACTTCCTTAGTATTTGACCTGATAGAATACTCTAGCAAGGTATCAGCCACAATAAATGGAATACCCAATTGATCTAATAAATGAAGTTCATGTTGTTTTTTTGAAGCCAATCTTAGAATGGCCACATCAACTTTTTTGCTAAATAATTCTTGCCATAATGCGGGAGAAATTTCTTCAATTACATCTCTATAAATATTGAAATTAAATCGATTGGAATCAACTGCTGAATGGTTCATAGCATTTATTTTATTGTTTAAAAAATTTATTTACACGAGTAGCCACCGTCAATAACAATGTCCGTGCCTGTAATCCAACGCGCGGCATCTGACATTAAAAAAGAAACGGTACTTGCAATGTCTTCAGGATTGCCATAGCCCAATGGATATAACTTTTCATCTTCACTCAAAGCTTCTTTCGATACCGCATCAGAAACACCACCAGTCACCATCTCGGTGCGCACCATACCAGGAGCAAGGGTATTCACTCTTATTTGTTGTGGCGCCATCTCTAATGCTAAAGTTTTGGTAATGCCAGATAAGGCAGCTTTAGTACCGCTATACATACTGTTTGCCACCAAGCCTACTTTCACTCCACTGATAGATGATATGAATAAGATAGATGCTTTTTTATTAATTTTCTTAGCCTTTAAAAGTCCCTGTGTGAGTAGGATAGGAGCTTCGTAATTGGTTTCATAAATAGTCTTCATCTCTGCTTTATTAATAAAACGAAATGGTAAAACCTTTACAATGCCTGCCGCCAATACGATACCATCAAATGCAGGGGCATTCGCAATCAGTGCTGCAAGTTCTGCCTCCTTGGTAAGGTCAGCAACAATTTTTTGATGGCCACTACCACTTAATGCTGCAAAAGTTTGATTTAAATTTTCTTCATTTCTACCAGTGATAGTCAGCATAGCACCTTGTTGTGAAAGTGTGATAGCGCTTTGCTTTCCGATACCTGAGGAAGCACCTGTAACAAGAATAGATTTAGCAGTTAAATCAAATGGATTAGACATATGTTGAAATTGTGTTTGAAATCAAAGACGATCATCATCAAATATAGGTTTAAAAAACGAATTTATAATTCGATTTTCATCATCTTACTATAGGCATTTTGAAATTCCCAAATTCTTACTTCTATAGAATTTAAAATGCCTTTATGTTCTGGGGTTTGCATAATTCCTCTTTGTACATTTTCACAGATAGCACGGTCTTCTTTTAGAGTGGTATGGGTGAATTCTGTAGCCGAAAAGTTGACCATACTCGAAATAGATTCATTCAATAAAACGCCTTCTCCTAAATTGGTTTCATACAATTCGTAAGTGAAGACCGATTCGGTTGGACTCAATGCTTTGATGGACCCAATATATACAGTGACACCCCAAGCAGAGCCGATGGATAAGTTGGGGAAAATGAGTTGATGAAAGAAACCATCAGGCTGAAAAGGTCTCTTGGCAATCATCTTATGAAATTTTTCTCGCTGCATATTGGGTGTCAAGTCCCCCGTTTGAATAGTCATGTTAGTATGCGGACCATGAATTTCACATTGCATCTGAGATTTCAAATTGAAGCCTAATTTGTAAAAAGTATTAGGATGTACAGTGCTGATATGATAGCCCTCTAAAGTGTTTTCTATTACCACTTTCCAGTTAGCCGCATTGGGTACTTCATTGTATTCAATCTTTCTACCAATCATTGCACTGATTTGTAAAAGCCTGCCTTTACTATCTCCTAAAAAATCTGAAAGTGATTGTGTGTTGTTTCC
This sequence comes from Chitinophaga pinensis, assembly GCA_945872405.1. Taxonomy (GTDB): domain Bacteria; phylum Bacteroidota; class Bacteroidia; order Chitinophagales; family CAMDFR01; genus CAMDFR01. The sequence goes on along the minus strand of CAMBZT010000007.1, from coordinate 60,284 downwards.
AATGTTGACAAAAACAAATTTGCCACAAGTGTCTACCTGAAATGATTTCAAGCAAAGTTTTTTTAAAGTGGGTTCATCTAATCCTTTGAATTCTGCCTTTAAAGGAATACCAAAAGGAATGCCGTCGGTATTGTAATTCCAACCATGATATTCGCATATTAAGGCACGATTGCCTTGTTTCGCATTTTGAATTTTATTGAAGCGATGGGTACAAACATTATGAAAAGCTCTTAGAGTACCTCTGAAATTTTGAACTACCACCGATACGCCACCAATTTCATCAGTCAAAAAATCATTGTGATTTTCAAGGTTCATGCTCATGCCTATAAAAATCCAACTATTTTGAAAAAGGGCTACTTTTTCTTTCTCGAAAATAGCGGCATCATGATAATATTGATTGGGGACAATTGCTGATAAATATTGAAATTCACTTTCCATGATGCAGAAGATTTATTTAAATTTCGATAACAGGTAGAGTAGCAATTTTGTCGGTAGGTAAAATCATACTTCCCCATGAAAGGCCGACTCCAAAGCCACATAAACCAAGGCTTAGCGATTTATTCTCCAATTCATCTTGCAGTTCAGAAACAAGCGTTAACGGAATGGTAGCACTACTTGTATTACCATATTTCTGTAGTGAGTATAAATATTTTGAAGGGTCTATTTTTAATTTTTTTCTGATGGTTTCATTCATCAATTTATTGGCTTGATGAAATACAAAATAATCGAAGGCATCAATGTTCGTTTCTTTATACGTCATTAACTGGTTGAATGAAGACGGTGCTTTGGTAATACTAAAATTAAAAACATCCATGCCATTTAAATATAACTGAGCATCATTTCTTTCGATACCGCCTTCATAATTTTGAGGCATCAATGATTGTTCACTGAATGGTGATCTTTGCCCACCATCATTCACAATAATTGCTTTATGTCCAACGCCATCGGTGCTTAAGCTAAATACCATTTCTTTTGCGCTCTCATTGTATTCTAGCGCAATGGCAGTGCCTGCATCGCCAAATAATGGGAAAGTGCTACGGTCCTGTTTAGAAATAAATTTGGTGATGGTATCACCCACCAGCAATAAGCCTTTTTTTATTTTAGAGGAGGAAATTAAAGAAGAAATGACCGACATGCCATAAACGAAACCAGAGCAGCCAATCGACATGTCAAAAGCCATGCAACTGCTTAGTAAGCCTAGTCGCTGCTGAAGTATTGCGCTAGTCATCGGTAGAATATAATCTGGTGTTTGTGATACAAAAATCACAATACCAATTTCCTCCTTTTGCCAAGTAAGTTTTTCAATTAACTTTTCAGCTGCATGAAAACATAAATCTGAAGTGCAAATCTCCTTAGGAGAAATATGATGTTTGTCGATACCCGTCATGGTGACGATCTTCTGCATTTCGCTACTATCCATGCCAGGGAAAACATCCTTTGTGTTGACAAAATTTTCTTTGGGAACACAAGCGCTGATCCCTTTTACTGATACATTTTGGATAGAAAAATCAGCCATTTATGCGTTTACTTTGCTTTGTACTTTATCAAAAATATCTTGTATTGTTTGAGAGTTTCTTATGTCATCTCCCGTCAAAATCACCTCATATTTTTCATCTACCATAGCAATAATCATCAAGGCCATTAAGGAACTCCATTCTTCCAAATTTCTAAATTCGGTAGCCCCTTGAATAATTCCTGGATCAGTTTCCATAAATTGTTCCTCAACGTTTAGGATAAATTCTGATAGTTCCATTTTCTTGTATTTTTTGTTTTCCTTTCTGATGATGTAAAGTTAACTAATTTAACCTATTTCATGACTCTAGAGTTGAACAATGGTGGCTCCATAAGAATAGCCAACCCCAAAGCCTACCAACATGATTTTATCCCCTTTTTTTGCCTTTCCTTCTTTAATCGCCTCATACAAGGCAATTGGAATGGTGGAAGATACGGTATTGCCGCAATTTGTAATAAAAATATAGAATTTTTCTTCTGGAATATTAATCTTTTTTCTTAATGCCTCCAACATGTGTTTATTGGCCTGGTGAAAAATCACTAAGTCAATATCTTCATAGGTAAGTTTCGCTTTCTCCATGATGTCTTGACATAATTTTGGAACAGATACCAAGGTAAAAACGAAAATATCGGAGCCCTTCATGTATAAGTGATCGCTCGACTTAAAATTGCCTACCGAATCTTCACTAAAAGCACTTTCATTATTAAGATATGGATGGCGCATACCACCATTTTTGACCATTAATTTTTCGGCACCTTTACCATCTGTCCCTAATACAAAAGGTCCAATCATATCCTTATCTGTAGAGGAGCAGCTGATTAGGGTGGCAGCGGCTGCGTCGCCGAAAATTGTTCGAACTCCTTTATCTGCAGGATGAATAAACTTTGAATAGGTCTCTGCTGTAATTAATAAGACATTTTTTGCAATGCCAGTTTCTACCAATCCTTTAGCAAGACTCAGGCCATAGATATAGCCAGAACATCCTAGATTAAAATCAAGCGCTCCAGCCGTTGTAGGAATACCCAATCTGTCTTGCATCACACAGGCTGTGGTGGGTAAGAAATAATCTGGACTTTGCGTACAGAAAAGGATAAAATCTATCTCATTTCTATCTATTCCATGCTCCTCAAAAAGGCTATTGGCTGCAGTAATCCCCATATCGCTAGAAAATTCGTCAGGTGCAGCAATGGGTCGACGTACAATGCCCGTTTTTGCAGAAATTTTATCTACTGACCATTCTGGAAACAATTGATTAATTTCCTCATTGTCGAGAGTTTGGGATGGCAAATAGTAACTAATGGCTTTGATGAAGGCCTTCATAAGTATAGGGTTTAGATCTTTTTTTCTATCGAATACTGCGGTTTATTGTTTTGTAACATGTAAATTCTACTGATATATTCTCCCGTAACGCCCAGACTAATCATAATCATGCTTGTTGAGAATAAAATAATGGTTACTAAGGAAGTGTAGCCTTCCACAGGAATATCAAAGTAAAATTTATTGATTAAAAAATAAACACCTAAGAGAAAACTGACGATAGAAACCAAAATTCCAACAGTGGTGATAATTCTTAGAGGAATAACAGTGAAGTTAAAAAAAAGGTTCGACGATAATTGAATTAATTTAAACAAATTGTAATTGCTTTCACCATGTTTTCTGTCATGATGTTCGGTCACCTGATAGGCAATATTATTAGTATGCCAATGCAATAGCCCATCTATAAATACAAAATTCTGATTATGTTGAATCACCTTATTCGTTAAATTTCTAGAAATCAATCGAAAGGAGCTGGCATCGGGCTTCGCATTGAATACGATTTTGAAGACACGTTTTATCAAATAGCTACCAATATTTCTAACCTGATGATGTTTTTTATTTTCATAGATGGCATATACCATCTCAACATTTTCTGTCTTTTGCTTTTCAATCAGTTTTGGAATCTCCTCCGGTGGTGTTTGTAAGTCATCGTCAATAGTAATTATATAATCGCCTGATACTTGGTTGAATCCACATATGAGTGCATTATGTTGACCAAAATTCTTAGAAAGTTTAATTCCTTTTACAACAGTAGGATGTAGCTTTTGTAAGGATTCTATAACTGCCCAGCTATTATCTCTACCACAGTCTTCAACAAATATTATTTCAAAGCTAGCATTCAGACCAACAAATACCTTGTTGACTCGCTCATACAACTCCCCAAGTGTTTTCTCAGAATTGTAAACGGGAACGACGACTGAATAAATTGGCATAGGATGAATATTGCTTAACAAATGTAAGAATAATTGTGTGATAGCGAACTACGAAAATACTTATTTGTACCTTTGTAATCTATATGACAAAGCTAGATATCTCTTTTTTATCGCAAAAACTTTTTCAAGTAATTGCTGAATGTGCCGAAAAACTTGGTTTTCCTGCCTATGTAATCGGAGGTTTGGTAAGAGATTTAGTGCTAGAAAAGCCAAGTAAAAAAGATATTGATATCGTGTGTGTAGGAAGTGGCATGCTATTGGCAGAAAAGGTCGCTGAGAAGCTGGACAAAAATATACAGGTTCACTACTTCAAAAATTTCGGAACAGCCATGTTTCATTATGAAGATATTGATGTTGAATTTGTAGGAGCAAGGAGAGAGTCATATCAACGCGATTCGCGCAATCCAATAGTCGAAGATGGCACTTTGGAAGATGATCAAAATAGACGTGACTTCACAATCAATGCCATGGCACTATCATTGAATGAATCAGATTTTGGTCAACTCATCGACCCCTTCGATGGTATTGCAGATCTTGAAGCTGGTATCATTCGAACGCCTTTAGATCCTGATATTACTTTCTCAGATGACCCATTGCGAATGATGCGTGCCATTCGTTTTGCGACACAATTACAATTCAGTATTCATCACGATTCTTTAAAATCAATTGCCAGAAATAAAGAACGAATTAAGATTATTTCTCAGGAAAGAATCACAGATGAATTGAATAAAATAATTTTATCTCAAAATCCTTCTATCGGGTTTAATCTATTGTTTGAAACGGGTTTGTTGGAGATTATATTCCCTGAGATGAATGCATTACAAGGCGTTGAAACGATAGGCGAGATGACTCATAAAGATAATTTTTATCATACGCTGAAAGTATTGGAAAATGTTTGTTTGGTGTCTGACGATCTTTGGTTAAGATGGGCTGCCATTCTTCATGATATCGCTAAACCTCCTACCAAAAGATTTCATAAAACTCATGGGTGGACATTTCATGGTCATGAAAATTTGGGTGCTGAGATGGTGCCAGGCCTGTTCAAAAGAATGAAATTGCCGTTAGATGCGAATATGAAGTATGTTCAGAAATTGGTGCGCTTACATTTACGACCAATCGGTCTATCCAAAGAAAATATTACAGATTCGGCGATACGTCGCTTATTATTTGAAGCAGGTGAAGAGATTGATGATTTACTAAAGCTATGTAGAGCCGATATTACATCAAAAAATAAAATAAAAGTAAAAAAGTATATAGACAATTTTGCACTTGTAGAGCAGAAGACAGTTGAAATTGAAAGCAAAGATCATCTTAGAAATTTTCAACCGCCTGTAGATGGCGAGATTATCATGAAAACATTTGGTATTGGTCCTTCCAAGCATATTGGTATCATTAAAGTGGCAATCAAAGATGCCATTTTGGAAGGCGATATACAAAATAATTATGAAGAAGCTTATGCATTGATGTTGCAGATTGGAGAAAAAAACGGCTTGGTGCAGGTAACAGCGAAATAAACATGTCAAGCAAAAATCAAAAATATCTTGTGATGCTCGTGGGTCCCACAGCCATTGGAAAGACAGCCTTTGCCATTCCTCTAGCTAATGCTTTGTATGCAGAAATTTTGTCTGCCGATTCACGACAGTTTTTTAAGGAATTAAATATAGGTGTGGCAAAACCTTCTTCGGAAGAATTGGCAATTTTGACTCATCATTTTGTGGGACATCTTTCTATTGAAAGAAATTATAGTATTGCCGATTTTGAAAAAGATGCCATCGCATTTTGTGAAGATTACTTTCAACATCATGATGTTTTAGTCATGGTTGGTGGCAGTGGTATGTATATGGATGCTGTTTGTAATGGTCTAGACGAAATGCCCACTATCAGAGAAGAAACGAAGCAGAAAGTGAATGAGATGCTTCAAAAAAAAGGCCTTGAATATTTGCAACAATTGCTCAAAGAAAAGGATGAAGCTTATTTTAGTGAAGTAGATATTATGAATAGTAGAAGAGTTATAAGAGCAGTTGAAGTAATTGTAGAAACCGGCCATCCATTTTCTTCTTATAGAACGAAAAGTCAGAAAAAAAGAGCATTTCAAGTCATCAAAATTGGATTAGAAATACCAAGAGATGATTTATATCAATGCATCAATAAGAGAGTGGATATGATGATACAGCAAGGCTTGCTTCCAGAAGTAAAATCTTTGCAAGCGTACCTGCCTAATAAAAATTTAGATACCATAGCCTACAGAGAATTGTTTGACTACCTCGATGATAAAATTTCTTTAGACGAGGCAATAGAATTAATTAAACAACATACTCGACAATATGCTAAGCGACAATTAACATGGTTTCGTAGAGATGAGGAAATAAAATGGTTTCATCCGATGCAAATCGACGACTGTATTCGTTTTGTTCAACAAAAGATGAAACTATCATGAGAAAGATTTTTGCAGGATATGCCAAGGTCGAAAAAAATATTTATACCTTAATTTTTGCACTATTCTTTATCCAATTGATTAATGCTTCCTTTGGATTGCTCAGAAATTATCTCTTGTTAGAAAAGGGGTACAAAGATTTTGAAATTGCCAATTTCACTTCATATAATTATATGGCAATTGCCATTATTGCATTTCCATTAGGTTTATTTATCAAGGGTAGGAAACTAAAAAATTGGTTTAGCATCGCCATGGCATTTTTGCCTGTAATTGCTATACTTGAAGTCTATGCAATAGACCATCACATGGATCTACTTATCAAAATTTTGATGCTTTGTTGGGGATTGGCTTTTGCTTGTTTATCCGCCACACAAACTCCTTATTTTTTATTGAATTCAAAAAAGGAAAATCATTCAGAAATTTTTGCTTTAATCTTTCAAACCTATACCTTATCTACTATTCTGGCTGGCTCATTGCATTATCTGTTTAAGTATTTTGTGCCATTTTTTGGTAATGACCGAAATTTTTTATATCTCTTTTCTGGTCTAGGTATTTTCGCTATCTATTTTTTGTTTCGTCTCGACAAAGAAGAGATTACGTCAGAAAAAATTCCAATATCGAAAGCTTATAAAACATATGATTGGATGGTTATTTTATCAGTGATTATACCTTCTACAGTTATTGCAATTGGAGCAGGGCTCACGATTCAATTCATTAATTTATTTTTTGAAAATGTGCATCATATGAAGTCCGACACTTATTCGTTGATGCTAGCAATTACCTATGTACTAGTCGGTTTCGTTACCTTTGTCATTCCAGCCATCAAGAAAAACTTTGGCTACAATATCGCTATCACATTGGTTCAAGTATTAGCAATTGTCTTTTTGTTTTTGTTGGCTACTACCGAATGGTACAACGAAAAATGGTATGCTGTCTATCTAGCTATGTTTTTTTTTATTTTTCGTCAGCCATTGATGAATGCAGCAGGACCAATGACTTCAGAATTGTCCAATCATTATGTGGGCGAAAAAAATCGTGAGTTGGTCAGCTCATTATCAGCTTCCATTTGGAGTGGTTCTTGGTTTTTCTCCGCAAAAATATTCGAAGTATTACGTGCTGCAAATATTGCTTATAGCACCATTCTTATCATCACCGCATTGATGTATTGCTTAGGTGTTGGTAGCTATCAATTATTGATAAGAAGTTATTATCGGAAGTTAAGATTGGGACTAATTGATGAGCTCGATCCAGCTCAGCAAAATTTTTAATTATTAATTTCTTGAAAGTCTTGCTGATATTGATGTAACCCGCATCTTGCAATTTGTTTAGTTGCACACTCAAATTGCCTGCCGTAGCCCAGGTCTTCTCTTTGATATAAGAAAAGTCCGTTTCTTTACCCCAACTACCAGCAAGGAGATAATGGCTAGCCTAAGCTCCGAGTGAAGAATGGGATCAAGCGGTTTGAACATTGGTCTATTTTGTGTTTGCTTTTGGTATTAATAGTTGGTATTAAAAAACCTCTGCTAAATTTATCAGCAGAGGTTTTTTGTATCATTTAATGATGCTTTATAAAAGCTTGTGTCTTACCAATAGCCTAATACGGTACTTCCTGTACTTCCAGGATAGGTCCATTCAATTTTGAAACCATAAGTACAGCCGGTGCCTCCTAGTTGAATTCCACTGGCATCTGTACCAAAAGTAGCTTTTACGGTAAAACCAGACGTTATAGAACTGTAGATTCCAGCAGTAGGTCTCCACCAACCACAAGTGGTATTCGAACGCCATGCCTGTTCAACATAAGTTGTAAAAGGAGTTCCAAATCGAGTAACTCCCCAAGAGTCAACAGTTTTACTATCTATTGTAGTGTCTCCATTTACTATAGTGAAGAACTCTCCTCTAGACCCAACATAACCCCACTCAGAAGTACGCGCCGTTTGCCAGCTAGAGGATTCGCCATTGTCGAAAGTTACCACCATATCATAACTACGCTCTCTTAATAAAATAGTACTTGAACCTAGCCATACGCCTATCCAATCAATACCGTTCACATCTGTCAAATATTTACTACCATTAAAAACTAGATAATGATTTGCCAAATCAGGAAATAATACTTTGTAATTGATATGTGTAATTTTGAGCACTGAACCTGCATCTGACCAACGTGCGCCAGAAATTAACTCTACCTTTAAGGTCCCCGATCTTTTACGATTTGGTAACGGACATACCACTGTGCTATCAAAATTAATATACAGGGTAGGTATAACGTCATAAAGATCTGACGAGTCAATGGTTGCGCCACAAATTTCACCAGACATTGGGCTAGCATTTTTACCAAATGCAGGAATATTCTGAATAAGATTATTGACATCACTATTGGTATTGTCAGCCGTGCTCTTTATATTATTTACATCTTCGTTATGTTGCTTCGAATCTGGATCAGCAACCGTGCTATCGTCTTTTTTCTTGCATGATTGCATAGAAATACTCAGACATAAAATGGAAATAAAGATGGCTTTAAAGGCAAATTTTGTTTTCATTGTTTAATGGATATTTATATTTATAAATTAAAGTTATAGCTTTTTCAATAATTATCGTAACGATATAGCATTATAAAATATTGTAGGTCAAGCTTGTTAATGATTTTTAATATAGCGAAACAAATTTATTTTTTCATCGCTGCAATGCCAGGAAGTATTTTTCCTTCAAAAAATTCTAACATCGCACCTCCACCTGTGCTTACATAACTCACTTTCTCCGCCAAATGAAATTTATTAATAGCCGCGACAGAGTCTCCTCCACCAATCAATGAATACGCTCCTTTGCTCGTGGCTTCTGCAATGGCTAAAGCGATAGACTTTGTTCCATTTTCAAATTTTTCCATCTCAAAAACGCCCATCGGTCCATTCCATAAAATAGTTTTCGAATCCAATATCACTTCACTAAAGGCAGCAATGGCTTGCTCTCCAATATCTAAGCCCATCCATCCATCAGGAATTTCCATATTATTCGTGATTTGGGTATTGGCATTGGCATCAAATTTATCTGCTACTACCGAATCGAAGGGTAATAAAATAGTAACGTTTTTCTTTTTCGCTTTCTTCAGGAGCTCTTTCGCAAGATCTAATTTTTCATCTTCACACAAAGAACTTCCAATCTGTCCACCTTGTGCTTTAAAAAAAGTATAAGCCATGCCACCACCAATAATAATATTGTTGGCGATATTTAATAAGTTTTCTATCATCTCAATTTTGTCCGAAACCTTTGCCCCACCTAGTATAGCTGTAAATGGATGTTCAGCACTTTTCAATACTTTTTCAGCAGCAGCCACCTCTGCATCCATCAAATAGCCAAACATCTTGTTATCCGACGTAAAATTTTCTGCAATGGTTGCAGTACTTGCATGGGCACGATGTGCCGATCCAAAAGCATCATTGATATAGACGTTTCCGAGAAGTGCCAGTTCGGAGGCATATACTTTATCGCCTTCTTCTTCCTCTGGATCAAAGCGCGTATTCTCCAACATCAATACCTCACCTTCTTTTAAAATACCTGCAGCCAAAACTGCTTCTGCATCGATACAATTCGGTGCAAACTTCACCTCTTGTCCTAATAATTTACTTACCGTTGGTAATATATGCTTCAAGGAATATTTTTCCTCTGGACCTTTTTTAGGTCTGCCAAAATGCGACATCAAAACAACCGAACCTCCATCTTTCAATACTTTCTTAATGGATGGTATGGCAGCACGAATTCTGGTGTCATCTGTCACTTCCATTGCATCATTCAAGGGTACATTAAAATCCACTCTAATCAATGCCTTCTTTCCTTTAAAATTGTAATCTTTAATATTCACCATGTTAAATTATTTTTTTTATAAAAAAAGGTTATTAAAGTTAGACTCTTGCTCAACCTCAATAACCTTTTCTCGATCATTTATTTTTTTTATAATTGCTTATAAAGTTGCCATATGTTCCACCAAGTCAACAATCTTATTAGAATAGCCCCACTCATTGTCATACCAAGCTACTACTTTTACAAAGTTATCATTTAAAGCTATACCAGCTTTGGCATCAAAAATAGAAGTACGCGCATCTCCTAAGAAATCATTCGATACTACCTCATCTTCAGTATATCCAAGAATACCTTTCATGTCACCCTCACTCGCATCTTTCATTGCTTTTTTTATCATTTCGTAAGAAGCACCTTTTTCTAGTCTTACTACCAAGTCAACCACAGAAACATCTGGTGTAGGTACTCTAAAACTCATGCCTGTTAACTTTCCTTTCAAAGCAGGCAATACTAAACCTACTGCTTTTGCTGCTCCAGTAGATGAAGGAATAATATTTTGGTAAGCACCACGGCCTCCTCTCCAATCCTTAGCACTTGGACCGTCTACCGTTTTTTGTGTAGCTGTTACAGCATGTACCGTTGTCATCAAACCTTCCAAAATCACGAAATTATCATGCAATACTTTGGCGATAGGAGCTAAACAATTTGTGGTGCAAGATGCATTCGAAACAATATGTTGATCTTTTGTCAATTCTTTATGATTTACGCCCATTACGAAGGTCGGAGTATCATCTTTTGCAGGAGCACTCATTACCACTTTCTTAGCACCAGCTGTAATGTGTTTTTGTGCATCTGCTTGTGTCAAAAATAATCCTGTAGATTCAATCACATAATCAGCTCCTACTTCATTCCATTTCAAATTTGCAGGATCTTTTTCTGCAGTAACACGAATCGTTTTACCGTTCACTACTAAGTTGCCATCTTTCACTTCCACAGTACCTTTAAAGCGGTTATGGGTAGAATCATAACGAAGCATATAAGCCATATAATCAGGCTCAATCAAGTCGTTGATACCTACGATATCGATATTTCCTCTTTCAATTGCGGCACGAAATGCCAAACGGCCGATGCGACCAAAACCATTGATACCAATTTTAATGTTTGCCATAAGATTTGTATAAAATTTGATTGATAAATTATTCTTTTTCGAGGTGCGAAATTAAGTATATTTCAGCAACTTTCTTTAAGATTTTACACTTATCTCACTTGTTCATCAACATAGGCATAGCTATTTTGTCCATTTAAAAGAGTAATTATCAAAGACTTGATTGTTGAACGGCAGCTAAGTCTAGATATTTTAAAAATTATTGCATCAAATAATAAAAGTCCTTATATTTGCACTCCAATTTACGAATTGGCCCGTTCGTCTAACGGTTAGGACACGTCCCTTTCACGGATGAAATACGAGTTCGATTCTCGTACGGGTCACAAAGCCACTCTTTATTAGGGTGGCTTTTTTATTTGGGGCGTATCACCGGCAATGAGTTTGCAATTCCGCTACGCCACAATAATACAAAAAGAAGAAAAGAAATTCTGATCTTAAACTAAAAAAGCACTCAAATAATTGAGTGCTTTTTTATAAGTTTAAATCGAAGTTATTTTATTGAATCACCAATTTATAAGTAATCTTCTGCTCGTTTTTAATGATATTAATTGCATACACGCCAGCTGCAAATTTGCTAATATCAATATTCGTTTTGCTACTGCTTGTTTGTTCTCTCATTAATTCCTTGCCTGTGATATCATTTAAAGTGATGGTTAAAATACCCGCATGCTCATTCTCGATAAATACATTGTTTGTCGCTGGATTAGGATAAACTGACAAACCAACATCTTCGAGTGAAGCAATGCTATTAGGAGCTATTTTATTTACAAAGACTGTCACCGGAACCAATGCACTATAACAAGTGTCGTTTTCTGCTTGTATATTCCAATCGTAAAAATAATAGTAGAATCCTGTACCGAACGACGAATTCGTGATGCTCAGCAAGTCACTCGCAAGATATGGATAGCTAACCCCTGAGGTATGTCTTTTTAATTTCGGTGAGGCAAATCCCCATGAAGAAATGGCTTTATTGGTCGTAGAATCTGTACTAATCGTATAATTTACGCCTGGTACTAATGGCCAATTTAATGTAATAACTTGACTATCCACCGCCACGGCCACTGTCGTACTATTCAATAAAGCATTCATATTATCTCTTAATTCAAATTTTCTAGTACCTGCTAAATTCGTATATACTTTTACAGTTTTTAAGGTACTTGATTTTAGTACATCAAAATAAGTTAATGCATTTGTAGCGGTACTTCCACTATAACCTGCACCGCTTGCATCCATCTTTCCAGCCTGTGCCATTGCGCCACCAAAACTTGTGCTAGTTTGCATATAATACATGGTGGTATCTGTAAGAATTGGAGTGGTATAGCTAGCTCCCGAACCAATCGAAAGACTACCCGCCGCATCACTGAACCAACGTAGATTGGTACCAGTGGCATTAAGTGTTGTGCTACCTGATTCAATAATAGTTGCATCTGTAGAAGTGGGTGCAACAGGAGTAATAACTATCACACTTACTGGGGCAGAAGTGAATGGTTCACAAACGCCATTAATGGTAACCGTATAAGTACCACTGCTTGTAATAGAAGTAGATGCCGTAGTGTCGCTAGAACTAGTCCAAGTATAATGCGAATAACCTGCAGTGGCATTAAGGGTTACCGATGCTCCGGCACAGAATGTCAAGTCGCCAGTTACTGCTATTTCAATTATTTCTGCTGCTGGTGGACCAACATAAAGGGAATTAGAAATTCCAACGCAAGCATTTCCTAATTCAGTAACTTCAACACTATAGTCCCCAGGGGTAGTTATAATAAGCGTTTGATTGGTTGAGCCATCACTCCATAAATAAGAATATCCTGCAGGTGCCGTCAAGGTAACGCTAGAACCAGTGCAAATAACCAATGGTCCACTTGCGGTAATTATCGCCTCCGGAGAAACACATCCTCCTTCTTTTACAGAAATAAATTGATCAGCGGAAGGATTTACTACTGTTTGGTGCGCGCCCGAAGGCCATGAAATAGCAACAGAGTCTATTGTTGTTGAAGTGCCTAACCCGAAGTGCACTGAGCCTGTATTCACCGTTCCATAACTTTCACCACATTTTACTTCTCTCACTTGTACACCCCACGGGCCATATATTTTTACCTTGGCTCCAATGGCATCTATATTACTTGCTACACCTTCGAGATGAAGGGTGAGGAAGTGATTTCCATTACCACTGTTTTCCCAATAAACATCATTGATAGAAGAAGATGGTGTTACATATATATTACCATAAGAGGAATAAATATCAATAAAGCCATCATGATTCAAATCTCCGATGGCAAAAGATAACATGTCATTGGCATCAAACAAACCATTTACTCTGGTGAAAGTCCCTGTACCGGTATTTCTATACATTCTACTTGCTGAACCTGTCACAAAAATGTCCATAAAACCATCATTGTCGAAATCTTCCATCACACTCTGTATTGGCGTAATATCAGTGATGTCGAATAGTGTGATTGAGGTGATATCAGTATAATGTCCTGTGCCATCATTTCTCAAAATCTGACTTTCATGATCATGATTCGTTAACATTAAATCTTGGTCGCCATCGTTGTCAATATCACCAAAGGCAGCAGTCCAAGATTGCCACCCCACCGCTAAACCATAAGTTGCAGCAGATTCTGTGAAGACACCTCCGCCATCATTTCTGAACATGACATTAATTCTTCTTCCATCACTTGGACTTGTTACACTCTGACGACATTTAGCAATATATAAATCTAAATCTCCGTCATCGTCAAAATCTGTCCATACAGAACCATAATTTCCTGAATCATCAGTAGTGGTAACATCAAAATCAATAACAGAAGGCGAATGGGTGAAAGTACCACCAGAGTTCAAATAAATATGATTTTGAGCATTATCATCACAAGCAAAAATGTCTATTTCGCCATCATTATTAAAATCAGCCATTGTTATATTTTGAAGAAAAAATACCGAAGAGGGTAAAGAGACAATAGCACCCAGCAGTCCTCCTGCATTTGTTTTCATCAATTTTACACCAGCAGAGCCTGAGCCACCGGCAATAATATCTTTGTAGCCATTCCCATCAACATCAGCAACAGCCATCGCCCATGCCCATCCAGAAGAACCACCAAAATCAGCGATATACAAGGAGTCGAACTTGCCATCAGCTCTCTGAATCTCTACATACGCTTTATGCCCAACTTCTAACCTTACAATATCATCTCTACCATCATTATTCCAGTCTATCACTGTTACAGGGCCACCACTCTTAAAATTGGCTCTTTTTAAATCCATATTTGAATTTGTGAAACTAATTTGTGCTATGGCAGATGATGAGAGAATTATCAAAAGCATTAATGTACCTTTTAAAAATAGGTTGTTTTTTTTCATCGTTGTATGGGTTAATTTTAATTTAATGTTAAGTAAAATTAACATTATTTGCCGAGAATGATAATTTTTTTAACTGATTGAGCACCACCAATTCTAAATCGCAAAAAGTAGGTTCCATTAGAATTGCCTATTTGCATATTGACTTTGTCCATGTTGAACGCACCAGAATCAAAGTGTTGTGTTATATTACCATTGATATCAAAAACATCCAATGATTGAATATCCAGATCTTTGCTCATAATTTGTATTTTCCCATCCAATGAAGGATTTGGAAATATTTGTAATGAATTTTCTGCAATTCGTACAATAGAATTGGGAATCACTAAGTTCGAGATAGTATCCACGGCAACTAATTTGGGTGTTTTGTCAGCAGCAGTATACATGGTTTTAAAACGATCAATCTCGAATGCGGAGAAAGTGAACATTTCGCTAAGCCACGATGGTGGGACTGATACATAAAACATCTGAGTATAGACCGTAACCACTCCCGAATAGCCCAATAAAGGAATATGGTAATGAACAATATCTTTTCCAGAGCCCTGCACACCAGCTACTTTGTTAAAGTCAACATCAGTACTGGCATTTCCAACAACACGACAGGTATCGTAAGTATAAAAGCTGCTGCTAAAACCCTTTGGAACCAGCCGATTGTCTTTCAATACAGAAGCCGCTCGTTCTAGCACGGTAGTTCTATTACCTGCAACATCGGCCATCACCATTTCATAAATTTGATTTTGCATCTGGTCATTGATAATATCATGATGCGACTCAAAAGGTAGCACTGGAAATAACAATTCACCGTCACTTCTTAACTTGCCAGAAGCAAATAAGGTATCGCCATTCGCTGTGGTGACAATGCATTGTAGAATGGCTCTTCTCGAAGGATAACCACTGGGAAATTTATGACCGGCTTTATTAACTAATTCAATATCGATAAAAACCGAATCATTCAATATTTTGTCAAAACTCGCATTGATATCTAAGGTATTATAACGCAGCATTTGATCGATAGCGGAAATCGTTTGATTAAAATCGGTGTCTCTTGCCACAATCCCAAGACTATCTTTATTATTCTTCATTAATGCCACCATAAATGAATTGGCTCCTGCAAAAATATGTTGATTGAAAGGGGATCTTCCTGGTAGCGCAGTATAGCCAACTGCAATTTTTACAGGTTCTTCCAATTGGGGCATGTGGCAAGATTGACAAGGCTTTTCTTGACTGGGAAACTCTGAATTCAGCCACTCATGGTAGGTTGCCTGCTCAACAAATGTACCACCTGTAGGTATTCCTGACAAATCAACTGTATTCGAAATTAATGTGTGACAGGGAGAACACATTCTACTCTGACTAACATGCGTACTGTGAGTCGGTGTTATCCCAACATATAATTGCATTGGTCCAGCCATTGGTGCAACAAAAGGTCCATATGCTACATGATTCGTATCATATGGAATATCCCCAGTAAATCGAGATCCTAGACCATCTGTACCAATACTATGACAGCCCATGCATGCCACTCCAGCTTTTCCTAAACTGTCTGTCGCTAAGTCTTCTAACGAATAATCAGGATGCCCAGAAAAATGGGCTTTAAAATTTCCCATTGGAGCATGACACTTGGTACACAATGATTGTAGCTCTGTTGCATGTCCAGGATTGACCAACATTTCATGCCTCACTTTGGCAAGCCATAATGGATCTTTTGCCGATAAAGCCATCATTGAAGTACTCCAATCATCCACTAAATTAATGTCATTGCCTGCTGCATCAATGTTTGCAATATGTAATGAATCGTAACCATGACAGCCCGCACATCTTTCAGGTACTAAAAAAAACTCGCCACTATCAATGGGGCCACCACGTAGACTTTCCTTTACATATTCTAAATGGGCAGAAGGTGAAAAACGATCGTCGGGTCTTTCATATTCAATCAAAGAAAGAATGGATATTATTACCAGAGAGAATAAAAAAATGATAATCGTTTTTTTCATAAATTGTTAAAGCCAAGAATGATATTCAAATATACTGCTTATCCTCTAAACAATATATGATACCTTTTTGTTTTAGGGCGCAACTATGGCAGTTTTACTTCCTAATATTGCAGGAAGAAGCACCTGCACTAATGTCGTTTAACTTCGCCATGGTCGGGCCTTTTGCAGTACATGGTACTGCCCTCAGTCCCTTGTGCAACCTAATCCATCTGATAATTTTATTATCACAATAAAAAATTGAATGCCAAATAGATAAATTAAATAGACTAAAAAAGTAATGTTATTTTGTCAAAACGATAAAAAAATCATTGAGTGGCAATAACGATGGAATTGTTTTTTTAAGAAGTGTCGAGAAAAATGAAGAATCAAATTGGCCAGATTTGTATACGCTTTTGGTAGGATAGATAATTCTAGCATGGAAGGGTTATAAATTCATTTAAATCAAGCGTGATTATTTGCTATCTTTATCTTTTTATTCATAAAATAACATTATAGTGAAAACAACATTTCTAAAAGTAAGCTATGCCATAATCATGATGGGTTTTATTGGCTCCCTTTCTTCTTGTGGCTACAACAGCATGGTGGCTAAACGTGAAAATGTGGATGGTGAATGGGCTAAGGTTCAATCCGCTTATCAAAGACGATCCGATTTAATTCCCAACTTAATTGAAACTGTAAAAGGTTCAGCCAAGTTTGAGCAAGAAACACTTGAAAAGGTCATTGAAGCTCGATCCAAGGCCACTAGTGTTCAATTGTCAGCAGATGAATTAACGGAAGAAAATTTGGCTAAATTCCAAGCAGCACAAGCGCAATTATCTGGCGCCTTATCTCGCTTGTTGGCGATATCAGAGAGTTATCCTGATCTAAAAACAACGGAGGCATTTCGTGATTTGCAAGTCCAATTAGAAGGTACAGAAAATAGAATTAATACGGAGCGAAATAATTTTAATGATGCTGTAAAAGATTACAATGCATTTATACAACAGTTCCCACGCAACTTTACTGCAAGTTGGTTTGGCTTTCAGAAAAAAGCATATTTCAAAGCAGATGCAGGAACAGAAAATGCTCCAAAGGTGAAATTCTAAACATGACATCTTACAAAAATATTTTAACGGAACCGCAAAAGAAAAGTCTTATAGACTTGATAAAAGCTTCCGAATTACTCACCTCTTGTGAAATTAAAATTCATCTAAATGATAGCTGTCCAGGTGATGTGCTTACAAAAGCTTGTGAGTTATTAGTGAGCCTCGGACTTACCAAAACAAAAGCAAGAAATGGGATTATCTTGTATTTAGTTGTGAAAGATAAAAAGTTTGCCATCGCTGGTGATGAGGGAATTTATGCAAAACTACCGCATGAATTTTGGACACAAACAAGTGATCATTCAATTACTTATTTCAAAGACGAAAAATATTTTGAAGGCCTGAAGTATAGCATTGAGAGCATTACAAATATACTAAAAGGCGACTTCCCTGTTCATGCTAACAATGAGAATGAATTAAGTGATGAAATTAGCTATGAATAAATTTTTTAAACATTGCTTTATAGGACTGATTGCCTTGTGTGTATCAGTTCAGTTGCTCGCACAAAATATACCTGAGCCATTCTCACCTCCGCATTTAGTAAATGATTATGGGCACTACTTGAATAATGCATCTTCACTTGAGGCCAAATTGCTTACTTACAATCAAGAAACGAGTAATCAAATTGCAGTGGTACTTGTTTCTACAACTGAGGGAGCTGATGTATCAGATTTTGCTATCAAACTTTTTAATCAGTGGGGCATTGGCAGCAATGCTCAGAAAGACAACGGGGTGCTCATTTTTCTTGCCATAGATGATCATAAACTTTTTATAGTACCGGGAAGAGGAGTAGAGGATGTCTTACCAGATATTGTTTGTAAGCATATCATTGAAGATGATATGAAGCCCTACTTAAAGCATGATGATTATGATGCCGCTGTGAATGCAGGTATAGAAAAAATTCAAGGATATTTAACCGGTAAGTTTAGTAAGGATGACGAAAAGCCAAACAATTTCTCGCCAAAAACTTTTATCATTTTATTTCTCATTTTTATCCTTCTAGTGGTTTTTATTCTTCCTAGGTTTGGTAGTTCCACCATTTCTCGTGGTGGGTACAACTCAGGCTGGGGAGGAATAGGTGGCGGTGGTGGCTGGAGCGGCGGCGGATCTGGTGGTGGCGGTTTTGGTGGCTTTGGCGGCGGCAGTTCTGGTGGTGGCGGTGCAGGGGGCAGTTGGTAAATCTTAGCATTTCTTTAGACCCCTTAAATATCTCGATTTTGCATTCTAATTTGTTAGCATTGAGCGTATAATATCGTTCCAAATTATTTCAGTGTCAGTTTAGGGTTAAATAATTGTTTTGAACAAAATATTATTTGGATTAGTAAAATAAAGTCTATACTTTTGCAACCCGCTTTCAACAAAAAGTGGAATGAATAAAAACTTATTGTAAAATAAGGATTGTCATCGGTAGTACTGTTAGAGATTTAACAAAATCACAATAAGCTATAGGGTGTGTTTACAACGGAAAATATTTTTTTCCACACATCACTTGTTTATTATCATAAACTGTCTATCTTTGCACTCCCAAATTTTAAGGAATTAAAAAAGAAAGATGCCTACAATACAACAATTAGTAAGAAAAGGACGTACCGATATCGTGTACAAATCTAAGTCTAGAGCGTTAGATTCATGTCCGCAACGTAGAGGTGTATGTACAAGAGTATACACAACGACGCCAAAAAAACCTAACTCCGCTTTACGTAAGGTAGCTAAGGTGAGATTGACCAATAGCATTGAAATCATTGCTTATATCCCAGGTGAAGGTCATAACTTGCAAGAGCACTCCATCGTTTTAATCAGAGGTGGAAGGGTAAAAGATTTGCCAGGTGTTCGTTATCACATTGTTCGTGGTTCATTAGATACCGCTGGCGTTGATGGTAGAAAACAAAGCCGTTCTAAATACGGTACGAAGCGTCCTAAAGCAGGTGCAGTAGCCCCAGCAGCAGGTGCAAAAAAGAAAAAATAATAAATAATAATAGAAGTTAAATATTTGTTGCAATGAGAAAGGCAAAACCAAGAAAAAGATACTACCAACCTGATCCAAGATTCAATGATACTACGGTAACATTGTTCATCAATAATTTGATGTGGGATGGTAAAAAAAGTACAGCTCAAACTATTTTTTATGATGCAGTAGATCAGATTACTGAAAAGACTGGCGAAAATGGTTATGATATTTGGAAAAAAGCAATTTCTAATCTGACCCCAGCCGTTGAGGTGAGAAGCAGAAGAATTGGTGGTGCTAACTTTCAAATTCCAACTGAAGTAAATGCAGCTCGTAAAGCTTCACTAAGCATGAAATGGTTAGTTCAATATTCAAGAAAAAGAACTGGTAGAAGCATGGCTGAGAAGTTGGCTTCTGAAACAATTTCAGCTTCAAAAGGCGAAGGTTCTGCATACAAGAGAAAGGAAGATGTTCATAGAATGGCAGAAGCGAACAAGGCATTCTCACATTTCAAGTTTTAATTTTATACAGTAGATTATAATGGCCAATAAATATCAAAGAAATTTCGGAATTGCAGCTCATATTGATGCAGGTAAAACTACAACAACAGAGCGTATTCTATATTATACTGGTGTAAACCATAAAATTGGTGAGGTGCATGATGGCGCCGCAACAATGGATTGGATGGTTCAGGAGCAGGAGAGAGGTATTACCATTACTTCTGCTGCAACAACTTGTTTTTGGAATTTCCCTACGAATCAAGGTGAAAAAACGCCAGAATCAAAACAATACAAATTTAATATTATTGACACTCCTGGTCACGTAGATTTTACTGTTGAGGTAGAAAGATCTTTACGTGTATTGGATGGTCTAATGGCGCTTTTCTGTGCAGTTTCTGGTGTAGAACCACAATCTGAAACAGTTTGGAGACAAGCCAATAAATATAAAGTTCCTCGTGTTGGTTTCGTAAATAAAATGGACAGAGCCGGTGCAGACTTTTTGAATGTTGTTAAACAAATCAGAGAGATGCTAAAAGCAAATCCAGTTCCTTTACAATTGCCAATCGGTGCAGAAGAAACTTTCAGAGGTGTAGTTGATTTGATTACTAAGAAAGCCATCGTTTGGGATGATGCATCTAGAGGTATGAAATACCAAGAGATTCCGATTCCTGCAGAAATGGTTGACGAGGTAGAAGAGTGGAGAGCTAAATTAGTAGAGGCGGTGGCTTCTTATGATGATGGTTTAATGGAGAAATTCTTCGATAATCCGGATTCAATCACTGAGGATGAAATGCACGAAGCGATTAGAAAAGCAACCATTGATATGGCAATCATACCAATGATGTGTGGCTCTTCTTTCAAAAATAAAGGGGTACAAGCTTGTCTTGATGCTGTATGTAGATACCTACCTGGTCCTGATGATATCGAAGCAGTAATTGGTGTAAATCCAGATACAGGCGAAGAAGAATTAAGAACTTCAGATCCTAAGGCCCCTTTCGCAGCATTAGCTTTTAAAATTGCAACTGATCCATACGTTGGTCGTTTGGCTTTCTTTAGAGCTTACTCTGGTAGATTAGATGCAGGTTCTTATGTATTGAACACAAGAAGCAACAGTAAAGAAAGAATTTCTCGTATTTTCCAAATGCACTCAAATAAACAAAATCCTGTAGACTTTATTGAAGCAGGTGATATTGGAGCAGCCGTTGGATTTAAAAATATTAGAACAGGTGATACATTATGTGACGAAAAGCATCCTATTGTTTTAGAATCAATGTCATTCCCTGAGCCAGTAATCGGTGTTGCTATTGAACCAAAAGCACAAAAAGATTTAGATAAATTAGGTATGTCATTATCTAAATTGGCTGAAGAAGATCCTACATTTAAGGTTAATTATGACGAAGCTACTGGCCAGACTATCATCAGTGGTATGGGTGAGTTACACTTAGAAATTATCTGTGATCGTTTGACTCGTGAATTCGGAGTGGAAGTAAACCAAGGAGCTCCTCAAGTAAATTATAAAGAAGCTTTACAAACTACTGTTGAACATAGAGAGGTGTACAAAAAACAATCGGGTGGTCGTGGTAAGTTTGCTGATATTATATTCTCTCTAGGACCTAGAGAAGAAGGTAAAGAAGGTTTGGAATTTGTGAACAGTGTATTTGGTGGATCGATACCAAGAGAATTTATTCCTTCCGTAGAAAAAGGATTTAAAGAAGCAATGAAAACGGGTGTTTTAGCTGGTTATGAAATTCCATCCTTAAGAGTAGAATTGAAAGATGGTTCATTTCACGCAGTTGACTCGGATGCATTATCTTTCGAATTAGCAGCTAAAGTAGGATTCAGAAACTCAGCAAAATTGGCCAGACCAGTGTTGATGGAGCCTATCATGAAATTGGAAGTAGTAACTCCAGATGATTATACTGGTGATATTATTGGTGACTTGAACAGAAGAAGAGGAATGATTGAAGGTATGGAATCTAAGATGGGTGCACAAATTGTGAAAGCAAAGGTGCCATTGTCCGGAATGTTCGGATATGTAACCACACTTAGAACATTATCTTCAGGACGTGCCACTTCAACAATGGAGTTCCACTCCTATTCTCCAGCACCAGATGGTATTGCAAAAGAGATCATCGCAAAATCAGGTAAAGTAGCTGTAACAGAAGAATAAATCTTTTTTAGATAACAATATTTGAAAGGCTGAATCATGGTGATTCAGCCTTTTTTTGTTCGGCTAACTAAATGGATTTAGGAAATATTGCATATTTATATAAATCTGCGAATGGCCGGACGGCGACCCTTAGGAGCCGGCACGCCCAAGCATTTTGAAGAACTATCATTTTATTTAAAACTTTATTTGGATTAATAAAATAAAACTTTACCTTTGCACTCCGCTTTCGGAAGAAGGTGGAACCATAGTAACTTATTGTAAAATAAGGTTGTCATCGGTAGAACTGTTATAGATCTTAAATGAATCATGATAAGCTATCGGACGTGAATAAAAGGAAAGAAATCATTTTTTCCACACTCCGCTTGTTTATTTCTATAAACTGTCTATCTTTGCACTCCCAAATTTGAAGGATTTTAAATAATTTTCTATGTGATTGCAGCCCGAAAAGGTTGTTTTGAAAAGAAAAGAGATCATAAAATAACGGAATCATATTAATACGAAGTATTTTAGACAATGGCACAAAGAATAAGAATTAAATTAAAATCGTTCGACCATAACTTGGTTGATAAGTCAGCAGAAAAAATCGTTAAAACGGTTAAATTATCTGGAGCTGTAGTGAATGGTCCAATTCCATTACCTACAAGAAAACAGAAATTTACAATCATTCGTTCTCCGCATGTGAACTCTGACTCTAAAGAGCAATTTCAATTGTGTACTTACAAAAGATTGCTTGATATCTATAGCTCAACTGCAAAGACAATTGATGCTTTGATGAAGTTAGAATTACCAAGTGGTGTAGAAGTAGAAATCAAAGTTTAGTTGTAAAAGTATTCAATAAAAAAGTACAATGAAACATCCATATTGTAATCAATGTGGAAGCTTCTGAAAAAAAATAAAAACAGAAAGGGATGAAAGGAATAATAGGAAAAAAAGTGGGAATGACCACCTTATATAATACAGACGGAAAACAAATGGCTTGCACCGTTATTGAAGCTGGTCCGTGTGTTGTAACACAAGTTAGAACTCAAGAAACAGATGGTTACAAAGCCATTCAAGTTTCTTATGATGAGAAAAAAGAAAAGAATACTTCTGCTGGTCAGAAAGGACACTTCGCAAAAGCAAACACTACTCCAAAATTTAAAGTAATTGAATTTAAAAATTTTGATGGTGACAAAGCTTTAGGTGATACAATCACTTCTGAGATTTTTCAAAAAGGTGATAAAGTAAGTGTAGTAGGAACATCGAAAGGAAAAGGATTTCAAGGTGTTGTGAAGCGTCACAACTTTAGTGGTGTGGGTATGGCCACTCACGGTCAGCATAACAGATTAAGAGCGCCAGGGTCTATTGGAGCTTGTTCAACGCCTTCACGTGTATTCAAAGGTATTAGAATGGGTGGAAGAATGGGAACTGACAGAGTTAAGATTAAAAACTTAAATGTTTTGGATGTATTAACAGATAAAAACTTGATCATTGTTACTGGTGCGATACCGGGTGCAATAGGTTCGTATGTTATCGTAGAAGGTAAATAGAAATTAGACATAATAGAATTATACAGAAATGAAAATTAAAGTAGTAAACACAGACGGCAAGGATACAGGAAGAGAAATTGTTCTTTCGGATGATATTTTCGCCATTGAGCCAAATGAGCATTCTATATATTTAGCTGTGAAGCAGTTTTTAGCTAACAACAGACAAGGAACACACAAGTCGAAAGAAAGATGTGAAATGTCAGGTTCTACAAGAAAATTGCACAAACAAAAGGGAACTGGTGGATCTAGAAAAGGTGATATCAATAGCCCATTGTTTAAAGGTGGTGCTAGAGTATTTGGACCAAGACCTAGAGACTATAGTTTTAAATTGAATAAGAAAGTGAAAACTTTAGCTAAAGTTTCTGCACTGTCGCTAAAAGCTAAGGATAATAACATCATTGTTATGGAAGATCCTAAGTTTGACGCACCAAAAACAAAAGCATTTTTGTCTCTTTTGAGTAATCTAGGAGTATCGAATGATAAAGCAACATTGGTGTTGGGTGACTCTAGTTATAATGCTTATTTGTCTGCAAGAAATATTCCGAATGCAAATGTAGCGATGGCAGATAAAATAAATATTTATGATATCATGAATTCTAACAAATTGATCTTAGCAGAAAGTGCTATCAAAATGTTAGAAGAAAATTTGACTAATAATTAATTTTAAGAATAAGATAGGATGAAACATATAACTGACGTATTAGTAAAGCCGTTAATTACGGAAAAGTCAAATCAGAAAAGTGAAAAGTTAGGTCGATTTACTTTTGTGGTAGCTTTCAAATCTAGCAAAGAGCAGATTAAAGCAGCGGTAGAAGCAATGTATGGTGTTCATGTAAATGACGTGAATACGCTAAGAATGCCTGGTAAAAATAAAACTAGATACACCAACAAAGGTTTAGCTAAAGGGATGAAAAGTCCATATAAGAAAGCAGTTGTTACTTGTGTTGAAGGTGAAACAATTGATTTTTACGGAAATATTTAATTTTAAGAAGTTTTAATAGCAATTAGAAATGGCAGTTAAGAAATTTAGACCCACGACACCCAGCAATAGACACACAATAGTGAATGCCTTTGTTGAGCTTACAACAGACAGACCTGAGAAGTCTTTATTGGCTCCGAAGAAAGTTACAGCAGGAAGAAACAGTGCTGGAGAGATGACAATGAGAAACAGAGGTGGAGGACACAAGAAGCAATATCGAATGATTGATTTCAAGAGAAACAAGCATGGCGTACCTGCGAAAGTGGCTTCTATCGAATATGATCCAAATAGAACAGCATTCATCGCATTGTTACACTACGCAGACGGAGAGAAGCGATATATTATTGCTCCAAATGGTTTAAAGGTTGGTGCAACTATCAGTTCTGGTAGTGGTGTTAGTCCTGATTTGGGAAATTCTTTACCTATCAGTGAAATGCCTTTAGGAACAACTATTCACAATATCGAATTGAAACCAGGTAAAGGCGGCGCCTTAGCAAGAAGTGCAGGTTCGTCGGCTCAATTATCTGCGAAGGAAGAAAAGTATTGTATCGTTAAATTACCTTCTGGTGAAACAAGAATGATCTTAAGTACTTGTATTGCAACAATTGGTTCTGTATCTAATCCAGATCATAGCTTATTATCTTTAGGTAAGGCTGGTAGAAATAGATGGTTAGGAAGAAGACCAAGAGTAAGACCAGTTGCGATGAACCCAGTCGATCACCCTATGGGTGGAGGTGAAGGAAGAGCTTCAGGAGGTCATCCACGTTCAAGAAAAGGATTGAAGGCAAAAGGTGCTAAGACAAGAAGACCTAAGAATCAATCAAACAAATTTATTATTAGTAAGAGAAAAACTGTAAATAATCAACAATAATGGCAAGATCAATTAAGAAAGGTCCTTATTTAGCGCATCATTTAGCTGAAAAGATTGAGAAGCAAAACCAACTAGGTAAAAAGACTGTGATTAAAACATGGTCAAGAGCTTCAATGATTTCACCTGATATGGTAGGACATACGTTAGCGGTTCATAATGGAAAGAGTTTTATTCCAGTGTATGTGACAGAAAATATGGTAGGACACAAATTAGGTGAGTTTTCACCGACCCGTTCATTCAGAGGTCACTCATCTAAAAAAATTAAGTAACAAATAATTAGCGTTTAAAATGAAAGCAGTAGCTAAATTGAATAATTGCCCCACATCTCCTCGAAAAATGAGGTTGGTAGCAGATACAGTTCGTGGAGTAGATGCATTTAAAGCATTAAATATTCTGAAGTTCTCACCAAGAGATGCATCTGAAAGTTTAGAAAAATTGGTTTATTCAGCCATCAAAAATTGGGAATCTAAAAACGATCAACGTCCAGAGGATGCAGATTTGGTAATCAAAGAGATTTTTGTTGATCAAGGAAAAACTTTGAAAAGATTTAGACCTGCACCTTTTGGTAGAGGTTACAAAATCAGAAAAAGATCTAACCATGTAACGGTAGTGATAGATTCAAAACATTCAGAAAATAACGAAAACACAGAAAATTAATTTCAACAAATGGGACAAAAAGCAAATCCAATAGGCAATAGACTAGGTATCATCAGAGGTTGGGATTCTAACTGGTACGGTGGAAAAGATGCAGCTGAAAAATTAGTGGAAGATGAGAAAATCAGACAATATATCAAGGTAAGAATTTCTAAGGGAGGGATATCAAAAGTAGTTATCGAAAGAACTATGAAAAGAGTAACTCTTACAATTCACACATCTAGACCAGGTATTATTATTGGAAAAGGTGGTGGAGAGGTTGATCGTTTGAAGGAAGAGTTGAAGAAAATTACCAATAAGGATATTCAAATTAATATTTCTGAAATTAGAAGACCTGAATTGGATGCTCAAATAGTAGGTGAGTCTATTGCTAAGCAACTTGAGTCAAGGGTAAATTATAGAAGAGCGATTAAAATGGCTATTGAATCTGCGATGAGAATTGGAGCAGAGGGAATCAAAGTAAGAATTAGTGGTAGATTAGGTGGTGCAGAGATGGCACGTTCTGAAGAATTTAAGAAAGGAAGAACGCCATTGCATACATTCAGAGTAGATATTGACTATGCGTGGGTTGAAGCACTAACTGTTTATGGAAAATTAGGATTGAAGATTTGGATTTGTAGAGGAGAGGTTTTAGGTAAAAGAGATTTATCACCAAACATAGGTTCAAATATAAGTGAAGGAGGTAAACCAACCGGTGGAGGTCGTCCAGACAACAGAGGTGATAGACAAGATCGTGGTGGAGATAGAAGAAAAGAAAATAATTATAACAAGAGATAAATTTTAATACAATGTTACAACCAAAACGTACGAAATTTAGAAAGCAACAGAAAGGTAGGGTAAAAGGAATTGCTCACAGAGGAAGTAATGTAGATTTAGGTTCATTTGGACTTAAGACATTAGAAGGTGGATGGCTTACTAATAGACAAATTGAAGCAGCAAGGATTGCATTAACTCGTTTTATGAAGAGAGAAGGTAAAGTGTGGATTCGTATTTTCCCAGACAAACCTGTAACTCGTAAACCAGCAGAAACAAGAATGGGTAAAGGTAAGGGAGCCCCAGATGGTTGGGTTGCTGTAGTAAAACCAGGTAGAATATTGTTTGAATGTGAAGGAGTACCAATGGAAGTGGCAAAAGAGGCAATGAGATTGGCAGCTCAAAAACTTCCTTTCACTACAAAATTCATTACTAGTACTGATTTTGTAAATAATTAAGAACAAATAGAATTATAAATAAAATGGCAAAAACAGAATCATATGCAGCGCTTTCAACTATTGAATTGATAGCGAAAATCGCAGAAGAAAAGTTGAACTATAAAAAAACAAAGTTCACACATGCTATCTCTTCTTCAGAGAATCCGCTTAAGATTAGAGCAGACAGAAGAGCAATAGCTAGAATGTTGACAGAATTAAGTAAAAAGGAAAAGTCAAAATAATTTAATATCATGGAGGAAAGGAATTTAAGAAAAACCAGAGTAGGTACAGTCGTTAGTGATAAGATGGAAAAGACGATCACAGTTACTGAAGTTAGAAAGGTAAAGCACCCTAAGTATGGTAAGTTCATGAAATATACCAAAAAATTTACGACTCATGATGAAAAGAATGAGTGTAAAATTGGTGATACAGTGAAAATAATGGAAACCAAGCCGATGAGTAAAAACAAACGCTGGAGATTAATTGAAATCATAGAAAGAGCTAAATAATATGTTACAAACAGAATCAAGAGCTAACGTAGCAGATAACAGTGGTGCCAAAGAGGTACTAGTTATCAAAGTATTGGGAGGATCTCATAGAAGATACGCTTCAGTAGGAGATAAAATTGTAGTTTCTGTAAAGAAAGCTACCCCAACTGGAGGTGTTAAAAAGGGAGCTGTATCCAAAGCAGTAGTAGTAAGAGTTAAGAAAGCAATTCGTCGTAAAGACGGATCTTATATTAGATTCGACGAAAATGCTGTTGTTTTATTAAATGCGCAAGACGAACCAAGAGGAACTCGTATTTTTGGACCAGTGGCTCGTGAGTTGCGTGATAAAGATTATATGAAAATTGTTTCACTAGCACCAGAAGTATTATAAATCATGGCAAATTCAAAACCACATTCTCACCAAGGTAAAATTTTTATCAAAAAAGGTGACAAAGTTATCATAACCACAGGTGATGATAAAGGAAAAACAGGAGATGTAGTTTCTGTTATAAAGGAAGACTATAAAGTAATAGTAGAAGGCTTAAATATGGTTTCACGCCACACCAAGCCAAATGCTAAAAATACAAACGGCGGAATTATCAAAAAGGAAGCTCCAATTCACTTGTCAAATGTTAGTTTAATTGATCCAACTACACAGAAGGCAACTAGAATTAGAAAAGAAAGAAAGGAAGGTAAAGTGACCAGAATAGCGGTAAAATCTGGTGCTGCAATTAAATAATTAAGTTAAGAAAAAATCATAAGTAATGAGACAGGAACCTAGGTTACTTAAAAAGTACAAAGAGGAAGTAGCACCAAAGTTACATACACAATTTAGTTATAAATCTGTAATGCAGATACCTAAACTGACTAAAATTTGTTTAAACCAGGGTGTGAATGGAGCAGTTCAAGACAAAAAAATGGTAAATGTGGCTATCGAAGAGATGTCTATAATTGCAGGTCAAAAAGCAATACCTACCATGTCGAAAAAAGCGGTATCGAATTTCAAATTGAGAGAAGATATGCCAATCGGTGCTCGTGTTACGTTGAGAGATCATAACATGTATGAGTTTTTAGATCGTTTGATTTCCGTTTCTCTTCCGAGAGTTCGTGACTTCAGAGGGGTAGAAAACAAAGGTTTTGATGGAAGAGGTAATTATACAATGGGTATAACTGAGCAAATTATTTTTCCTGAGATTGTTTTAGATAAGGTAACAAAAATAAATGGTATGGATATCACTTTTGTTACTACAGCTAATACAGATGATGAAGCATACAATTTGTTAAAAGGAATGGGATTACCATTTAAAAAATAATAAGAAATCATGGCAAGAAAATCAATTATAGCAAGACAAACGAAGAGAGTAAAACTTTCAAAGAAATTTGCAGAAAAAAGAGCAGCATTGAAAGAAGCAGGTGACTATGCAGCTTTGGATAAACTTCCAAAGAATTCTTCTCCAGTGAGATTAAGAAATAGATGTGCAATCACAGGAAGAGGAAAAGGTTTCATTGGTGCGTTTGGTATTTCTCGTATTAAGTTTAGAGACCTAGCCTTGATTGGCAAAATACCAGGTGTTACAAAAGCAAGTTGGTAGAATAAAAAGAAATAAAAAAATAGTTAATCATATAAGCAAAGGAAGATGTTAACAGATCCAATATCAGATTTTCTGACAAGAATAAGAAACGCGCAGATGGCTAATCATAGATTAGTTGAAATTCCTGTTTCGAAATTGAAAAAAAGAATAACCGAAATTCTTTATGATCACGGTTATATATTAAAATACAAATTTGAAGAAGGTGAGAATGGTCAGCAAGGCTTAATTAAAATTGCTTTGAAGTACGATCAAACCACAAAATCGCCGGTTATCAAAGCGATTGAAAGGGTTAGTAAGCCTGGACTTCGAATTTATTCTGGTGCACAATCGCTAAAAAAAGTTAGAAATGGTTTAGGCATTGCCATCGTTTCTACCTCAAAGGGATTGATGACAGATAAGGATGCCAAGAAACTAAATATTGGCGGTGAAATTATTTGTAGAGTATTCTAAAAAAACGATTAAAAAAATTAGTCATGTCAAGAGTTGGACGATTACCAATAAATATTCCTGATAAAGTTCAGGTTAAAGTAGAAAGCAATAATACAGTTGTTGTGAAGGGCACTAGAGGAGAGTTATCTCGTCAAATAGACCCAGACATAACAGTTAGTATTAAAGAAGGTACAGTAGTATTAACTAGACCCACAGAGCAAAAGCGTCACAGAGCACTACATGGTTTATATAGAGCATTAATAAACAACATGGTGATTGGTGTAAGTGAAGGTTTTACAAAAAATCTAGATTTGATTGGTGTTGGTTATAGAGCTACACATACTGGACAAATTCTAGAATTAGTAGTTGGATATTCTCACCCTGTTGTGTTTTTATTGCCTTCTGAAATAAAAATTGAAACACAGAATGAGAAAGGTAAGGCTCCTAGAGTTATTCTTCAGTGTATCGATAATGAATTGCTTGGTAATGTTTCTGCGAAGATCCGTTCTGTGAGAAAACCAGAAGTTTACAAAGGTAAGGGAGTTAGATACCATGATGAGTTTGTGAGAAAGAAAGCAGGTAAATCTGCATCTAAAAAATAATAATTAAGATTGTAAAAATTATCGATTATGATAGCGACTAAGAAAAATAAAAGAAGATTAAAAATTCGTGCGAAAATCAGAGGAAAGATTAAAGGTACAGCAGCGCGACCGAGACTTTCAGTATTCAGAAGTAATATGGATATTTATGCTCAACTGATCGATGACATTAATGGGGTTACATTAGCTTGTGCTTCTTCTAAGGAAAAGTCATTTTCTGCAAAAGGGAATAAAGTTGAATTGTCTAAGGCTGTCGGTCAAGCGATTGCTGTAAAGGCATCTGCTGCAGGAATTACTGACGTAGTGTTCGACAGAGGTGGCTTTTTATACCACGGTAGAGTAAAGGCTTTGGCTGAAGGTGCTAGAGAAGGAGGACTGAAATTTTAATAAATAATTAAAGAGAGAACATAAAATGTCTAAAGCAAACGTACAAATATTGAAAGCTGGTGAACTTGAGTTGAAAGACAAGGTAGTAAACATCAGACGTGTAACGAAGGTAACAAAGGGAGGAAGAACTTTCAGTTTTTCAGCAACAGTAGTTGTCGGAGACGGCCATGGTATTGTGGGTCACGGTTTGGGGAAAGCTAAAGAAGTTACTGATGCTATCAAAAAAGGAATAGATGATGCAAAGAAAAATTTGATCAAGATACCCTTACATCAAGGAACTATACCTCATGACCAACTAGGAAAATTTGGTGCAGGTAAAGTTTTAATCAGACCAGCTTCTCATGGAACCGGTGTTATAGCTGGTGGTGCCATGCGCGCTGTGTTGGAAAGTGCCGGAGTAAAAGACGTATTAGCAAAATCTCAAGGTTCATCTAATGCTGCTAATGTTATAAAGGCTACAATAGATGCCCTAAGTAAGCTAAGAGACCCAAGGACAGTAGCACAAGATAGAACTAAATTATTAAGCAAAGTATTCAACGGATAATATCCAATAAATTTTGGTGTCATGGCAAAAATAAAAATTACACAAATTAAAAGTACCATTGATCGTCATTTTAGTCAAAAAGCTACAATGCAGGCATTAGGTATCAGAAAACTTCATCAAACTGTAGAAAAAGAGGCCACTCCTCAAATTCTTGGAATGGTAAAAAAAGTGAGTCATTTATTAAAAATAGAGCAAGCATAATATATCATGGAATTACATTCATTAAAACCTGCAAAAGGTTCTGTAAAAAAATCCAAAAGAATTGGTAGAGGTCAGGGATCCGGAAAAGGCGGTACTTCAGGCAGAGGTCATAAAGGACAAGGCTCTCGTTCTGGAAGTACAACTAAACCAGGTTTTGAAGGTGGTCAAATGCCTTTACAACGAAGACTACCAAAAAGAGGTTTCAAAAATCCATTTAGGGTTGAATATACCCCACTAAACTTATCTAAAATACAAGAAATTGCAGAAAAGCATAACATAGCTGTCATAGATATGGACTTACTAAGAAGCAATCGTTATATTTCTAAATATGAGAAGGTGAAGGTATTAGCCTATGGCGAATTAACAATAAAAGTAGATATAACAGTTAATAAAATTTCAGGTACAGCAAAAGCAGCAATTGAGGCGATTGGTGGTACTGTAACATTGATTTAATCAATATTGAATTTATGAAAAGATTTGTAGATACGATCAAGCATATTTGGGGCATACATGAGTTAAGAAGTAAAATACTTGTTACTTTATTGCTCGTTTTTATATATAGATTAGGAACATATATTGTATTACCAGGAGTGAACCCTAACATGCTTGCAGAAATGCAGAGTAAAAGTGGGGAAGGTTTGTTAGGTTTAATAAATATATTTTCTGGAGGAGCATTTGGAAATGCATCCATATTTGCGTTAGGAATTATGCCATATATTTCGGCATCAATTGCTGTTCAGTTATTGTCGCTTGCAGTTCCTTATTTTCAAAGATTAAGTAAAGAAGGGGAAAGTGGAAGACGACAAATCAATCAAATAACTCGTTATATTACTATCGTTGTAACTGTTATTCAAGGTTTTGCATATATCACCAATCTAAAAATCCAATCTGGTGATGCAATCACAACCGCGGTTCCAATGGGAATATTTATATTTTCGTCGATTATGTGTTTATCTGCAGGAACTTTATTTGTAATGTGGTTGGGAGAGAAGATTACAGATAAAGGATTAGGCAACGGTATTTCACTAATTATTATGGTTGGAATTATTGCCCGTCTACCTCAATCATTCTTAGAGGAATTGACATCTAGATTCACATCCAATGGCTTAATTGTTTTTGTTTTAGAATTGGCATTCTTGATTGTTGTTGTAATTGCAACTATATTATTGATTCAAGGAACAAGAAAGATTTCCATCCAATATGCGAAGCGAAACATTATGCAAGGTGGTAAGATGATGCAAGCAGGCGGTAATAGACAGTACTTACCTTTAAAGGTAAATCAGGCTGGAGTAATGCCAATTATTTTTGCACAGGCTTTGATGTTTATTCCAGCAACCATATCTCAGGCTTTCCCTGGTTCAAAGAGTACGTTTTTGCAATCATTTACTGACCATACCTCTTTCCCGTACAATACAGTGGTTTTTCTTTTAATTATCATTTTTACCTATTTTTATACGGCACTCGTTATCAATCCTGTTCAAATGGCTGATGAGATGAAAAAGAATGGTGGATTTGTACCAGGAGTTAGTCCAGGAAAGAAAACAGCTGAATATATTGATAACGTAATGTCAAGAATCACCTTACCTGGAGCAATTTTCTTGGGTGTGGTAGCGATTTTACCAGGGATTGTTATGATGTTTAAAGTCAATCAATCATTTGCATATTTCTTTGGAGGAACGTCAATACTGATTCTAGTTGGTTCAATTTTGGATACTTTACAACAAGTGGAAAGCCATCTATTGATGCGTAAATATGATGGTTTAACAAAAGGTGGCAGAATTAAAGGTCGCCAAGGTGGGTCGGGTATTAGTATTTAGATGATTAATCTAAAAACGGATGAAGAGGTCGAATTGATTCGACAGAGTTCTTTGCTTGTTTCGAAAACATTAGCAGAAGTTGCTAAAAATTTAACTTTGGGTACAAATGGCCTAAAGTTGGATCGTATAGCTGAGGAGTTCATAAGAGATAATGGAGGCGTGCCAGCTTTTAAAGGCTATAAAGGTTTCCCCAGTACATTATGCATTTCAAAAAATGATGCAGTTGTTCATGGAGTGCCTGATGCGAAAGATTATATTTTGGGTGACATTGTTTCTGTAGATACTGGAGCTATTCTCAATGGTTATTATGGCGATTCCGCATACACTTTTTGTATGGGTTCGGTAAATGAAAACATTAGAAAGCTAGTTTCAGTTACGAAGAAAAGTTTGATGTTGGGTATAGCTAAGGCAATAGTGGGCAACCGAGTAGGGGACATTAGCCAAGCAATACAATATTTTTGCGAAAAAGAGAATCCGTATAGTTGTGTTCGTGAATTGGTTGGACATGGAATTGGCAAAAATTTGCATGAAGAACCTGAGGTGCCTAATTATGGTAGCAAAGGAACGGGACCAAAATTATTGAAGAATATGGTAATAGCGATTGAACCAATGATTAATTTTGGTAAAAGATCGGTTTATACAGCTTCAGATAATTGGACGATTTTGACTAGAGATAGATTGCCATCAGTTCATTTTGAGCATACTATATCTGTTAATGAGTCTTTCCCAATCATTCTGACAACTTTTGACTTGATTGAAGAAGAAATAAAAACAAACGGAGATATTGTTTATATCGATTAAAAGAACGATATTTGCACTCCGAAAAATAAAGAATGGCTAAACAGGATTTAATAAAACAAGATGGTATTGTTACAGAAGCATTATCAAACGCAATGTTTCGAGTACGTCTTGAAAATGGGCACGAAATTATAGGACATATCAGTGGAAAAATGAGAATGCACTATATTAAAATTTTGCCAGGTGATAAGGTTTCAGTTGAAATGTCACCATATGATTTAAATAAAGGAAGAATAAATTATAGATATAAATAAAACAAAAATGAAAGTAAGATCATCGGTAAAGAAGAGAAGTGTAGACTGCCAGATTGTAAAGCGAAATGGAGTAGTTTACGTAATCAATAAAAAGAATCCGAAATTTAAACAAAGACAAGGTTAAAATCACATTTAAAAAAATATAGCATGGCAAGGATTGGAGGTATAGATATTCCTAAAAATAAAGCAGGCAAGATTGCATTAACATATGTATACGGTATTGGATATACAACTGCAATAAAGATATTAGACAAAGCAGGTGTAAATCATGAGACTAAATCTGGTGAGTGGAATGATGAGAACGTTGCAGCAATAAATAAGTGTATTTCTGACGAGATTAAAGTTGAAGGAGAATTAAGATCTGAGGTTCAATTAAGCATAAAGCGTCTTCAAGATATTGGTTGTTACAGAGGTATACGTCATAGAAAGGGTTTGCCCTTAAGAGGACAAAGAACTAAAACAAATGCAAGAACCAAGAAAGGAAAGCGTAAGACTATCGCTGGAAAGAAAAAGATTACGAAATAGTCAATTTGATTTAATAATTAATAGGAATAAATAGAAAATTAACAAGATGGCAAAATCAAAATCAGTAGCCAAGAAAAGAGTGGTAAAGGTAACAGCTGAAGGACAAGTTCATGTCTCTTCGACTTTTAATAATATCATTATATCTTTTACGAATAATACAGGACAAGTGATTTCTTGGGGTTCTGCAGGAAAAGCGGGGTTTAGAGGTTCTAAAAAGAATACTCCGTATGCAGCACAAGTAGCTTGCACAGATGCAGCAAAAGTTGCCTATGAAGCCGGACTTCGTAGAGTTGACGTTTTTGTTAAGGGTCCAGGTGGCGGAAGAGAATCTGCAATAAGAACTGTAGCTGCTGCAGGTATAGAAGTTGCAATGATACGTGATATAACTCCTATTCCTCATAATGGATGTAGACCTCCAAAGAAAAGAAGAGTATAATAAGTAATTGAAAATATTAATATTGAAAATACATAAATAAATGGCAAGGTATAACGGTCCAAGGACAAAGAAGGCAAGGGCATTTGGTGAAGCAATTTTCGGGTATGATAAATACTTCGAGAAAAGAAATTATCCA
The DNA here is from genome assembly GCA_945872405.1 of Chitinophaga pinensis. Lineage (GTDB taxonomy): Bacteria > Bacteroidota > Bacteroidia > Chitinophagales > CAMDFR01 > CAMDFR01. The sequence goes on along the minus strand of CAMBZT010000007.1, from coordinate 24,660 downwards.
CCAGGTCAACACGGTTTGGCAAGTAAAAGAAAAGTAAAATCTGAATATGGTATTCAGTTGAAAGAAAAGCAAAAAGCAAAGTATACATATGGTCTTTTGGAAAGACAATTTGCTAATCTTTTCGACAAAGCTGCCAGAAAGAGGGGCGTTACTGGAGAAAACTTATTGAGATTTTTAGAAGCTAGGTTGGATAATACCTTATACAGAATGGGTGTTGCTAATAGCCGAAGACAAGCTAGACAATTTGTGATTCACAAACACGTAATGGTGAACGGTCAAATAGTTAATATTCCTTCTTATCAAATGCGACCAGGCGAGAAGGTTTCAATCAGAGAGAGATCAAAAGATTTAGAAGCGATGCATTCTGCTTTAAGTACAAAAACAGGGAACTTTCCTTGGGTTGAATTTGACAGAAATACAATGTCAGGTACTTTCTTAATGATGCCAGAAAGAGATCAGATTCCAGAGAATATTAATGAGCAGTTGATTGTCGAGTTATACTCTAAATAAGATTTCAGTTTTATAATAATAATAACAATAATAAAGTAAATGGGAATATTAACATATCAAAAACCAGATAAGATATTACTTCAAAAAGCTACAGAATTTGAAGGTACTTTTGAATTCAAGCCACTAGAACCAGGTTATGGTGTTACTATTGGAAATGCATTGAGAAGGGTCTTATTATCTTCATTGGAAGGTTACGCGATCACTGGAGTAAAAATAAGCGGAGTGGATCATGAATTTACAACAATACGTGGGGTATTAGAAGACGTTACTGAAATAGTGCTTAATTTAAAGCAAGTTCGTCTTAAGAAAATGTTAGATGTAGAAAATGTAGCAGAGAAAATCTTCATTTCTCTCAAAGACAAAGAATCTTTCAAAGCAGGAGATATCGAGAAGCATACAAATGTTTTCAGAGTTATGAATCCAGATTTCGTGATTTGTCACATGGAAAAAATGGTTGATTTATCTATCGAATTAACTATTCAAAAAGGAAGAGGTTATGTAGGTGCAGAAGAGAATACACCTAAAGACGCTCCATTGGGCTATATTCCAATTGATTCTATTTATACTCCTATTAGAAACGTGAAGTATACTATTGAAAATACAAGGGTTGAACAGCGTACTGATTTCGAAAAGTTAATCTTAGATTTGAAAACTGATGGGACAATTCACCCAGAGGATGCTGTGAAAGAGGCTGCAAAGATTTTGATTCAGCATCTTATGCTTCTTACAGATGAAAATATAACCTTTGATACCTTTGAAAGTAAGGAGGAAAACATAGTAGATGAGCAGGTATTACATATGCGTAAATTACTAGGAACTAATCTTGAAGATTTGGACTTATCTGTTCGCGCCTATAATTGTTTAAAAGCTGCAAAGATCAATAGCTTAGAAGAATTAGTGCAATTTAATAAAAATGAATTATTGAAGTTTAGGAATTTCGGAAAGAAATCCTTAGATGAGATTGAGGCATTATTACATGAAAAAGGATTGTCTTTTGGATTGGATATTGCAAAATTTAGAATGGACGAGTAAATTAAATTTGTATTTAACAAAATATTTTATAATTTTATAATTAAGTTGCGGGATGAGACACGGAGATAAAGTAAATAATTTAGGTAGAAAAAAGGCACATCGGGGTGCCATGCTATCAAATATGGCATGTTCTTTAATATTATCAAAAAGAATTAGAACTACCTTGGCAAAAGCAAAAGCTTTAAGGGTATATGTTGAACCTTTGATTACGAAATCAAAAAATGATACTACCCACTCAAGAAGAACTGTTTTTAGTCATTTGGGTGTGAATACGATGGGAAAAGAGGCGGTTAAAGAATTATTTGGAACAGTATCAATCAAAGTAGCTACTAGACCTGGTGGATATACAAGAATCATAAAATTGAATAATCGATCTGGTGATAATGCGGAAATGTGTTATATGGAATTGGTTGACTTTAATGATGTCTATGTAAAAAGTTCTACAACGATTGCTGAGACTACTAAGAAGAAGAGCAGAAGAGGTGCAGGAACTAGTGCTAAAAAAACTGAGGAAACACCTACATCAGACAGTGTAACTGATATAATTGAGGAAAGTACAGAGGAGTAAAATGCTCCATAAAAATAGTTTTGTTTTCATGGCTTTATTAAAGGGAGTAAGTTTCGATCTTACTCCCTTTTTTTATGTAAAAAAATATTTTTTTGATGTTTGTTAGAGAATTTTCACTTACCCCTCGTATGTTGAATTTTGTCTTTATTTTTTAAGGAACAAGCTTTTTATGACTACTATGGAAGTAGTTTAGGAAGACTATCTACATTCATTTTTAGTTTTTTTATCTACTAGTCTTTGTATAAAGTTGACAACTGTAAGCTTCGAGTTGAGAAGTGGTTATTCAAGCTATTCAAAACATGATATCTTTGTGATCTATTATTTTTTAAGTGATATATGCTTGTTAAGACATATGGTAGTGCTGTTTTTGGAATTGATGCCACAACAATTACAATTGAGGTAAGCGTCGGGCAAGGTATGAAATATCATATGGTGGGATTACCTGATAATGCGGTAAAGGAGAGTTGGCAAAGAATTGAGACAGCCCTAAAATATATAGATTTCAAAATGCCTCATAGGAAAATCGTGATTAATCTTGCTCCAGCAGATATTCGAAAAGAGGGCTCGGCATACGACTTGCCAATGGCTATAGGAATTTTGGCTGCCTCTGAGCAAATCGCTTGTGCAAATCTTGATTCTTATGTAATAATGGGTGAGTTATCGCTTGATGGAACCATTCAACCTATAAAGGGAGCTTTGTCAATTGCCATACAAGCTAAAAAAGAACAATTTAAGAATCTAATTGTACCTCGAGTTAATGCAAGAGAAGCAGCAATAGTAAGTGGTATCAACGTTTATGGTGTTGAAAAAATTAGTGATGTTGTGGAATTGCTGGAACAACGAAGTAATATTCATCCGACCTTTGTAGACACACGATCAGAATTTTTTGAAAATATTAGTAAGTTGGGAATTGATTTTGCTGATGTAAAGGGTCAGGAAAATATAAAGAGATCTCTAGAAATTGCAGCTGCTGGAGGTCATAATTTGATTTTGATTGGACCACCAGGCTCAGGTAAGACCATGTTAGCGAAAAGATTGCCAACAATTTTACCACCACTTACCCTTCATGAAGCACTTGAAACAACAAAAATACATAGTGTTTCAGGTATTTTAGCAGCTGATAGTACATTGATGTATCAGCGTCCTTATCGTTCTCCACATCATACTATAAGTGATGTTGCATTGGTTGGAGGAGGAATGAATGCACAACCAGGTGAAATTTCATTAGCTCACAATGGAGTATTATTTCTTGATGAATTACCAGAGTTTAAGAGAGCAGCTTTAGAAGTTCTGCGCCAGCCCTTGGAAGATAGAAAGGTGACCATATCTAGGGCTAAGTTTTCTGTAACATATCCCAGTAGTTTTATGTTGGTGGCAAGTATGAATCCTTGTCCATGTGGATACTATAACCATCCTGAAAAAGAATGTGTGTGCGCCCCAGGTATTGTGCAAAAGTATCTCAACAAAATTTCAGGCCCCTTGTTAGATCGTATAGATTTACATGTTGAGGTCACTCCGGTATCCTTTCAACGATTGTCTGAGGATAATAGTCACATCGAAAGAAGTGAAAAAATTAGGGAACGAGTTGTGAAAGCTAGGCTCATTCAAGAAGAACGATATATCAACAATGAAGATTCTATACACAATAATGCTCAGATGAGTAGTCAACATTTGAGAAGTTATTGCCAAATAAACATAGCTTCAAAGAATCTCCTGAACAAAGCTATGGAAAGGTTAAATTTATCTGCCAGGGCATACGATAGAATTTTAAAGGTCGCAAGAACAATTGCGGATTTGGGTGATAGTGAGGATATCAAGGTAGACCATTTAGCAGAAGCAATTCACTTTAGAAGTCTCGATCGTGAGAATTGGGCCGGTTGATAAAGATTTGTTGATTGAAGACGGATTTAATTTTGATGTACAAATTCAATTAGAATTTTGTATCTCGAATAAAAAGCTTAAAGATGTTATGAATATTTTTTTTGGAGAACATTATACTAGCACAAATCACTTAGAGAATATTTTAGAATTAAATCCAAAGGTCATCTCTTTGTCAAGTCCCGTAATTTAGATACAAATTCTGTCTAGATTTGAATGGTGTAAAAATTTATTTTCTGACTATTAGTAAATCAAAATATAGGTTGGAAGCCCAGCAAGTGGAAACTTTTTTAAATCAGGAAATGTAACTATTGTAAAATAATATCGTATTAGTAGGTAAATCTAATAACGATATCATGAAGTTAATACATACTAAATCAATCTTGTTTCTCTTGTTTCTTACCTTAATCATTTCAAATGATATGAAGTCTCAAGATATTCATTTCTCTCACATTCATGCATCTCCTACCTTTTTAAATCCAGCTTATACTGGTGTTCACAATGGGTCTATAAGAGTAATTATGAATTATAAAAGTCAATGGAGTAATATTGGTAAATATAATACTGCAGCACTTTCAGCGGATTTTAAAGTAGCTTCTTTTAGAAACAAAGACTTTTTTTCTATGGGTTTTGGTTCTTACTTCGATAATGCAGGAGATTTAAACTATAGAACATGCATGGGTACTTTAGCTATGAGTTATACTAAGTCTTTAAGTGACAGAAGAAATAATGGTTTGACGCTAGGCTTAACTGTTGCTGTCATGAATATGTCTTATGACTTCAATAAAGCTGTTGGTTTAGATTACGAACCTACTGCAGGATTGTACAAAAACTCTGTGATGAACTATAGTATAGGAGCAGGTATTTCATGGTTCACTCAAGTAGGTAAATATTCTAGTTTTTATGCTGGATTTGCGGCAGATCATTTGAATAGACCTAATATTTCTACGATGGAAGCTTCATCTAAATTACCTATGAAAATGGCTGCTAACATTGGAGGAATATTCTCAGGTAGAAGTCGTCACGCTTTGCTTCCAAGTGCCATGTTTATAAATCAAGGAAATCAACAAGAAATTAATACAGGAACATTCTATCGTTTTGAGCTGAACAAAGGTTGGAATCAACAAAATAACTTTCTTTATCTTGGAGCATGGGCTAGATGGCATGTAATTCCTAAATCATTTAGTGGAATGGATGCAGTAATTCTTAGCTTACGCTATGATACAAAAGGTTGGAATTTTACTTTTAGTTATGATGTTAACGTTTCACAATTGGCCAAAGCAACTTTGGGAAATGGTGGTCCTGAGCTTTCTCTAATCTATACAAGAGGTGCAAAAAAATCGAAGTCTAATAAAGTAATATACTGTCCTAAGTTCTAGTATTTATTCAAGTTACAATTACATAAAAAAGACCAACTATTTAGTTGGTCTTTTTTATGTAATTGTTTTATTTAGATATCAATCTTTGCATATTTTGCATGTTTCTCGATAAACTCTCTACGAGGAGGAACTTCATCGCCCATTAGCATAGAGAAAATATAATCTGCTTCAGCACCACTGTCAATAGTTACTTGACGTAATGATCTGTTTTCTGGATTCATAGTGGTATCCCATAGTTGCTCGGCATTCATTTCTCCCAGTCCCTTGTATCTTTGAACATGTACGTTATCTCTATTGCCACCTTTTGCTAATCTGTCAATTGCCAAATCTCTTTGTTGATCATTCCAACAATATTCAAAATCTTTTCCTTTTTTTACTAAATATAGTGGTGGTGCAGCAACGTAAATATATCCGAGCTCAACTAGTGTTTTCATATACCTAAAAAAGAAGGTTAGGATTAAGGTAGTGATGTGACTTCCGTCGACATCGGCATCACACATGATAATTATTTTATGATATCTTAGTTTGTCTATATTTAAGGCTTTACTGTCTTCCTGTGTACCAATAGAAACACCAAATGCGGTAAACATATTTTTTATTTCCTCATTTTCATATATTTTATGTTCCATTGCCTTCTCCACATTCAATATTTTTCCTCTCAAAGGTAAGATGGCTTGGAATACTCTATTTCTTCCTTGTTTGGCTGTTCCTCCTGCCGAATCTCCCTCTACTAAATATATTTCGCATTGGCCAGGATCTTTTTCAGAACAATCAGCAAGCTTACCAGGCAATCCCGTACCAGAAAGTACATTTTTTCGCTGCACCAATTCTCTTGCTTTTCTAGCAGCATGTCGAGCAGTCGCAGCTAGAATAACCTTATCAATGACAATTCGAGCTTGTTTTGGGTTTTCTTCTAAATAATTGTTTAAAGCCTCACCAACTGCTGTCTCTACAACACCTGCAACTTCACTATTCCCTAATTTTGTTTTGGTTTGTCCTTCAAACTGGGGCTCTGGAACTTTTACAGAAATGACAGCACTCAGACCTTCTCTAAAATCTTCCCCAGATATTTCAAATTTAATTTTTTCGAAAAACTTTTGTTTCTCTCCATAGGTCTTAAAAACTCGTGTAAGTGCTCTTCTAAAACCAGCAACGTGCGTTCCTCCCTCAATAGTATTAATATTATTTACATAAGAGTGGACATTCTCGCTATACGATGAGTTATATTGTATAGCTACTTCTACCGATACATTATCTTTCGTCCCTTCAATATAAATTGGCTCTGGAATCAAAGATTCGCGTGTTGAATCTATATAGGTCACAAATTCTCTTAAACCTCCTTCGGAATGGAAATTTTCCCCGTGTGCTACTCCATTCTCATCTTTGTTCCTATCGTCCTTAATATTAATATTAATACCCCGATTTAGAAAAGACAATTCTCTCAATCTAGATGCTAATGTTTCATAATTATATTCACTAACTGTAAAAATCGATAAATCTGGCTTAAACGTAACAGTTGTACCTGATTTGTCCGAAGTGCCAGTTTCCTTTACAGTGTAAAGAGGTTTCCCTATGCTATACTCTTGCATAAATGACTTCCCTTCACGAAAAACTTCCACTTTTAGATGTATCGATAAGGCATTCACACATGACACCCCCACTCCATGTAACCCACCTGAAACTTTATAAGTATCTTTGTCAAACTTACCACCGGCATGTAATACAGTCATTACAACCTCTAATGCCGATCTCTTTTCTTTTTGATGCATGGCAGTTGGAATTCCTCTTCCATCATCACTCACAGTGATTGAATTATCTTCGTTTATAGTAACGTTTATATTTTTGCAATGCCCTGCAAGTGCCTCATCAATAGAGTTGTCTACCACCTCATACACCAAATGATGCAGTCCCTTAAATCCAATGTCGCCAATATACATGGCGGGTCTTTTACGTACAGCTTCAAGTCCCTCTAGTACCTGAATATTGTCAGCGCCGTAACCAGCTGATTTGTCCATTAATTCTTGTTCTGCTGCAGTCATATTTTTAGATAGATATTATTGATTTTTAAAGTACGCAAATATACTCAATTTTGACTCTATTTTGGAGCAATGAAAACGTTATAAATGCTTATTTTATCAACATTTAAGCTGCTGAGTTGTTTGTAAATTAATTAGCTATTAGTCTACTTAACTTTTATCAAAAAAACATTGATTTTTTGATGAAAATTAGATTATTGTGCTTGTTTGAACTGCCAGTATCGAAACAGTGCTTTCCAACCTGACCTATCTGATTGGCCAAGCAGCCCTTTTTTACGATTATTACTAGAAATCAAATACATGATTTGCCAATGCTTTAACAAGATTTTCCAAGATTGTAGAACACTTGTTCCTGTTATATACATGTCAATTGGCTCTGCTCCAATTCCATTCAATTCAATAATCTTAAAGGATTTCAACTGTTTCAAGGCTGAGGTGCTCTCACAACGAATATCAAATCGGCCATATTGAAATCCTTTCATGTCCTTACACCAATCATTCACAACACTTTCCAAATCGTCATCCACCTCACTTGCTAATGGATAAAATTTTGCGCCCTTACTATGATTTGCATTCTGCCTAAGGATGATTAACTCGTTTAATTTGGGTATAGTTCCAAAACTAGTTTCCCAATTTTTTCGAAGTTTTTCCTTCTGAAGATAAGCTCTCTCTGATTGATCAATTAGCTGTTCGATGGTTTTTAGTCCATCTCCTTTTACCTGTAAAAATTCCTTACCAACCAAAGAACTAATTGTCATTTGGTCTTCAATATTTAATCGATAACAAAAAATGCTACATTCAAAATTGTACGCAACAAACGGTTGAATAATGCAATCAGCAGCTTGTGTCTTTAAATAACTTCGTAAATCACTTCTATGCTCAAGGTATTCAAGTCCTTCTCCTCGTTCTCCAATATTGGGTTTGATGATAGCCGGATAATTGATGCTACTATCGAAAAGTAAGGCTTCAACTTTTTCAAAGTCACTCCCAGCTTCAATAAATAGGGTATTGGGATAACTGTTTTTTGGAAGGGTTGCATACATTTCCATTTTGGTATTACCAAAAAATCCTGCATTTTTCATGCTCGTATTCACATTGCTAAAATAAAAAAAACGACCACTTCTTATCACATTCAATAAATAATAAAAGTAAACTGGTAGGTAGACAACCTGCCACGGATAGTACTCCCAATTTGTCAATAATATGAAAATTCTTTTCATGCGAGAGAGTAATTTATTTCTTGACACAATAATACTAAAAATGACCTAGACGCATAAAAAAAAGACATAGTATTATTCCCATTTATGTTCGCCCAAGTCTTCATTAACATTTATAGTCTTTTCAAAATAATTTAACTGAAGCCAGCAATCAAAATGAATTATCTTTGCCTTGTTATGTTTTATAATAAGAAATACGCTTTATACACCCTTGGCTGCAAACTAAATTTTGCAGAAGGTTCAGCTATTAGTAGAGTACTCTCCACTCACGGCTACCAAAGCGTTGATTTTTCTGAAGTCGCAGATTTTTATATCATTAATACCTGCTCCGTAACAGATAATGCAGATAAAAAATGTAGGTCTCTTGTCCGAAATATCTTACGTAAAGCCCCAGAATCTAAAGTGATAATTATGGGTTGCTATGCCCAACTAAAACCAGAGGAAATTGCACAAATACCTGGTGTCTCTATGGTCTTGGGTGCTAATGAAAAGTTTAATATTCACCTACACCTACAACAACTAGAATCAAATACTGAAACCCTTGTTTTGTCGGGTCAAATAAAAGATGTCAACTTTTATGCACCTTCTTTTTCTTTTGGAGAAAGAACTCGTTCTTTTTTAAAAATACAAGATGGTTGTGATTATTTTTGTTCATTCTGCACCATTCCGCTAGCTCGGGGCAGAAGCAGAAGTACCTCTATAGAAAACACCTTGGCTATAGCACAAGAAGTAGCGAAAACAGGGGTTAATGAAGTCGTCCTTACTGGTGTGAACATAGGTGATTTCGGCAAAACAGAGGATGGCAGAAAAAGAACGAAAGAAAATTTTTATGCTCTGATACAAGAGTTGGACAAAATTCATGATATTAAAAGATGGCGAATATCTTCCATTGAACCTAATTTATTGACTGAAGAGGTGATTGACTTTGTGACAAATTCGAATCATTTTATGCCCCATTTTCATATTCCTTTACAAAGTGGAAGTGATAAAATTCTTAGGTTGATGAGACGAAAATATGATACAGATTTGTATAGAAATAGAATTGATAAAATTAAAGTATTGATGCCTCATTGCTGTATCGGGGTCGACGTAATTGTCGGTTTCCCGGGCGAAACAGAACAAGATTTTTTAGACACCTATCAGTTTCTGAATAACTTAGAAATTTCTTATCTACATGTTTTTACTTATAGTGAACGAGAAGATACCAAAGCATTAGAAATATTAGAGGTGGTACCCATAGCAGAACGAAGAAGAAGAAATGAGATGTTGCGAATCTTGTCTGAAAAAAAGAGAAGAGCATTCTATGAAGTAAATATCGGAAATGTTTTTTCGGTGTTGTTTGAAGCAGAAAATGATGAAGGTTATATGTATGGTTTTACCTCCAACTATATCAAAGTGAGAATAAGATATGATGAAGCATTAATAAATACAATACAGGAAGTGAAGTTGGAAAAAGTACAAGGTTCTGGAGTGATGGAAGTATCAATGATACAAGATGCAATTACAAGCAAATATGTTCCAATATAAAACCAGTCCTTTTTTCTCGCTTCATATAAAAAAATAAAAATCTATGATATTACTCGATTGTTACCCTACCTTTTATGACTTTTGTTTGCAGCATTTTGACGTGCATATTCAAATTTTTAAATTGTTTCATACTTTTGGTTTCTTCGTTGCAATTGCTTTCCTGACAGGTATATTCTTGTTAAGATCAGAGCTTCAAAGAAGGGAAAAATTAGGATTGCTTCCTTCTAAAAAAGTAAAGGTGATTCACGGAGCTAAGTTTGGTATCAATGATGTGCTTTTTCCTGCTGTTACTGGATTTATTATCGGATGGAAAAGTATTGGAATCATAACGAATGATCCCATGGTGGGAGATGAGCCGGCTGCCTACTTCTTTTCATTGAAATATGGCTCGATAGTGTTAGGTTTTATCGGTGCTGCCATTCTTTCAGGTATCGAGTACTATACTATTAGAAAACATCAACAAAAGGAACCAGAAGAAAGAGTGGAAGAACGCCATCCTAGTGATGATACAGGTTCAATTCTTTTTGTGGCGGCTATCGCAGGTATTTTTGGTTCAAATCTTTTTAATACACTAGAACATCCGGAGCAATTTTCTGAAATTTTCAGTGATCCTGCTTCCCTTCTAAGTGGCTTAAATATTTTTGGCGGCTTAATTTGTGCTGGATTGGCACTTATAATTTACGCTTTTGTTAAGAAAATTAAACAAGGTCATTTTTTTGACTCCTTAGGTTCTGTTTATCTTATTGCTTATGCTATCGGAAGACTAGGTTGCCAAACTGCAGGTGATGGTTGTTGGGGAGTGCCCAACCCTCATGAGAAGCCAAGTTTTATACCTCAATTTGTTTGGGCATCCGATTATAAAAACAATATCATTGCCGAATGCGACCCTTATCAAGGTCAGTATTTTGATTACCTCGATTCAACAAAAGTTCAGAGTTATAAAAATTGCAGTTTTCAAGAAACACATAAATTAGTGGCTCCTGTATATCCAACTCCTTTATACGAATTTATTATGGCTGGTTCGCTTGGGTTATTACTTTGGGGACTTAGAAAAAGATTAACACATCTTCCTGGAATGCTCATCTCATTTATGTTTCTAATGAATGGTGTCGAACGATATCTTATAGAACAAATTCGGGTAAACGAAAAGCTAAGCTATCTAGGATTTAGTCTCACGCAAGGAGAATTTCTTGCCATTCTTATGACAATAGGTGGATCTATTGCAGTCATTTCTTTATACTTTTATTACACTAAAAAAGCGAATCTAAATTTAAAGAATGAACAAGTCAAAGAAACAATATAGCCATTCAGAAAAAGTTGGATTGCCTCCTGGCTCCCTGTTGCTAGTAGGGGAAGAAACAACACATCCAACTATTGAATTATACCAGTTCTCAACAGATGCTGTATCATACAAAACCCATCTCAATATTGCTGATATTGAAATAGATGCTGAAGTCGTTAACTGGATTCATATTACTGGTCTAAATTCAAGCTTCGTAGAACAAATTGGAGTTAAATTTGGCTTACACAATCTAATTCTAGAAGACATCCTAAGCACTGGTCAACGACCCAAAGTAGACGAATTTGACGATTACATCTACTTCGTGCTTCGAGTGGTGAATTTCTCGGGGACAGAGTTGATTTCTGATCAAGTAAGTTTTATTCTAGGTAAAAATTATGTACTCTCCATCGCCGAAAAAAAATCAGAAATTTTTGCACCAATCGTCGACAGGATACTCAATAAAAAGGGTATGGTACGCTATAATAAAGCAGATTATTTGCTCTACACACTCATCGATGTTGTTGTAGATAATTTTTACCTGTGTATGGATAAAGTAGAGATGCTTATAGAAAAGTTACAAGGTAGTATTGACCTGCCAAATCAAGATAATCGGTTTTTGACCCTCATTCGAAATCTCAAAAAAGATCTATTGCAGTTAAGAAAAAATATTGTGCCGACTAGGGAAGCAGTTTATAAGTTGGAAAGGCTAGAAACACCACTCATAGTAGAGAATACAGATAAGTACCTTCGAGATTTGTACGACCACACAAAGCAATTAGAAGACATGACAGAGTCATACAACGATACTATTAATAATTTTAGAGAAGATTTTATGTCGCATCTTTCTCTTAAAACAAACAAGATTATTCAAATACTTACCATCATTTCCTCGATATTCATTCCCCTTACATTTATTGTCGGCGTCTATGGAATGAACTTTGAGTTTATGCCTGGCTTGCATTGGAAATATGGATTCGTGTCAAGTATCGTTTTGATGATTTTTGTTTCCATCATCATGGTGATTATCTATGTTAGAAATCGTTGGATCTAATTTTTCTATTCTGTATTTGATTAGGATGGGCGTGTCATTGGCTGGGCTTTTTTATTACTTATAATTTTTCTCATCATCTCTCAAATTGAAGTCATTACTAATTTATAATGCCAATGTCCTGCTGTACGCTTGTAGTTGCGTAAAAGACCGCAAGCTACCGCTGCCATCAGTCACGCAGCTTTTTGTACTTAATCAAAGGACTAACGAAAGTAAAACTGAGAAGACATTGAAAATTTTTAAAGCAGAAAAAGTAAATGAAAGCTTACTTAAACTTAAAACCGAAAGTCAATAAAATATTGTCTTTACTACTTTTTATTGTAGCACCATCTTCATAATCAGGAAAAGACACCACAGAGATATATGGGGAAAAATATTCATTAGTTATGGTATGAACATAGGCAATATCAATGCTGAAGCGTTTTCCTTTGTATCCAAGCCCAGCGCTAATAAGATGCTTACTCATATTTGCCCCATCAACAGCTACTCCTTTTTTAAATGGAGAAAACTGATAGGCATAACCTAAACGAAGGCGAGCAGTCTCATAAGCAAACTCAACACCAGAACGTATTTGATGTGAAATTTTATATTTATTTCTTATCAAGGTATCATTATAGTAGGCGGCCTGATCTCTATATTGAGTACCAAAATTATATTTGTTCAATGCATAATTTACCATTTCATAATCTACGCTTAAAAAACCATATCTAGCAAACAATACCGAAGCACCAGCATTCAGCCGAAATGGTTGTTTATACGAATATTGGAAAGCCCCATTTGGCGATTGTACACTTAACTCAGAACTATCAGTGGTATGCGTCATAGAATAGCCGTATTGTTCTTTCAGTCCAAAGTAAGTCGGAGTAGAAATGGAAGCTCCGATTCTCAAAAGTTTAATCGGTTTGTAAATGATACCGATTTTCCCATTGTAGCCAAGGCCTTGTGTCTGATAATTTTCGTTGTACTCTAATTTTTTGAACCCAGAAATACTGTCGTCTTTATCTTCTTCGGTATAGGTGTATTCTCTCTTATAGTTTAAATAAGGAATACCAAAGCCTCCTCCCACATAGAGCTTATCCCATAAGTTTGCCCCAATGGTAATAGACATGTCCGTAATGCCGCCACTAGTTTTGATATATCCAGTTTGGTAATTTGTTTGTCCACCTCCCGCCGAACTAGAATAATACTTAAATAAGTCACTATAATTTACCAATCCACTCTGATTAGCTAATACATAGTCCGCAGGAAAACTCGAATAATCAATTGCTAGATTTCTGTATTGAGGTAGATTCATAAAGTATACATATTGATCGACAAGAGAGTTGGTGAAATTTTTCCCTTCAAAATAAATTTGATTATTAAAGTCAGCGACTTTATTCGCGTTAAATGCAAATCCAAGTCCCTTTAATATTCCTGATGATTTAGTGTTTCCAAATGCTCCTGCAAACACCACTGAAAGATTATCTGCAGTGAGCTTAAAATTATTCTCTTTATTGGTTTTATTCAAATAGGTGCTTTTAGCATTAGAGTTTTGAAAATTGAGTGTGCCACTTGCTTCACTGCTACGAAACATTCCAACTATGGCAGGATTCAAAACGATGGCACCAACATCTGGTCCAACAGTGCTAAAAGCTCCAGCTACGCCAGCTGTCCTGGCCGTTCCTCTATATTCATACGAAGAAAATTTGACGGCCTCCGCATCATAATTATATTGAGCAAGTATGCAAAATGGGCTCATCAAGAGCAAAAGAAATGATAAAAATATTTTTGAAATATTCATTAGTCGGCTGCTTAAAATAAATAGTGTTCTCACTCTTCTCGTCTGAAAAACACTTCAAATTATATTATCTAGGTTTATTCAGAGGGGTTACATTTCCACTACTTCTATTAATTGTGGAAGGGGGCGTACTCTGTTTATTAATCGGTGGTGTTACTGTTCGATTAGTATTATTGTTTGGTGGTGTAACAGGTCTAGCATTATTATTATTACTTGGTGCTGTTGAATTAGAAGGCGCGACAGGTCTTACATTATTATTGCTTGGAGCTGCCGTGTTACTCGGTGGCGTATTTGGTCTAGAGTAATTGTTATTGTTTGATGGAGGAGTTGGCGGATTTACGGGTCTATTGTTGCCCGAGCTTGAACCAGAATTAATTTCAGTTCTTCCATAATTTCCATTCACTGGTGCGTTTTCATTTTGATAAATTCTTGAATCTGGTGTTACCACTGTCCCAGTAGAATTATTATTATAACTTCTTACATTACCACTGGTTGAAGGTGCAACTATAGTGTTATTGCTTCTTTTGGTAACTATACCAGTTTTCGGAATTTCATTCACAGTTGTGCTGCTATTACTAATCTGAGTAGGCTCTCTTTTAACATTTAAAGGCACATCAGATTTGGTGCTATAATCGCTCGCTTTCCCTGTGCTTACTTGCGAAGGATTATTCGGTGCGGCCATGTTATTTCTTCCATTATCAATCGCATTGGCGGTTTTTACACTATTGGTATTAGAAGGCAATCCATCTGGATCCATCATCTGTTTTCTTGGTCCCCAATAGTCATAACTAGAGCCTCCACCATAGGCAAAATTATTATTATAGCCATTGTTATAACCATCATAGTAACCATTGTTGTAACCATTATAGTAGCCGTTATTAAACCCATTGTTATAACCATAGTAGCCATTATAACCACAATAGTTATTGTTCCATCCACTATTCCATCCATAAGGGTCATACCATGCCGAATAACATGGTCGGCCCCAATTCCATCCATTCTGACTGCCCCAGGTAGAATAGCCAATAAAGATGCCCCATGGATTCCAATAATAATTAGGTGTATAACTGTAGATATTATTGCCCCAACTCATTGGGTTATTGTCATAGAAATAGTAATTCGTATAACAATTATTCCAATAGCCAAAGCCAAAATTTGGTTGATAAAAACGTCTTAGGCGAGATGTATAGAAAAAATCATTATAATTATCATCATCATAATAATTGTTAGTGATGTAGGTATTGCCATCGCTAGCTTCTACGCCGTCATATCGTGATGCCCTGACGTCATTACTTTCCTGACCATCTAGCTGATTGTTTTCTATCGAATTAGCTATCTCTTCAACTTCCTCATCTCTAAGCACCTTGGTAGTGCTTGTGTTGCTTCTACTAGGATCGTAATACACATCATCATATTGTGCAAAAATATTATTGCTTAAAAAGAGGAGTGCTGTGGCTAATAAAAATAGTATCTTTTTCATGATTTCATTGTTATTTTACTTTATTAAAGTTACGCTGTTTAATGGACTTTTTTATTAATAATTACTAAACCGAAATATTAACTAAATGAGTTGTTTCTCTTGCAAAAGATAAAACATATCGCCTTTTTTACCTTTCTTTGTACAGAACAAAAAAACAACAGATTTAGTTGCTGTTCATGATTAAATCAAATTAAGTGCCAAAAAATTATGTCTAAGAAAATATCAAGCAGAGCAGAAGATTATTCCCAATGGTACAACGATCTTGTTTTGAGGGGTAATTTGGCCGATTATTCCTCTGTAAAAGGATGCATGGTCATAAAACCTTATGGATATGCCCTTTGGGAAAACATGAGAGATGCCCTTGATAAAATGTTTAAAGAAACGGGTCATGTGAATGCCTATTTTCCTTTGCTCATTCCAAAGAGTTTTTTAAGCAAGGAAGCAGATCACGTAGAAGGTTTCGCGAAAGAGTGTGCTGTCGTAACCCATTATCGCCTGAAAAATGACCCAAATGGCAAAGGCTTAATTGTAGACCCGGATGCAAAATTGGAAGAAGAATTAATTATTCGCCCTACCTCAGAGACTATTATTTGGAATACCTATAGAAATTGGATTCAATCTTATCGCGATTTGCCTCTACTGATTAACCAATGGGCCAATGTGGTGCGATGGGAAATGCGTACGCGTTTGTTCCTTAGAACTGCTGAATTTCTTTGGCAAGAAGGACATACCGCTCATGCAAACAGAGAAGAAGCGATTGAAGAAACAGAAAGAATGCTGAATATTTATGCAGATTTTGCAGAAAAAATGATGGCGATTCCAATGTTAAAAGGAATGAAACCTGAACATGAAAAATTTGCCGGTGCAGAAAAAACATATTGTATCGAAGCCATGACGCAAGACAAACAAGCCATACAGGCAGGTACTTCGCATTACTTGGCACAAAATTTCGCCAAAGCATTTGATGTGAAATTTCAAAATAAAGAAGGACAAGAAGAGTATGTATATGCGACTTCATGGGGCGTTTCTACACGATTAATCGGTACTTTGCTGATGGCGCATAGTGATGATGAAGGTATTGTAATGCCACCAAAATTGGCACCGATACAAGTGGTCATTATTCCTTTAACTGGAAAAGATGAAGCAGTGAATCTAATGCTTTTTGATAAAGCCATGCAAATCAAGAAAAATTTATTAGCCAAACAAATTCGTGTAAAAGTAGATGACGACGAAACCAAAAGACCTGGTTTTAAATTTGCTGAATATGAATTGCAAGGAATTCCAATTCGTTTGGTTTTGGGTGCAAGAGATATGGCTGAAGGGAAGGTGGAATTGGCTCGTCGTGATACCAAAGAAAAATTTTTGACAACAGAAGTGGATATCGAAAATCAAATCGAAAATTTGCTAGAAACAATTCAACAAAATATTTACGACAAAGCACTGCAATTTAGAAACGACAATACTTTTAGCGTGGATACTTATGACGAATTTAAAGAAGTGATTTTAAAGAAGGGTGGTTTTGTAATGGCACATTGGGACGGAACCACAGCCACTGCCGACAAAATAAAAGAAGAAACCAAGGCGACCATTCGGTGTATTTTATTGGATCAAAAACAAGAAGACGGCAAGTGTATTTATAGCGGTGCTCCTTCCAAACAAAGAGCGGTCTTTGCTTTGAACTACTAAACAATAAAGTTTGAAATTCACTACCTGTAGATTGTATTATGAAAATAGGAATTATTAGAGAGGGAAAAATTCCCATCGATGCCAGGGTACCATTGTCACCAAAGCAGTGTAAATCTTTGATAGAATTATATCCGCAAATTAGTATCGTAGCACAACCATCTGCCATCCGATGTTTCAAGGATTATGAATATGCAGAGCAGGAGATTGAATTACGGGAAGATGTTTCTGATTGCGATATTTTAATCGGTGTAAAAGAGGTGCCTTTAGAAAATTTAATTTCAAATAAAACATACTTTTTCTTTTCACATACTATTAAAAAACAAGAGCATAATCGGAAACTATTGCTCGAAGTTTTGAAAAAGAAAATTCGCTTAATTGATTGGGAAACACTCACGGATAATAATGGACATCGGGTCATCGCTTTTGGCCGTTGGGCGGGTATTGTAGGTGCGCATAATGGCATGATGACTTGGTTAAAAAGAATCGGTAAAAACAATCTCAAGCCTTTGTATTTATGCAAAAATTTAAAGGAAGCGGCAAGAGATTATGATGATATTCAACCAGGGAATATTAAAATTTTGTTGAGTGGTACTGGACGTGTTTCCAGCGGTTGCGTAGAAGTCTTGGAGATGATGAATATTAGAAACGTTACCCCCGACGAATTTTTGCATGAGCGCTTCGATGAAGCGGTATACACGCAATTGAACAATAGCCACCTCTATTATAAAAGTGGCGAGACCTCTTTCGATAATATGCATTATCATGCCCATTCGGCAGAATATAAATCAAAGTTTTTGTCCTTCACCAGAGTCACCGATTTATTTATCAATGGTATTTATTGGGACAAAAGTATTCCCGCTTTTTTTACCAAAGAAGATATGAAAGACGAAGATTTTAAAATTAAAGTCATAGCAGATATTACTTGTGACATTGCACCTGTATCGTCTGTTCCGTCTACCTTACAGGCTTCTACTATTTTGGCCCCAGTCTACGGTTATCATCCTCGTAAAGAGCGCGAGTGTGAACCATTTACCTCTTATAGTATTGATGTGATGGCAGTGGACAATCTTCCGAATGAACTACCGCGTGATGCTTCTAAGAATTTCGGTGAACTCTTTATGGAAAAAATTATTCCTGCCTTGCTCAAAGACCACGACGAAATGATTGATAGAGCCACTATTGCAAAGGATGGCCAACTGAGCTCTCACTTTGAATACCTCAGTGATTACGTAAAAGGATAAATTTTTGCTTCCATTAGAATATTTGTTGGGCGGCTGCTTGCTGTAAGAAAACCCAGTAAGCACCATGCTTTTCGCTATACATGGTATACGCTTCAATCATTGCCGCGGAGATTGTAGTCTGAAGTATATTTGGCACTTCGAATATCAATCATTTTGTATCTCAACTTTTTTAAGTCCATTCAGGTATTATGACTTAAATGTTTTAGACATGACTGGTACTAATTTGAATTCATGACAAAAATCACAAAATTATTATTTGGATTAATTCTAAATAAGATTAGTTTTGCCCTCGTAAAAATTAAAATGCCCTTAAATATATTCTATCAAAAATGATAAAACGTTTATTAATAATCACATGTGGCATGCTCATCCTGACAAAAATGGATGCACAAACAGATAGCTCTAAATTATTTAGTGATATCACAATTTTAGGCTTCAAAGCTATGAATGGCATAGGTCACATGCCCGATGTTAAAGAAGGAATAATATACGCAGGTAAAAAAAATGAAGTGATTTTGGTCGATAGTCTTGATGCCAATAAGGCGATTAATAATACGCGACAGATTTTGGGAAGAATACCGGGATTGAATATCGTGGAGACAGAGAGTGGTGGATTCACTGCAAATGGCATTGCGACGCGCGGTTTAAATCCAGTGCAAAGCACAGAAATGAATACTCGTCAGAATGGTTATAATGTAAGTGCAGATGCTTATGGTTATAACGAAGCCTATTATTTACCACCAATGGAGGCGGTGAGTAGAATTGAGATGGTGAGAGGTGCGGCAGCGCTGCAATTTGGTGGGCAGTTTGGTGGGATGGTCAACTACGTTTTAAAAGAGGCACCCACAAATAAACCATTTGAGTTTACCACTTCTCAAACATTCGGAAGTTTTGGTTTATTTAACTCGTTTAATTCGGTAGGAGGCACTTACAAAAAGTTTAGTTACTATGCGTTTATTCAGTATAGAAATCTGAATGGTTATCGTCCAAATAGCCAACAGTGGCAGCTTTCAGGATTTGGTAAGCTGACTTACAAAGCATCTAAAAAAGTAAATATTGGAGTGGAATATTCTTTACTAAGAAATAAATTGCAGATGCCAGGTGGCTTGACTGACAGTCTTTTTGAGACAAGTCCTAGAATTTCGATGAGATCACGAAATTGGCTGAAAACTCCATGGAATATTGTGGCAGCCATACTAGAGTATCATCCATCAGAAAATACATCTCTCCATTTTAAAACTTCCTATCTTTTTAGTAATCGGTCATTGGTTTGGCGCAACGAGGATGGCGGCCCTGAAGCATTGGATATTATTGATACAGCAACCAATCAATTTGTTCCGAGAGAAGTTGGTAAGCAGGATATGCAAAGCATCAATTCAGAGTTGAGATTTTCTCAAAATTATAGAATCAAAAATCAGGTATCAGTCTTATCAGCTGGTGTTCGTATAGGTTATGCATCCTTTTTGAAAAGGGGTGGTGGAAAAGGAACAACTAATAGTGATTTTGATTTGTCAATAGTTGGAAGCTGGGAGTATGATTTAAAGTTTACGACATTAAATGTGGCCCCTTTTGTTGAGAATATCTTTAGAATAGGTAATAAATTTTCTATCACCCCTGGCATGCGTCTAGAATATCTGAAGAGCACTACTTATGGATATAAAGTTAAGAGTGGCGTTGCCTTAAACACCAATGAAAATAGAACAAGAGTGTTTCCTTTATTTGGTGTTGGATTAGAGTTGAAGCCAACGAGCAAAACAAGTATTTATGCCAACTTTAGTCAAGCCTACAAACCAATAGAATATGGTCAATTGCAGCCATTTGGAATTACCTCGAAGATAGATCAAAATCTGAAAGATGCGAATGGGTATAGCACAGACTTAGGCTTTAGAGGTACGATAAAGAATTTTTTCAAATTTGATGTTGGTGCCTTTTATATGGCCTATAATAATAGAATAGGGGTGGTGTCACTTACAGATCCTGTGACGGGTGCGGCCTATTCTTATAGAACAAATATTGCGAATAGCATGCACCTAGGGGCAGAGACATACCTGGAATTTAATATTTTGAAATGCGTGAACCCTAAGTCTAAGTGCGGTTTGAGCTTGTTTAATTCTTTTGCATATATCAATGCGAAGTATACAAGCGGCGAGTACAAGGGTAAAAGGGTTGAGGCGGCCGCTGAATATATCAATCGTGCTGGAATTATTTTTAGCAACAAGCATTTTTCGACTACGCTTCAGTGCAGTTATGTGGGGGATGCCTATGGCGATGCGTCTAATGTAAAACGTAGCAATGATGCTATTGGAGGTTATATTCCAGCATATACCGTATTAGATTTTAGTGCGACGTATAAGCTCAAAAATTATGCTATCAAAGCAGGTATTAATAATGTAACCAACACTTCTTATTTTACAAGAAGAACAGATGAATATCCAGGTCCAGGTATCATTCCATCGGTTGGTAGAAGTATATATGTAGGGATAAATGCTCAATTTTAGTGAAGCATTCAAGAACATTTCAATGAAAATAAAAGACTCGATACATATGAAGTATCGAGTCTTTTTAATTTTTTGTAACTCTGAGTTAGCAACGAAATGCTATTTATTCTTTGACTACTTTTCCAATATAGCTATGCGCTGTGCTCATGGCCTTGATTAGATAAACACCTGATGATAGATCACCGATTTGAATTTGTCTGCTATTGCTGGCATTTTCAAATTCATAATTTTTTATCAAACGACCTTCGAAGCTATATATTTTAATGGCATTGATGTCATTTTGCTCCACTTGAATCGTCACCCAATCTTTGCTTGGGCTCGGGAAAATGCTGATAAGATTCGCTGAAATCGTTTCAATACCTACATTACAATCTTTCATATAAATGGTAATGGATGCTGTATCTGAACAACTTTTGGCATCATATCCTACAACAGTAAAAGTAGTGGTCGCTGCCAATATATTATTTAAGTAGGGGCTCGATACCGAAAAACCTTCCCAGGTATAAGCTTCTGTACCCGAGGCGGTCAAAGAAATTAGCTCATTTTTGCAAGCGGTATCTTTTGTACTTGAAATGCTTACATTGACCTCACTTGGATTTGATAAGGTATAACTATTGATATAGGTACATCCGAGTGAGTCGTACACAGTTACAGAATATGTACCGGCGCTCAAATGATTTATACTAGCCATATTTTCGCCATTCGACCAAAGATATCTAGGTGCGGCATATAATGAAGTCGGATTGATGCTGATGACACCATCTTCATCATTATGACAAGTTACTGGTGTCAAAACAGGGTTTAACAACCCATTACATGCATAAGGAATTTTAGCCAACGCAATATTGGTTACCACTGCAGTAGCATTATCGAAATAGATAGAAGCAACATTCTCTATTTCTGTACCTCTTCTATGACCCATAGCCTGTGCAATTCTGAAAATAACGTAACCATGTGTAGTGGGATCATCTATGGTGCCAAAAGGCAAATTGATATTGTCGAAATTAAAAGTGACCTCATTACCGCTGATGCTGAGATAGCAAGGAAAACTACTACTTACAATACGAATGGAGCCCAAAATCAGTTTACTGCTGATGATATCTCTTATCTTGACAAAGGAAGCGATGGCTGTTCCTTCATTTTGGAAGTTGATCACATACTCTAAAGTAGATAAGGAGTCGATTTCACTCACTTCTTCGAATGAGTATCCTACCTGTCCGAAGCGTCTCACAAGTTTATTGTTTGGATCGATGGCAGACGAGAGAGCAGTTATATTTACTGCTGTATCTATATGTATGCCGCATGTATTTTCAGAAATTAATTCAGCACTATACGAATAGAGAGTTCCTAAAGAATCGCAACCTGTATTTATTGGCACAATGATGTTTTCAAAACTCATTGAAGGCATGGTATCTGGAATATCGATTAAATAATCGTTGCCTCCTAAGTAGCTATAGACATAGCTAAATGCCGCATTTATATGCATAGAATCATTCAAATGCAAAATCAAACTACTGTTATACTGCATCACCGGTGAAGGATTATTATAAGTTATGCTGATGTTGCTGAGAGTAACGGTGTCGCAATCGCGAAGTCCCCATGAGTATATTCCTAGCTCAGGAGCAATACAATGAAATGCCGTATCACCAAAATCAAGATGACTGATCGTATCTGGTGCCACAGTGATATGTAAAGGATAGTTTGAAGGTGTTGGGCAAGCCGTTTGGAAATAGCTGCTATTGTCAATTGAAATGACTCTGCTACCGGTGTCTGAATACAATTCATAATTGCCATTGATGTCTGTCATGGCCAATACATAACCCGAATCATTGACGATATATTGATATGGTGCAGCTATATCACTGATGCTATCAAAAGCACAATTGCTATTCCAATCATAGTATGCTTTTCCTCTAATCACAACTTCGGTAGAATCATTCACTACTGGGCAAACACCATTATAACAAAATCGATAGGATTCATTGCTAGCAGTCCAAACTGCTTTGTTTCTTCCAGGAATCACATAGGCATCGGTGCCCAAAGCATCTTGTATCCCTTCTGTTGCGTCGCCACCTCCCCAACCAGCACAAACAGGCTTGTCTTGAAGGTTGATGTCGATATTATTTGAACCTTCGTATAAAATCACCTGACCCGTATTAATGGTTGAAGAACAACTAAATAAAGGGACATTATAAAAATTAACTACAAATCTCCTGTTGGGTGCAGTACCAAAAGTAAAGTAAGCAATATGATTAGTTGAAGAAGCAGCTGGGTTTATATCATGAAAGGGACACATGATAGCGTTTTTCATATCCATATCCACAGCACGAGTATCTGGTATGGTAGCGCTAATCACCCAAGCACAAAAGCCTCCGGCATGTGTAGTATCAAAAGAAACGATACCATTGCTGCCTATCACTATATCTGCATAATCGTTGCCAAAAAAATTGAAAGTAAATCCCAAAGGAAGCACACTAGAATAGATATCGTCTGCCAAGCCAGTTGGTAATATAGTACCTGAACTATAGGACAATGGAGCGTATGGAAGAGAGCTGATAGAATAAGTAACGCTTGCTTTTGTAATAGAACTCAACAGAAAGAAGCAAAAAATAATAGGTAGTATTTTTTTCATCATCATTAGATTAGGAACACTAAAATACTGATATATTGATAATTATCAAAACATTGTAAAAAATGAGCAGCACAGAAGGATTTACAAATCGATTTTTTTCTTGCCTAATATAAAATGTTGCCAAATAATACTTTGAGGATAAAGGCTTATATCCTGCTTTTTCAGTTGATTGACCTCCTTTCTTTTTTTTAGATTGTTGAAGGTCATGCCATAAAAGGAAAGATGTGCTTTTAAGATGGCGAATAAGTCATTTAAATTTCTTCTTCTGAAACATGAATGGAATGCAGCCACTCCATCCAAAACGAGTCGAGGAGTGATGATAAAAATTGCTTGAAGAAAACCAGCATTTTTGGCAATCATGGAAAGATTATTGCGAAAATTTAAATAAGTTTTTCTTGGACTGCCCTGTGGAAGTGTTCCACCACCTACGTGATAGACGATTGAGATAGGAAGGCAGAAGAGTTTATATCCTGCCAAACGAAAGCGCCAACAAATATCTATCTCTTCCATATGCGCAAAAAAATCAGCATCTAGTTTGCCCACTTGTTCGAAACAATCTTTTCTAACGAGCATACAGGCCCCTGATACCCAATGGCATTCTATATTTGAACTGTATTGACCTGTATCCGTTTCTATGCTTTCAAACAGTCGACCTCTACAAAATGGGTAGCCCAAAAAATCGATAAAGCCTCCTGCTGCCCCAGCGTATTCGAACTTATTTTTTTCGTGATAGGATTTGATCAGCGGCTGAACAGCAGCAACATCATGATGTTGATCCATAAATTCCACTAATGGTGGCAGCCAATTTGGAGTTAATTCTACATCACTATTTAATAACACATAATAGGTGGCGTCTATTTGTGCAAGTG
>CAMBZT010000006.1 GCA_945872405.1 Chitinophaga pinensis | reverse complement strand
GTTCACTTCTGAATTTTGTTTTAAGAAATGGCTGAAGCAGAATTTACAAAATTTTTCTTTACAGAATAAAAACTAACCTCCCACCAAATAGTTTTCAAAAGGCAATCTGCTAGCAAAAGATCGCGCTAAGGTAAGGTCGTCTGTATATTCTAACTCTCCTCCAAAAGCAACCCCTCTAGCGATGGAAGTAATTTTGATGTTTTTGTCTTTTAATTTCTTTGAAATATAAAACAATGTCGTGTCGCCCTCCATGTTTGGGTTTAAAGCCATTATCAGTTCTGTACAATTTTCTTTTTCTATCCTTTTTAATAAAGACTCGATATAAAGTTGGTCAGGACCAACACCATCGACTGGCGAAATAACACCACCTAAAACATGATATAATCCTGTATATACGGCTGTGTTTTCAATTGCAATAATGTCTCTGATATTTTCAACCACACAAATTTTGTTTCTGTCGCGCAGCGTAGAGGCACAAATCATACAAACTTCACTGTCGCTATAATTATGACAATCTCTACAATTTTTAATCTCGTTTCTCATTTTTTTGATCACAAGAGAAAACATTTCTACCTGATCTTTTGGTTGTTTTAAAAGATGTAAAACCAACCTTAATGCTGTTTTTTGGCCAATACCAGGTAGCCTCGAAAACTCAGAAACAGCGTCAGTGATAAGTTGAGAAGAAAAATTCATCATGTACACAAAAGTACGAGAATTGTTGTGTATGCAGAAATTAAATTAGATAACTAAAAAGGCCGCTATACCCCTAGCTGTTATATGGCTCCCCCGCTTTCTATTATGTAAAACATGAAAAGTTTTAGGTTTTGTTTTGTCTTTGCTCTATTAACTTTGAAGGTTTCCTGCTGCCCAAAGACCTGCTTTTCTTTCTCCGTTAGCAAAGGTGTAAGTCCCTTGACCCTCAAAAACGCCATTTATAAAATTTCCTTCATAAACATCTCCATTTTGAAAATAATAGGTGCCGCTTCCTGTCATTTTTCCATTCATGAAGTCCCCTCGGTACCTATTCCCGTTGGGCAAAATCATTTCTCCTCTACCTGTTCTTTGGTCGTTTACAAATATTCCCTTATAAATCTTTCCTGACAAATAGGTGTAGACTCCAAAACCATTCTTCTTCATGTTAGTAATCTGCCCCTGATAAGACTCTCCGTTTGCATACCTGATAATTCCTATTCCGTTGGGGATTCCGTTCAAAAAACTTCCTTCGTAGGTGTCTCCGCTTGCGTAGTAAAAAAAACCCTCCCCATGCATTTTATCTTCTAGAAAATCTCCTACATATTTATCTCCATTGGCAAAAAAGTAAATTCCTTGTCCATTTCTTTTGTCGTCCTTCCAATTTCCGTCATAGTTAGATCCGTCCTTTAATCTTGCTTTTCCATACCCATTACGTTTGTCGTCCTTCCATTCACCGTAATATACAGATCCATCTGTCATTATTGCTTCTGCTTTTCCGTTAAGCATACCATTTTTTATCTCCCCTGTTGCTTTTGCATTAATATACGTGCTGCTGTGTTGTGCAGAAAGCATTACAAAAACAAAAGACAATACCAAAACACTTAAAAAAGTTTTCATGTTTTATTTAGAGTGTTTAAACTTCTCCCTCTGTATTTTACAATACGAAAAGCATCAATAATAGTTTCGTTTTTACTTAATAATTTCTTTTAAAACAAACCCTTTTTCTCTCAACAATCTGACTAGCCCTTTTTCGCCGCCCAAATGTGCTGCGCCAACAGCTATAAAGGTTGACTCTTTTTGCAATAGCAAGATTGCTCTTTCTGACATTCTGATGTTTCTATTTATGAGTAATTCCTGTATTTGGTTTGTTGTCATCTCGGCGATTGTTGCGTTGTATATTTTTTCTATGTCGCCTGTTTTATATAGAGAATCTTGTTCGCTACTTACATTTTTTTGATAATCAAACAATTGTTGAACTTGCTCTTTTATTGAAATTGCTGATATAGCTTCTATTTGTTCTTCTAATGTTTCCAGTCCATTAACTTTCATTTTTTTTGATGCTAATTTTGCTAAGGCTACATCCATCATTAAAACGGCTGTTGGTTTATATTTATTGCTTTTTCCTGTTTCCATTAAGACAATCAGAAAAATTGGCTGAATTTTTTCAAATCCCGTAAGACTCATTCCTACTTCTCGATAAAACTTTACCGAAAGGCTATCATACTCCTCTTTACTTAGGATGTTTTGTAGTGTTTTTCCTCCTGGAATCATCAACTTGTTCAAAACCCCTTCTTGTTCGAAGTCACTTGGATTAATTTCCATGGCATAGCTTTTGCATTGTTTTAGTTTTTTGGTAGCTAACAGATAAGACTTAATCTTGTGGTCAGAGGTGAGATGAATAGTGCCAAACAAATAGGATGGTTTGCTAAGTTTGTTTCCTGTTATTTCAAACAACAAAGATTGTGATTGTAGGCTAAAAGAAATTAGTAACGTTGTCAGAAGGATAAGTATATATTGCATCTTGCTAGGTTTGATAATAATTCATTTAATTTTACAATAATAAAAAAGCAATGTTAGTAATCGACAATCTTTTAATAAGCGAAGATATCATAGAAAAAGATTTTGTGTGTAATCTTAATTCTTGCAAGGGGGCTTGCTGTGTGGCTGGTGACAGCGGGGCTCCGCTCGAACGAACCGAGTTGGATATTTTGAAAAAAGAATTTGATAATTATAAGGGCTATCTGACAGACAAAGGTCTTGAAATGATTGACAAAAATGGCTTTTATGTTTATGATGAAGAGGACCAAAAATACAAAACGCCGCTACTTGAGAATGGCGCTTGTGTGTTTATCAATTACAACGAGAATGGAATTGCACATTGTGGCATAGAAAAAGCATATATTGATAAAAAGACAGATTTTAAAAAGCCTATTTCATGCCATCTATATCCAATTCGCACAACTAAGCTTAGAAATGGTTCTGAAGCAATTAATTATGAGAAATGGGAAATTTGTAAAAGTGCCTGTAAGCTTGGGAAACAACTTCAGGTGCCTGTCTATAAATTTGTTAAGGATGCCTTGATAAGAAAGTATGGCCAAGAAACTTACGAGGCTATAGATGCTTTTGCCAACAGAGATAAATAATTTTTGAGACTTAGAATGATAATTTGTTTATAATAAAAGAATGTAGTGCCTAAAAAGAAAATATTTTGCCTTTTATTGTTGTTGCTATTTTTGAACGCTTTGTCTTTTTCCCAAAACAACCGAGCCTATAAACCTCAAAAGACAAGAATTCTGTTTTTGCTAGACGCAAGCGGAAGCATGAAAGAAATGTGGAGCGATAAATCTAAATTTGAAATTTCCAAACAGCTAATTTATCATTTAGCCGATAGTATTGAACAGGCCAGCGACAATGTTGAGTTTGGCGTAAGGATCTTCGGACATCAGTATCCACGGTCTCTTCACAACTGTAACGACAGCAAACTAGAGGTCGCGTTTTCTCCAAAAAACGCAAAAAGTATTCAAATCAAATTAAACAAAATTACGCCCCAAGGATATACACCTATTGCATATTCCCTTCTGCAAGCGGCCAATGATTTTCCTAAGGACTCTTTGAGCACTAATGCAATTGTTCTCGTTACAGATGGTGAAGAAAAATGCGAAGGAGATCCTTGTGCTTCTGCTTTAGCGCTAGCTAAAAACAGAGTTGCTATTAAGCCTTTTATAATTGGACTAAACCTAGCTAAAGACATCGTCATAGATTTCAATTGTGTAGGCAGTTACTATGACGCCAAGGACGAAAATTCATTTAATAATGTGCTTCAAAATGTAGTGAATCAAGCCATTAAAAACACTACTGTTCAAATAAATTTATTAGATATTAAAGGGCTACCGAACGTCTCCAATATCGCATTCACTATGTATGATTATTATAGTGGTGAAATTAAATACAACTTTATTCATACCCTAAACGAGTTCGGCTTGCCCGATACTTTGTTTATTAATCCTGCTGGAACCTATAATATTGAGGTTCACAGCATACCCCCCGTAATGAAGATAGGCGTACTCTTGTTGCCCGGCACTCACAATATTGTTGCCATTGAAATGCCAATTGGCTATCTTAATTTGGTTATGGAGAACAAAAAGGCTGCAGATGCAATGCAGTGTGTAGTGAGAGAAGCATACTCCTCTGAAATTTTGTATGTACAAGACTTAAACGATAACGAGCCTTATGTGAGAGGTGACTTTGATTTGGATTTTTTAACGCTTCCTAGGTATAATAAAAAATTAGTTTATGTGCCGGAGGAAAAAGAAAAAACAATTGCAATTCCCAAGTCTGGTACTCTTCAGTTTGTAAATATTGATGCCTCCATAGCGAGTGTTTATGAGATTAAATTAGGCGAATTTAGGATGTTATATGAATTTGACAAGGTGAAAGAAAAAGATATGCTTTCCTTGATTCCTGGTAGATATGCTGTTGTTTTTCGACCTAAATCTGCCCCCAAAAGCGACTTCACTAAAACCATTTATTTTGATATTAACTCAGAAAAAATTACGGCTCTAAACCTTCGATAATGGAGACTATAA
Organism: Chitinophaga pinensis; assembly: GCA_945872405.1. Lineage (GTDB taxonomy): Bacteria > Bacteroidota > Bacteroidia > Chitinophagales > CAMDFR01 > CAMDFR01. The sequence continues at coordinate 59,978 of CAMBZT010000006.1, read as the reverse complement.
ACCTTTTAAAAAAAATATTTTCGAGCACCAAAAGGCTCTGGGCTTTGTTTTTACTAACCTTTGTTTTTCTTGAGCCCTTGGGGGCTCAAACACCAACTCCTAACCAAAAAAAAGAATTAATCAGAATATTGTTTGTTCTTGATGCTTCAGGAAGTATGTTTGGTAGGTGGGGCAAAGAAACAAAATGGGAAACGGCACAAAAAATATTGGCAAATCTTTCTGATAGTTTATCAAAGCTTCCTAATGTTGAAACGGCATTAAGGGTGTATGGACACCAATATCTGTTGACTGAAAAAAACTGTAACGACACTAAACTTGAGGTGCCTTTTGCAAAAAACAACGGCGCTGCAATAAGAAAAAAACTGAGTGATTTAACTCCCAGAGGCATCACCCCCATAACACTTTCTTTAGAACAGGCGGCTTATGATTTTCCTTCTACGCCAGCTAGAAATGCTATTATTTTAATAACAGATGGCGCAGAGTCTTGCTTCCGCAATCCATGTGAAGCATCCTATCAGTTGCAACTTCGCGGTATCTCTTTAAAACCGCTCTTGGTTGGTATCGATTTGCCCGAAGAGGCTCGAGAGAGCTATGAGTGCATTGGTAAGCTATTCAATTCAAAAACAGAAACACAATTTAAAGATCATCTGGAGCGGGCTATCTATAGGGCAATGGCTTCCGCTACGCTTCAGGTAGAATTATTAGACAACAATGGGAGGCCCACGCAAACAGATTTAAACATGAGTTTTTATGATACACAAACTGGTTATTGCTTAAAAAACTATTATCATACTTTAGACAAAAAAGGAAATCCAGACTCTATTGATATTGACCCCACCCCTTTATACAACATTGTTGTACATACAATTCCACCGGTACGTTTAGATAGTGTTGAGATAATTCCATACCAAAACAATGTCATTCAAATCTCGTCCCCTCAAGGTTTTCTAGAGTTTCAACTGACAGGAGTTGATGTACCATCTAATGTTAAAGAAAAGATAAAGTGTATTGTTAAAGGGGGGGAATACGACCAAATTATAAATGTGCAACAACTTAGTACGACTGAAAAATATCTTGCTGGAAAATATGATCTAGAAATATTAACCTTGCCACGAATTCTTATACGAAACACCGAAATTTTTCACGGTAAAACAACAACCATTCCTATTCCAACCCCAGGCACTCTTTCCGTTTCAAAATCTGATCCTACTTGGGGTGGTCTTTTTATTTTTGAGAATGGATGGAAGGTAAAAAAATTGTATGAGCTAAAAGATGATTTAAAGCTAGAAAATATTGCCCTTCAACCAGGCAAATACCGATTGATCTATCGTGCTAAAAAAGCCAAAAGCATGCACATGACAATCGATAAAGAAATAGAAATCATCAGCGGTCAAACACTCAGTATTAAATTGTAGCCCCTTTTTTCTGAACTTGTTTTTTTAGATTTGTTGTTCTATATGCGCCATTTAAAAAATAGTTTTATGTCAAACAAAAAAACATTGACTAACTTTATTTCGAACACAAAACATGGAGAATTAATTTAACTTTTTCTAAAGACAAATTAAAAAGTTATCAAAAAAAATTAGAAGAAATGGCGTCAAAAAACACAAATATTGACGCAATGCCTCGTGTTGAACAATTCCAAAACATGTTTATTCGTCAGAACGAAGTTGGAGATAAGTTACTAAATGAAATTAATGTTCACGAAGACACTTTAGCGCACGCAGCAAAAAACAACCCAAGCTCAATTCACAGAAACTTCTTTGATAATCAAAATAAGATGGAAAGCGGCGTCTATTCTTTTTTGCCTATCTGTTGTGATTTTAAAAACCAGATAATGATTTTTCGGCTAAGTGGATGTTAAAGTCGGAATTTCTATATTCAGACAACGTGTTATGCCAAGTGTATGTTTATTTTATAAAACATTTACAACAATCTAGTCTTTTCTTGTTAGTTTTATATCCAAATATATAGTCTATGCAGGTGGCTCTTTACGGTAGGTCCATTACCCAAAACGAAATTGTTCATTTTGACAGCTTACTAAAAACACTAAGCTCTAATAACGTTTCTGTTATTATTTATGAGGGGTTTAGAGATTTTCTGAAGCAAAAAAGAGGCTACGAAACGGCATTAGAAAGTTATTCATTATACGACAACTTAAGTGATAAGGCAGAGGTGATAATAAGTATTGGTGGTGATGGAACGATCCTTGACACTGTGTCTTTTATTCGCGATACCCAAATACCAATTCTTGGAATTAATTTTGGAAGAATGGGGTTTTTGGCAGCAATTAGCAAAGAAAACATTGAAGAAATAACGAAAGCTTTGGTTGAAAAAACATATGTAGTTGAGGAAAGAGAGCTTCTTGAAATACTTTGTGACAAGCCTCTTTTTGGAAAAGACAACTTTGGGTTGAATGAGTTCACGCTACAAAGAAAAAACTCTTCAACTATGATCAATATTAATGCATATATTAATGATGAATTCGTTACAACTTATTGGGCCGATGGTTTAATTGTTGCGACCCCTACGGGATCTACAGGATACTCTTTAAGTTGCGGTGGACCTATTGTTTATCCAAACTCACAAACTTTTATTATCACTCCTGTTGCGCCCCACAATCTAAACGTAAGACCGTTGGTTGTGCCAAATAATGCTGTCCTTAGATTTGAGGTTAGTGGTCGAGGCAATCGATTCTTGGCAACAGTTGACACTAGAATTCAAAACATTGATTCTTCATACAATATTATTGTACAAAAAGCCAAATTCACTGCGCCGCTTGTGAGTTTAAATAACAAAACTTTTATCAATGCCCTCCGAACTAAGTTGCTTTGGGGTCTAGACAAGCGTAATTAATCTTTTATTCTAATTTCTTTGTTGACGCTATTTTTTCTCTCTTTAAATAGTTTCAAAACTATTAATTTTGAACTATCTAACTCAAATGCAATACCATACCAAGTGAAGCTTTCTGTCATCATTGTTAATTATAATGTAAAGCATTTTTTAGAGCAAGCAATTGTGTCTGTTCTAAACGCATGTAAAGATCTTGACACAGAGATCTTTGTAGTTGACAACTGCTCTGTAGATGGAAGCGTCGCTATGTTAAAAGATAGGTTTCCATATATTCATGTTATCTCGAACCAAGAAAATGTTGGTTTTTCCAAAGCAAACAATCAGGCAATTGAGCTTTCAAAGGGAGAATTTGTTTTGTTGCTCAATCCTGATACTTTGGTTGCAGAAGACACTTTTATAAAATGTGTTCATTTTATGGAGTCGACCCCGGCAGCTGGTGCGATTGGCGTTAAAATGATTGACGGGACAGGGACTTTCCTGCCTGAATCTAAAAGGGCTCTGCCTACGCCTTGGGTTTCTTTTTGTAAAATATTTGGATTGTCTGCCCTGTTTCCGAAATCAAAATTGTTTTCTCAATATCATCTTGGACACCTTCCTTCAAATGAAAACCATGAAGTCGCGGTGCTTTCTGGCGCCTATATGTTTATTCGAAGAATAGCACTAGAAAAAGCAGGATTATTAGATGAAACATTTTTTATGTATGGTGAAGATATTGATCTTTCTTATCGGTTACTTAAAACTGGCTACAAAAATTATTTTTTTGCTGAAAGCACAATTCTGCACTACAAAGGAGAGAGCACAAAAAAGGGTAACTTAAATTATGTCAAAACCTTCTATGAGGCAATGATTATATATGCTGAAAAACACTTTTCTACAGGTAATGCAAATATCTATACATTCACAATCAACTTAGCAATATACTTTAAGGCGGCGCTTACGGTTGCTTCTCAGTTATTTAAAAATGGTTGGCTGCCTATCTTTGACTTTGCTGTTTCTTACGTTGGCATTTATTTCTTAAAGGAATTATGGGAAAATAAAATCATGCACGATAACGATTATTACAATGAGGTTTTTGTTTTTTTCTTTATTCCTGTTTACGTCCTCACTTGGCTCTTGTTTGCTTTCCTCTCTGGTGCTTATGACAAGCCTATTAGAACAATAAACATCATAAAAGGAATAGGGATTGGCACTCTTGTTTTAACGGCGGTTTTTGGTCTATTGCCTAATGAGCTGCGTTTTTCTCGTGCTATTATTCTCATGGGGGCGCTTTGGGTTACGCTCTCTTTTTTTGCTAATCGTTTTTTCTATCAAATTTTTAACCAAGACGAGTCCGTTTTTAGAGAAGAAAACAAACTCAAAATTGTTATTGTTGGCGAAGTAATCGAAGCGACTAGAGTGTTGACGTTACTGAACGAATCCGGCAAATCATTTACCTTTATTGGATTTGTTTCTCCGCTGAGTGAAAGTTTTGGAATCGAGCCAGCCCCATATGTGGCAAACCTTAACAACATCGATTTGCTTTGTCAATTATTAAGTATTGACGAAGTTGTTTTTTGTAATAAAAATGTCTCTGCAAAAAACATTATTCTGACAATGGAAAAAATTAAAACAAATCCTTGTTTTAAAACGGTTCCTGAAAATAGCAATAGCATCATAGGAAGCAATTCTAAAAACACGATGGGCGACTTATATTCTATAGATTCTGATTTAAAAATAGGTCAAGCAACAGGGCGCAGAAATAAATATTTGTTTGATTTATCGCTTTCTTTTCTGTTTATCTGCTTTTTTCCATTTTATCTGATTTGTTTTAAGAAGGCTTGGTCGGTCTTGTTAAAAGATTTATGCTTGGTGATTATTGGAAAAAAGACCTGGATTGGGTACATTCCTATGGGTGGCGTCCCGCTTTATCGATTACCAAAATTAGTTCCTGGTGTTTTTAATTTACTTAGCGATGATCAATTTGTTGATATTTCTCAAGAACTTGGACAAAAAATCAATCTTCTCTATGCCAGGGAATACACAGTGTATAGTGATCTTTTGTTAATCTGGAAAAGATTAGTTAGAAAAAACATATAAAAAAAAGTGTTTTGATAACTGGTGTTACCAATGAGGACAAAACAATGTTTTGTTTTTCTTTTTGTTAAATGCACCCTGGAAAGCAACAAAGATTTCCCACGCTCCTTTTGATCGTGAGGCAATCTTGTCGTGTCCCACATTAATATCATATGCCGCGCCTATTTGTAGGTTTTTATAATCAACTTTGGCATTCATTATCAACGATTCTGAATTAATGCTTCTGTCTTTCCATAATGCTTCTTTATCGCCACCCGCTATTCTATAAAGAACGCCTAGAGAAAATCCATCTGACTCGTGCTCACCATAATAGAAATTTACTTTTACATCTGTTCCTAGGTTTGTTTGCCATTGCTTTCCTTGAAACACCATGATAAATTTTGGTCCCACGCTAAGAAGGTCTGAGATTGCTACTTTTAATCCTCCATGTCCTATTATTTTGAATGGTACCTTTGCGTTTGTCCCGTTGCCGCTTCGATAAAACGATTCGTTAGATCTAGTTAGGTGATGCATTGAAAAACCTAAATATGTGTTTGAACCGTTATTTTTAATTTTCATATACCACAACAAGCCAAAGTTAAAATCATACATCAAAAACTTATCATCGAACGCTTGATATAATGAAGGGTCTGTAGGTAAGTTTGGATTATAACCAATGCCATCATATTGGCTTCCAAAATTAAGTTTTGCGGTATTTAAAGATCTTTGCCAAACTCCTCCTTGAAACCCTATGCTAATAAATTGTGTTGCTCGATAGTTGAGTGACTTAAAGTAAGATACTGAACCTAAAACACCGACGGTTCCAAAATCCACGGCGCCCGCTTTGTCGGCCATCATCACAAGTCCAAATCCAAAGGCGTCTTTTGATAAAAATCCTTTTGACGTTCTAAAGTCTACCGACGCGCTGTAGGTTCTAAAAGCTGGCGTTCCTTTTCTGTCTGAGGCGTTGGTTTGAAGAATGCTTGCCCACTGGCTTCTATATATTCCTGTAAAACGATAGTTTCCGGAAAAAGCACCCGTCATTGCGGGGTTAAGCATCATAGGAGCTGCATAAAATTGGGAAAACTGAGGATCTTGTGCAAAAGCGCTAAACGCACTTAAAAGTAGCACCAAATAAATATAGGTAATTTTTCTCTTCATTGCTTTTCTTTTGTTTTGATCCGCTTTCTCTCTGTCAATAACTGCTTTCTCTTCCTATTTATTGTTGGCTTATAAACAATTTGTAAACATATGGAATTCTAATATAAAAATAGAACTTTTTCACATTCTTTTCAAATTTTATTGTTAAAAACAAAATTGTGCTAATGATTTAGGATATTTGCGCTCTGTTTCTTATAAAATCTTAAAGAATGTATTTATCCACTCATTTTCGAACGCACAATTGCGGAATATTAAACATTTCTAATGTAGGTGAAACAGTCTGTCTGTCGGGCTGGGTAGCAACGTTAAGAGATTTTGGTGGATTATCGTTTATCGACTTGCGTGATCGTTATGGAATCACTCAACTTTCTTTTAACATGGAAAACAATGTGTTTCTCTCTGAAGCCGCTAGAAGTTATGGTCGCGAATACGTCATTCAAGCAAAAGGAAAAGTGGTAGAAAGAAGCAACAAGAACCCTAAAATTCCAACAGGGGAAATTGAAATTCTGGTTGAAGAACTAACATTAATCAACGCTTCTGAAACGCCGCCTTTTACCATAGAAGATAATACCGATGGCGGTGAAGAACTTCGCATGAAATATAGGTATTTGGACATCCGAAGACCTCTCTTGTCTGAAAGATTAATCCTTCGTGCAAAAATGATTAAGGCAATGCGAGAATACTTGGATGAAAGAAGTTTTATTGAAATAGAGACTCCAAACTTAATTAAATCCACTCCCGAAGGAGCGAGAGATTTTTTGGTACCATCACGTATGCAAAAGGGTAGTTTTTATGCCTTGCCGCAATCGCCGCAAATTATGAAACAACTCCTAATGGTTGCTGGAATGGATAGATATTATCAGGTGGTTAAGTGTTTTAGAGACGAGGACTTTCGTGGAGATAGGCAACCTGAGTTTACTCAGCTTGACTGTGAGATGAGCTATGTGTCTCAAAATGACGTCTTAAACACTTTCGAGGGGCTAACCAAACATGTATACAAAAAAATTATGAATGTTGATTTACCTGATTTTCAACGATTAAAATATGCTGACGCCATCAAATTTTATGGTTCAGACAAGCCAGATTTGAGATTCGATTGTAAAATAGTTGACTTGTTGTCTGAAAACGTAATAAAAAATTCCTCTTTTCCTCTCTTTCTTTCGGCAGAAGAAAACAAACAAATTATCTCTGGCATCAATGCCAATGGCTGTGCCGCCTATTCGAGAAAACAAACCGATGAACTAGTAGAGTTTGTCAAAGCTCCTCATAGAGGACTAGGTGGGTTAATTCAAATCAAATTCAACGAAGATGGAAGTGTTAAATCGTCAGCAGACAAGTTTTTTAATGAAGATCAATTACGAGAAATTGGTCTGTTGTTTAATGCAACAAAGGGAGACTTAATATTAATTGTTGTGGACCGTGAAGCTAAGGTGAGGAAAGCCTTAGGCGATTTGCGTTTAGAAATTGCTAAAAAACAAAATTGGTTAAAAAAAGACTCTTGGTCTGTATTGTGGATTGTGGATTTCCCTCTTTTTGAGAAAGACGAAGAATCTGGGGAAACTATATTTGTTCACCATCCATTCTGTGCTCCTCATCCAGAAGATTTACAGTATATTGACAGCGAGCCACTGAGGTGTCGTGCGCAGCAATACGACATGGTAATGAATGGCTGGGAATGTCTTAGTGGAAGTATTCGAATTCACGAAAGAGAGTTGCAGAATAAAATTTTTCAGAAACTTGGCATGGACGAAAAAGAAATTGAAGAAAGATTTGGCTTTATGATTAATGCGTTTAGATATGGCGCTCCTCCTCATGGTGGTTGTGCTTTTGGAATAGACAGATGGGTTGCTTTGTTCGCTAATGCAGACGCCATTCGTGATGTGATCGCGTTTCCCAAAAACAATGGCGGACGAGACATAATGATGGACGCTCCTTCGGTAGTTGATTCAAAACAATTAAAGGATTTAGGCATCAAATTCGAATTTTAGCTTATTGGTTTTTCTACATTTGTATTGTATACAACTCCTTAGCCAATTCAAGCAACTATTTGTTTATTTGCCATTACAAAGAGATCTTGTTCTTATGAAAAACGCCTTTATACTTTGTTTTTTGTTTATGTTTTTGGCCTGTACTAACAGTAATCAAGCCAAAACGAGTAATAATAGCGTTTTAAAAAGTGAGTGTTGCGAATTGTTACCCTGTGTTTGCGCCAACGATTTTTCGTCAACAGAAGAATTGGCAATCAAGTACAAAATGAACGCAAACGCGATCTGTACAAGACTTGATTCTTTGTTTCTATCGAGGGTTAAATATGGTTTTAATGGGAATGTGCTCATTGCAAAAAATGGTGTTGTTTTATATAAAAAGTCCTTTGGTTTGGAAAATTTCTCCAAAAAAGACTCTTTAAATGCTGATTCTAAATTTCAGTTGGCCTCCATCTCAAAGCAATTCACTGCCGTTGCAATCTTAAAACTTATAGAAGAGAAAAAACTAACACTACAAAATACGGTAGACCAGTTTTTTCCAGCCTTTCCATATAAAAATATTACAATAAAAAGCTTGCTCTCACACAGAAGTGGCCTACCAGAATACCTACACGTCTTTAATAGCAAAATTAGACCATTCAGTATCACAAATAATCTAGAAGTTTTAACGTGGTTTGCAGAGGAAAAGCCCCCTGTTGCTGCGCCTGTTGAGACAAAGTTTGCATATTGTAATACGAATTATTGTGTCCTTGCCGCTATCGTTGAAAACGTTGGTGGCGAAGACTTTGCTGTATATATGAGAAAGAATATATTTCTTCCTCTTGGAATGAATAATTCTTTTGTTTTAACGACTTCTGATCCGTCTATTAATATTCGTCGTACTTTTGGTTATACTCCAAAATGGGAAATGCACGACTTAGATTTTTTTGATGGTGTAGTTGGCGACAAGGGTGTTTTTACAACCACAACAGATCTGTATATCTGGAGTAAAATGCTAAAATCAAATTGTTTGCTTTCCAAAGAAACCATCCACGAAATGTTTCAACCAAGGAGCTTTGAAAAACCAGGTAGAAAAAATTATGGATATGGTTTTAGAATGTTAGACGCTCAGAACGATTCATTAAAACTGATTTATCATAATGGCTGGTGGAAAGGTTATAATACCTCTTTTTATATGAGTCCCTTCAATGATTATACAATTATTGTTCTGGGTAACAAATATAATAGGAGTATATATCAGGCACAGCCCATAATAGGCTTTTTAACGGGCAAGGCGGAAACAAGTGTTATTGAGGCTGAGGATGTTACCTCGGAGGGCCATTAGTCAAAAAAACATGATTCTTTCCATCTTTTTTTAAAATCTTCTAAGCTATTTTCGGTTTCTTTTTTTGATTTTTTAAGCATCAACCCAATCTTGTTGTTCAGCTTCTCACACAGAATATTTGTTATCTTTTCGCTTTCGAAATATAGAATACCTGAGCGTCTTATCAAGAAATCACTAAGCGTATAGACGCTTTCGTTCTCAATAGCAAAATGAAGCTCGGCTAAAATTCCTACATCTTTATCCGATTTCTCTATTTCATCAAAGTCTTTGATTTTATCCAAAATTTTACTTGTTTGTGTGCCATAGCGATATAGCCAATTTAGAACTTGTGTTTCGTCAATGCTTATCAACGCTCCTTCTTCTATGATTTGGTTTCGGTATTTCTCTATGCTTTGCTCGTCCTTAAATTCACCACCGACGAGCCTTTTGTTTTTCGTGCTGTTTTGGGGTGTTATTGATAGTTGATGATAGACCTTTTTCATCACTTGTTCTGCCATTAATCTGTAGCCTGTTAGTTTTCCTCCCGCGATAGAAATTAGTCCAGATTTTGAAACAAAAATTTCGTCTTTTCTTGATACCTCAGATGGGGATTTGCCCTCTTCAAAAACAAGTGGTCGAAGTCCAGCCCATGATGAAACGATATCTGAAGGTAAAACCGCAACGTTAATAGTATTACAAAGATTTTCTATGAGGTAATCAATATCTTTTTTGGAAACTTTTGGTTCATCCATCTCTTCAAAGAATATCGTGTCTGTTGTTCCAATGTAGGTAATGTTTTGGCGGGGAATAGCAAACATCATTCTGCCGTCATTCGTATCAAAATAAATAGATTGTGAAATTGGAATTTTTTTATGAGGAAAAACGAGATGAACTCCTTTGGTGAGCATTAATTTTTTCCCTTCTTGATATTTGTCCATAACGCGCACTCTGTCTACCCAAGGACCTGCTGCGTTAATGACGACTTTTGATTTAAAAACTACTTCTTTTTGTGCTATTTTATCATTAGCATTTACACCAATAATTATTCCTCTTTCATTATAAATATATTCGGTTACCTCGGTGTAATTCAAGCATGTCGCGCCCATGTTCACCGCTGTTTTCATAACTTCAATTGTTAAACGTGCGTCGTCTGTTCTGTATTCATAATAAATTCCTCCCGCTTGAAGGTCTTTGTTTTTCAATAGCGGTTCTGTTTTTTTTATTTGTTCCTTGTCTAATATTTTCTTTCTTTCTTCCTTATTAACGCCACCCAGAAAATCATAAACCCATAAAGCAGTTATACTTGAAAAAAGTCCCAGTGAGCCATGTTTATATATTGGCAACAACATTTTTTCTGGGCGGACTATATGACGAGCGTTCTCATAAAGAATTTTTCTTTCTCTTCCAACATCACGAATCATTTTAAACTCAAATTGTTTAAGATACCGCAAACCTCCATGTATTAATTTCGTTGATTTCCCACTGGTTCCCGAAGCATAATCATCTTTCTCCAATAACAACACTTTCATTTTGTTGCAAACAGCATCTAGTGCAATACCTGCCCCTGTAATACCCCCTCCGATAATGATGATATCAAAACACTCTTCTAGGCTATCTTTAAATGAAGCTTCGCGGTTATGGACGCTAAATAATAATTTGGACATGCTGTGTTTGTTAGCGCTAGATGCTTGTTTGTAGAAATAAAAAATCTCTTTCTAAAAAAATTAGAAAGAGACCTTGTATTAGGAGAAAAACTATGCTAATTCGTGAATCAAGCCAGCTATCTCATTTATTCTTGGCTCGTTTAAGGAATAATAAATAAACTTCCCATCTCTTTTTGTGTTCAAAACACCCACCTTTCTTAAGATGGCTAGGTGCTGTGAAACGACAGATTGCTCAAGTCTCATTTTTATAAACAATTCTGTTACAATTATTTGGCCTTGTTCTTTCATAATTTCCATCATTTGCCTTCTCAATGGATGATTAATGGCCCTCAAAGTCATTACTGCTTTCTTTAATACTACATAATCAATATTTGTAGTGGATTTGTTGGTTTTTTGTGTTGGTGTGGACATGTTACTGTTTTTTGATGTTCAAAAATGGGTTTTTTAAATAAAAGGGTTCACAAAATGATTTATTCTCAAAATCTTCTTTTAAAATTTTTAGAATAGCGTTCGAAATTAAAAATTTTGAGGATGGTTTTAAAATGCTGCTATGTGTAATATCATTATAATATAATGAGTTTTGGGTGTATTTTGTTCCGTCACCGCCCAAAATTATATTATTTTTATTATATATTTTTTTAAATTCATCGTTTTCTGCTAGAAAAAGAGACTTATACTCTGAAAGTCTTTCGCCCTTATTGTTGTATGTTGAGGTATAAACCTCTCTTCTTTTCGCATCTATAATTGGACAATATAGATAATCTTTACCATCAAATTCTGCTATCATAGCTGAAGCGATAGCGTCGAGCGTATTAATAAATACGATAGGTTTATTGAGCAAAAAACTAATTCCTTTCAATGTGCTAAGGCCTATTCTTAAACCAGTATAGGAGCCCGGTCCGGCACTAAAACTAAGGGCAAATAAATCTTCGCAAGATAATCCTTGGTTTTTACAGACAGCTTCAATAAATGGGGTGAGCTGTGTGGCATGTGAATTAGCATAAGACCCTTCTATGGTTTCTAAGTGTTGTTCGTTTTGACTCAAAGAAACTGAACAAATTGCGCTACTTGTTTCAACATGCAAAATATATCTTTTATTCAAATTCTATTTTTTAGAAAAGCAAACTAATTTTAAGTGTCTCTTTACCTCTTTTTACAACAACTACTGTTTCGTCCCCCTTTTTGAATTGTGCAAGTGCCTTCATATAATTATTCATGTCGCCAACTATAACTTCTCCCAACTGAAGTATGACGTCTCCTCTTAAGAGTCCTGCTTTTTGTGCTGGTTTACCATCTGAAACCCCGTCTATCCGTAAACCTTCGCCTTCATACATATAGTCTGGTATAATACCTAAAGAAATTTTAAAGCGTGGAGTGCTCGCACTATCCTCTTTTGTTTTTGTAAAAGAGAGCTTTCCCCTTTTTTCAATCTGTTGAAGTGTTAATAATATATATTCACAAACGTTTTGCATTCCTGCAATATTGACTTCTTCAGCGTCGTCACTCGGCTTATGATAGTCCTCGTGTTGTCCAGTAAAAAAATGTAAAACGGGTATGTTTTTTAGATAAAAAGAACTGTGGTCAGATGGTCCTATCCCTCCCAGGCCTTTCTTAACCCTAATGTTCTCCATTGAAATACTATTAATGATTGTATCAAAAGAGGGAGAGCTGCCAACACCGTTTATTTCGAGATTTTTTTCCTTGTTTCCTAGTCTTCCGACCATGTCTAAATTAATCATGCAATCAATTTTTAGTGAATCAATCTGATTCGACATGTTATCAACAAAGGATTTAGACCCATAAAGGCCTAGCTCTTCTCCTGAAAACGAAACGAATAAATAGTTGTAATTTTTATAGGTCTCTTCTTCGCCCTTTATTTTTCTTGCTAATTCAATTATTGACGCCACGCCACTTGCGTTGTCGTCGGCTCCATTGTGGATTGAAGGGGTGCCTCTATAAAGAGAATTTCCATTCTCGCCTAAGCCTAAATGATCATAATGGGCGCCTATTACAATAGTGTACTTTGAGTGATTGTCTATGTATCCTAAGATGTTTTGTGAGGTTTTTTGATTTTTCTTTAAATTAACAACGACTTTAACCTTGGTGTGCTGCGTTAAAAGCTCTTGTTCTGTGTCTCTTTTCTTTAAAAAAACTAAGGGGATACCACATTCTTTTGCTCTTGTTCTTAAATTTGGATTTAATGATTCGTTGGGGTCGGTACTATAAAACAAAACAGCCGAAGCCCCTTTTTTTATTGCCGTTTCTATACGAGCCGACAACTCTGTTAATTTAAAGTTCTCGTCATGCGTCGTAATTTCTTTCGGAGTGCTAATATCTATAAGAAATATCTTCCCTGCTAAATTTTCCTTACCTATATAGTCGTTAATTTTACCTGGAATTTCTATTCCGTTTTTAACATCAATCGCCATTGCGCTTATGTTGCCATTTGAGGAGTTATTGAGTACGTCATAGTCTTCCTTAGGAATTAGTTTTATTTTTCCACTGTGTACTTCGTTTTTATGCACATAGATTTTTTCTGCAAAGAAAACAAAATCTTGAAGATATGAATTGCTTGTCGATTTTGGTGTAAGTCCTATCTTTTTATATTCGTTTTGAATATATCTTGCCGCCATTTCTCCTCCAAGTGTTGCTGTGTTTCTTCCGCCCATACTGTCGTCAGCTAGAGCAAATACATGCTTTTTTAATAGTTCTTGGGAAACCAAATTGTTCTGTGCAAAGACGGTATCTCTATAGAAAAAAAGGAGAATCAAAGTAAAAAAAACTTGCTGTTTTTTCATGTCTCTTTCTTATTAAATTTTACTGTTTAGCCGGATTTAGCAGCGCCTTATACTGCTCAGAATTCCTTATAATCTCAATTCCTTTCTTTAACTCGGTATCGTGATTAAATGAAGCAACTATTCTTCCCTTCTTATAATAATACTTTTCGGCTATCTCTTCAAGAAGCAACCCCATTATTTCTTCTTTTTGTTTGAAAACATCTTTTTGTTTGTCTGAATCAATTTTTTTCTTCAAAATCGAAAGGTCTTCTTTTATCGCATCCAGATAATTTTCTTCTTCTGCTTCCTTTCTTAACTGATCAATTAATTTTTCGCTCTGTGTTGAATAAATATAATCTTTATCTGCTATGTACTTTACAAAATCATCAAAATCCACGTCCGTTAATTTAAATTCTCCAATAGGCGCAATGTTTTTGTGCTTCGCCCTGTATTGAGTCGCAAATCCAAATATTATGTTTTTTGTTAACAGACTTACTGAAATTTGACTTAGATATTCTGGTTCCATTTTTACGTCTGGATCAATTCCTCCACCATCGTATACTGTCCTGCCACTTTTTGTTTTAAAGGCCGTTTTGAGTGAGTCAGGGATTTTTTTTACCTCTCCATTTGGTCCTTTTTCTGCATAATTTATTGCTTGAATACAGCGACCACTTGGTATATAATATTTTGCTGTGGTAACTTTCAATTTTGTATTATACGATAAGGGACGAGTTGTCTGAACAAGTCCTTTCCCGTAGGTTCTCTGGCCAAGAACAATTCCTCTATCTAAGTCTTGTATAGAGCCTGCCACAATCTCGCTAGCGCTAGCTGAACCACTATTTGTTAAAACAAGTAGCGGGGTTTCTTTGTCGACTGCATTATTAATGCTCTTATAAACTTTATCCCATTCTTCCACCTTTCCTTTCGTACTCACTATTTCTTCTCCTTTCTCTACAAATATATTTGAAACATCAATTGCCTCGTTCAAAAGTCCTCCTGGGTTTTCCCTTAAATCTAGAACGATGCCTTTCACTTTATTTTTTGCTTCCAACAACTCTATTGCTTCTTTCACCTCTTTTGCTGCCCCCAAAGTAAAATGTTCTAGCTGAATATATGCAATATCGTTATTAATCATTCCATAATATGAAACGCTGCTTACATGAATCTCTTCTCTATTAAATTTAAACAACAGCTCCTTTTCTGTTCCATCCGAGCCCATTCTAAAAACTTTAATAGCGACCAAGGTGTTTGGCTGTCCCTTTAGTGCCTTGCTTACCTCGTCGCTGTTTTTGCTTTTAAGAGAAACGTCATCTACGCTAATTATTTTGTCGCCTGCCAATAAACCCCCTTTTTGGGCGGGGCCATTTTCGTATGGTTCCATAATAACGATATACTCTCCTATTTTGCCAATTATTGCTCCTATGCCCCCATATTTTCCCGTAGTTTGAAAACGGAATTCATCCATTTCTGTCTCAGAGATATAGCTAGTATATGGATCTAGGCTCTCTAGCATAGCATCAATACCGGTCTTCATGATTGTACCTGGTTGAATATCGTCTACATAATAAGTGTTCAATTCCTTATACAGTGTAGAAAAAATATCCATGTTTTTTGCTATTTCGAAATAGTTGTCCGTTTTGGAAAAAGAATAAATTCCCAACATTAAAGCGCCTCCAAAAAATATGGAAACAATAGTTTTTAAAATTCTTTTCTTCAATGCGAGTATTTTAATGAATAAAACAAAATAGTTAAGTTAAAAATAAAACATATCAAGCGTATTGCTAAAAAATTTATTTCTCAATCAGGGCACTGGATCACAACCACCGCCTCCCCAAGGGTGGCAACTTAGTAATCTTTGAGTTGTCAAAAAAAAACCTCTTATCACTCCATGCTTTTTTAAGGCTTCAATAGCATAAACAGAACAAGACGGAGTAAATCTACAACTTGGAGGAAGTAATGGAGAAACTAACATCCTATAAATTTTAATGAGTAAAACAAAAGGGAAGATAGACGCTTTTCCTATTGCATTCATTTTTATATCTTTTTGTTTAATTCAATTAATGCTTCTTTCCATTTTAGTTCCATCTCTTCATAGTTCATCATTTGTTTTGCGTGATAAACCAAAATAATAGCTAATTGTTTTTCTTTTGTTGAACTATTTATATTCCCTTTATTCAAGCGAAACGCTTCTCTCATAAGCCTTTTAATTCTGTTTCTGTCAGTTGCTTTTTTATGTGTTTTTTTTGAAACACCAAATGCGATTTTTACAGGAACCTTATCGGCTTGCTCAAAAATTTGATAGTAAATAGAAAAGGGAAAAAGATGTAAAACCTTTTTCCCTTGAAACACTTTTTCTATATTTCTTTTACTACACAACTTTTCGTGCTTCGAAAAGGTGAAGCTACTTGCCATGTTATATCTATATTATTTTAATCTTTTTTCGTCAGACACTGTTAGCTTGTGTCTACCCTGAGCTCTTCTTCTTGCTAGTACCTTTCTTCCGTTCTTGGATGCCATTCTGCTTCTAAATCCGTGCTTATTTGCTCTTTTTCTTCTCGATGGTTGATATGTCCGTTTCATTTATTCTTTTTATTTTATATTTAATCTTTAAATTAGCTTTTAAAATTGGACTGCAAAATTAAAACATTTTACTTAATTCACAACTTTTCAACATCTTTATTTTTCTTTTTTTTTTAATTCTACATTCTATGAACTTAAAGCTCCCAAACAGCATCGTGTTACTGACTTTAATGATCGCTTTTTTCATTGTTTCGTGTAACAGCAAAAAAAGCGAGAAGCCGCACAAAAAGGGCGAATTGGTTTTGATAAATGGGGGGAAATATTATGGAGGTGTTTTTAGGATAAACGAAACCGAATACTTTAGAAGCCTTTATCCACTAAACATTACAGAGGTGGTAAGTCATAGAATTATCAATCAAGTATATGAAGGACTTGTTTCTTTAAACCAAGCGACACTTGATATTGAGCCGTGCCTTGCCGAAAGCTACATTGTTTCAGAAAATGCAACTATTTATACTTTCAAAATCAGAAAAGGTATACGTTTTCAAAATGACCCTTGCTTCAAAAATGGTGTGGGCAGAGAGGTAACTGCAAAGGATTTTAAATATTGTTTAGATAAACTTTGCGAAGCCGACGTTAACAACCAGGGTTATTGGGTTTTTCAAAACTTGGTAATTGGCGCTGACGAGTATTTTCAATCAACTATCAACAAAAAGCCATTATTTTCTGGGGTTGCCGGAATTGTGGTGCTAGATACTTATACGATACAGATATCCTTGATTCGACCTTTTGCTAGTTTTTTGGCCAAGTTAGCCACGCCTTTCACTGCTGTTTTTCCTAGGGAAGCAATTGAAATGTATGGCTTAGAAATGCGTGAGCACGCAGTTGGAACGGGCCCGTTTCAAATAAAAGCCATAGAAAATGATGAGTCTGTTTTTTTGGAGCGCAATCCTAATTATTGGGGAAAAGATTCTTTCGGAAACCAATTACCCTACTTAGACGCTATAAAGTTTTCTTTTTTACATGAAGACAAGGTTGAAATGATGGAGTTTGCTGCTGGAAAACTAGAGATGAAGTATCGAATTCCCTTAGATATGTTTAGTGAAGTAATTGATAACCGCGGTGTTCTAACGAAAGAATATGCTAAATTTCAAGTACAAGAAAAAATAGAGATGAGTACTCAGTTTTATGGTTTTCTTCACAGTGAAGCCCCTTTTAATAACATAAATGTTAGGAAGGCCTTCTGCTATGCCATTGATAGAGAAAAGCTATGTAAATATACTATTCATGGCCAGGGTGTTCCAGCAACTCATGGGCTTGTTCCTCCTTGTTTTAATGGCTTTAATTGGGAAAGTATTAAAGGCTATAATTATGATCCGATAAGAGCAAAAGAATTTTTATCAAAAGCCGGATATCCCAACGGAGAAGGGTTTCCTTTAATTACACTTCAGTTAAATAGTGGTGGTGGAAGAAACGCAAATGTAGCTGAAGCAATAAAAAAAATGTTAGAGGAAACACTAAATATAAAAATTGAACTCAATCAAGTTGTGTGGGCGCAACACAGCGAAAACATTGAAACGGGCAAATGTAAATTTTGGAGACTTGGTTGGGTGGCGGACTATCCAGACCCAGAGAACTATTTGAATCTAATGAATGGGCTAAATGTTCCTAAAGACCCTAAAGACAAAGCATACATAAACTCATTCAGATATGTTAATCTCGCTTATGATAATATATATAACAAAGCCAACCAAACGGTTGATCAAGTAGAACGGAACAAACTTTATGGGTTGGCTGACCAAATGGGTGCTGACGACGCCGTTATGATGAATTTGTTTCACGACAAACAGTTTCGCCTACTACAACCCTATGTGAAAGATTTCCCCCAAAACGCCATGGAATATAGAATATTAAAGTCTACCTACTTCGTCCCGCATTAATGATCTTGAGTTCTGTTTTTGTTGTTATCTTTCGTTTAAGAGAGTTTCTTTATAAAATAAATGAATATCCGATGGCGCGAAAACATAGAGAGGTAAGAAGCAAATGAGATTAATTCAGTATAAAGATTTATCTATATTTTTGTGTTCCTTCTTTTTTTCATACATTCGCAACGTCGATATAGTCACAAAGTAAATTCTTCTTTTTTGTGGTATAAGAATTGATTTAATATTTCATAGAAGCTGAAAAACTGCAATAAAAATAAACATGCCATCAGAAAATAATGACACCTTAATTATTTCTTCAAAACAAGAAAACATAAATAGTGTAGAAAACTATATTGATCGGGTTTTAAAGACATATTCAATTGAAGATGAAGTATATGGAAATGTTTTGATTAGTGTAATTGAGGGCGCAAATAATGCTATTATACACGGTAACAAGTGTGACGAAAGTAAGCTTGTGAAAATTTCACACCACCTATCTGAAAACAAAAAAAGCATAACTTTTATTATTTCAGATGAGGGTCTTGGGTTTGACTATAATAACCTACCCGATCCTACTGCCCCTGAAAACATAGAAAATCTTGGTGGAAGAGGGGTATTTTTAATGAAGCAATTGACGGACTTTACTGTTTTTCAAAAACTTGGTGCCGTTGTCGAGCTTACCTTTAAAATTTAACAAATGCCCATTTCCTTCCACTCTGAAGATATGATATTTAGTCTGCCAGAAAAAAACTCAATAAAAAAATGGATCTGTGCTGTAGCTGAAAATGAGAAGAAAAAAGTTGATTCTATTTGTTTTATATTTTGTTCGAACAAAAAAATCTTAGAAATAAACAAAGAATATTTAAACCATAATTATTTCACGGATATCATATCCTTTGATTATAGCGAAAAGAACTTTATAGGTGGAGATGTATTTATCAGTACAGAAACAGTTTTAGAGAATTCTTTACGCTTTAAAACAGAGTTTATTTTAGAACTTCGTAGAGTTATTATTCATGGCGTACTTCATTTTATGGGTTATAAGGATAAAAACAGAATAGATAGTTTAAAAATGAGAAATGCCGAAAATCGTGCTTTAGAACTATATAAATCTTTTGTTCCACGTGGAACAAAAAAAAATGCATAACAACTATAAACGTTCCACGTGGAACAAAAAAGATTATTTATGTTTGAAAATTATGACGTCATTGTTGTTGGAGCGGGACATGCAGGTTGCGAAGCTGCGGCAGCGGCAGCTAATATGGGCTCAAAAACACTATTAATAACAATGAACATGCAGGTGATTGGCCAAATGAGTTGTAACCCCGCCATGGGGGGTGTTGCAAAAGGTCAAATTGTTAGAGAAATAGATGCTTTGGGTGGTTACAGTGGTATTGTTTCTGATAAAACCATGATTCAGTTTAGAATGTTGAATCTCAGCAAGGGGCCAGCAATGTGGAGCCCAAGAACACAAAATGACAGAATGATGTTTGCTAACGAGTGGAGGTTAATGCTTGAACAAACACCAAACTTAGATTTTTGGCAAGACATGGTCAGTGAGCTTATTATCGAAGATGGTTGTGCTTGTGGTGTAATAACATCTATGGGTATTAAAATATTAAGCAAAACCGTAGTCTTAACCAATGGCACCTTTTTAAATGGATTGATTCATATTGGCGAAAAAAACTTTGGTGGTGGGCGCGCCGGAGAAAGTGCCGCCAAAGGTATTACAGAACAGTTAACATCGGTTGGCTTCGAATCTGGTAGGATGAAAACGGGTACACCGCCTAGGGTAGATGGACGAAGTTTAGACTACTCGCTTATGGAAGTTCAGGATGCCGACGAACGTGTTATCGGATTCTCTTATAAAAACATACCTAAGCCCGACAAACAAAAATGTTGTTGGATCACTTATACAAATAAAGAGGTACACGATATTTTGAGAACAGGCTTTGAAAAATCACCTATGTTTTCTGGAAGAATCCAAGGACTTGGCCCCAGATATTGCCCTTCTATAGAAGATAAGATAGACCGTTTTTCAGAGAAAGATCGGCATCAAATATTTGTTGAACCAGAGGGATGGAATACCGTCGAAATATACGTTAATGGATTTTCAACCTCGCTTCCTGAAGATGTTCAATTGAAGGCATTAAAAAAAATACCGGGATTTAAAGACGTTAAAATGTTTCGGCCGGGATACGCAATAGAATATGATTACTTTCCACCTACACAATTAACCTATACACTAGAAACCAAACTGATAAAAGGACTGTTTTTTGCAGGACAAATAAATGGAACCACGGGTTATGAAGAAGCTGCAGGGCAGGGTCTTATAGCTGGAATAAACGCTCATTTATTAAGCAGAGGCAGTGAACCATTTATATTAACGAGAAGCGAAGCTTATATAGGGGTATTGATTGACGACTTAATTACAAAAGGCACCGAAGAACCATATAGGATGTTTACTTCAAGGGCCGAGTATAGGATTTTACTGAGACAAGATAATGCCGATTTAAGACTTACTGAAAAAGCCCATATATTGGGCTTGGCAGATTTGGATAGAGTAAAAAGAGTAAGACATAAAAAGTGCTGTATTGATGAAATTTCAGCATATATTAAAACACTATCAGTTACTCCCGAAGAGCTAAATAAGCTCCTACTTGATAAAGGTACGGCTCCGATAAACCAAAAAATGAAATTAGATAAACTATTGATGCGCCCTCAAATAAACATCAATGATCTAAGATCTTGTTTAGAGAGCTTCAACCTAAAATTAAATGAATACGAGCAGGAATTTATTGAATGTGCGGAGATTTTTATTAAATATGAAGGATATTTAGAAAAAGAAGTAGAGTTAGTGAAGAAGATGAGTCGTTTAGAAGAAGTAAAAATTGGTGAAAAAATTGATTATTCTACTATTTTAAGCCTAAGTATTGAGGCACGACAAAAACTTTCAAAATTACGACCGGTTACTCTAGGTCAGGCCAGTAGAATTAGTGGGGTTTCTCCATCCGACATTTCAGTATTAATGGTATATGTTGGCCGTTAAAAACCAACGTATTGGTAGATTATTTATTAGAAGCTGATCTTTTTATTGAATAATATATTTCCCTTCATTAGAAATAGTGATTTTAGGTAAAATATTTTTGTTTTCAAAATAAGTATAGCGATTCTTTAAAGAATACCAAAATTCTTTAATATTATCATTTTTATAACTAATTAATAACTTATCATACAAAGGATTATTAAATTTAAATGGATAAATATCTACAGGAATATTTTCTTGACCACTTTCTCTGGCTTTCATTGCGATTAGGTATACTTCCTTAATATAATTGTCAGTTAAAGGAATGCAACCTATAGATACACAGTCGCCATGTATATAAATATCGCTACCAGGTGCCTGTTTATTACTTGTAAGTATAGAATCGGAGGCATTGGGGTAATTGATTCCTAAAGACAGAAAAAAATTACTCATTGGATTAAAAACTGATATATTATAAAAACCTTCTGGTACTTGATAATCTCCTTCTCTTCTTTTTGGACCTATAACACCAGATTTTTGACAGATCGGATAAGTATTAATTAAAACAAATTTCTCGATAGCGGAATTAAATGCCCAAACCTCAAATAGTTTTTCTGTCTTAAATACTCTGAAATAAATTTTTTCTGGAGGGTATGAAATCCCTTTACCAATGAACAAATTTTTTATTATTTCAGTTTTCTCTTCAGATGCAATTCTAACTCGCTCAAATTTTAGTTGTTCCTTTTCAAAACTCATCGTATCGTTTGCTGTTAAAGCATTTAAGAACATTCCAAAAATAATTATACTGCAATATACCATGACTTTTTTAAATTAAACATTTTGTATTTTATAATTTAATATATAATTCATTCTTTAAAATTTTATTATATTTCTATTAACTATGTGCATTTATTAGTAACTAATTTATAATTTTCTTTCTTTTATCGATATCCATAAAATTAACTTTTTATTAACATATTTATAACTAGGCAAACAACTGATTTATAGAATGTTTTATTTTAATAAACATAAAGATTTATGTTGTGATTATCTTTTTTCTTTATAAATTTCTGTTTTGTTTTATGTGCATATTTAAAAATTTATTGAGAAACAAATCTTAATAACGCCAATAATTTGTTTATAATTTTTAGGACTAAACTTAATAACAGGTTTTCCTTAATATTACAAACATTTCCATTGAATAAAAGACCTGAATTATCATATATAACCTCTTAATAACAAAGTAAATAAAAAAACTAAATCCCTTAGTGTCAATAAATAAATTTTACAATGTACTTTTAAAAATACTCATTTCTGATATGTATTTTTCTACTGCTTCAGGAAGAAAATACTTCATTGATAGACCGTTCTTAATGGAATCTCTTATAAATGATGAAGAAATTTCGAGTAGTGGAACATCGAGTACCCTAATATTGCCTTTTAAATCTGAAGGTATGTCAAAGCCAGGCCTTCTGTATACAATTATTGGATGATTTTTTAAGATTATCTCATAGTTTTTCCATTTTTTTATTGAGGCAAGGTTATCTCCACCCATAATGAGCTCAAACTCATGTTCAGGATGCATCTCTTTTAAATGAGTTAAAGTGTCAATAGTATATGATGGTTTAGGAAGCTTAAACTCTACGCTTGAGGCCTTTAGTTTAAAATTACCATCAATAGCTAAATTAACAAGGTGTAGTCGATCATATTCGTTGAGCAAACTTGCTTGTTCCTTAAGTGGATTATGAGGAGAGACCACAAGCCAAACTTTCTCAATACCTTGCGTTTCAGCAATGTAATTAGCAATAATAAGGTGGCCAATATGTATTGGATTATATGATCCAAAAAAAAGAGCAATTTTCATAACTAATTAATTAATAAAGATATTTTCATATTCACAAGCAAAGTACAAGGATGGTCAATCAAAAAATTAAAAAGCCTGTAGGTCTACTAATTTTTTGTATAATCCGTTTTTACCTATCAAGTTATTATGATTTCCTCTTTCCGCAATAATTCCTTCTTGCATGACAATAATTTCGTCTGCATATTGAATAGTTGAAAGCCGATGAGCGATAACAATTGAGGTTCTGTTTTTCATAAGTTTTATTAACGCATCTTGTACTAATTTTTCGCTCTCGCTATCTAAAGACGAGGTAGCTTCATCTAAAACAAGAATTGCCGGGTTGCGCAATACCGCCCTAGCGATAGTGATTCTTTGTCTTTCGCCACCACTTAACATCATTCCTCGATCACCAATATTTGTGTTGTATCCTGACTGAAGTTTTGAAATAAAATCATGCGCATTAGCAACTTTAGCGGCTTGTTGAATATCTATATCTTTGACATTTTCCAATCCAAAAGAAATGTTATTCGCAACCGTGTCATTAAAAAGTATAGCCTCCTGTGATACAACACTTAAAACTTTCCTAATATCATCTATTTTATAGTCTCTAATATCTACGCCATCTATTTTTATGCTTCCTTTTGTTACGTCATAGAAACGACAAAGCAAATCAGCGAGTGTTGATTTACCACTACCAGAAAGACCAACCAAAGCAATCATTTTTCCTTTTTGAATTGTCAGGCTTATATTATTTAAAACCTCTTTCTCGTCGAAATTATTGTATGAAAAACTAATATTTTCATACACAATACTATCGTTAAAGGACGTAAACGAAATTGCGTTTTGCTTTTCTACAATATTATTTTTCGCATCTAAGATGCTCTTTACTCTTTCAAAAGAGACCAATCCTTTTTGTATGTTATATGATGCGTTGCTGATTCTTTTAAATGGTTCAATCAACGAGGCAAAAACCATCATATAACCAATTAAAACATCAGCGGCTATGTCGTGATTAAAAACCAAGGAACCGCCATACCATAGTACGCAACTAATAACACAAATTATTAAAAACTCTGATAATGGGGAAGAAAGCTCTCTCCTTCGAAGGTTTTTAACCATTACTTTGTTGTAGCCTTCGTTGTGAAAACCAAATTTTTTAGAGAGAAAATGTTTGGTGTTAAAAGCATTAATAATCCTGATGCCAGATATTGTTTCGTCAATCATCGAAACAAGAAAACCTAATTTTTCCTGGCCGTCTTTAGATTGACGTTTTAAAGATTTACCTATTCTATTAACGATAAAGCCCATTATGCCCATCATAATGAGCACAAAAAGAGTTAACTTTTGGCTAATAAGAAAGAGAGTACTAAGGTAAATACCTATAAACAAAGGGTCTTTAGATATAATTTCCAAGACGCCTAAGACACCATACTCCACCTCCTTCACATCTGTAGTCATTCTCATCATTAAATCTCCCTTTCTTTCTTTGGAAAAAAAAGATAAAGGCAGCACTAAAATTTTATTGTAAAGTTCTGTTTGAATATCTCTAACAATACCATTTCTAATTGAAGACATATTATAGATAGCAACATAACGAAAAATGTTTTTTAGTAAAAAAACAAGAACTATAAGTATACACAAAGTCGTTAATGCCGTTGCCTTATCTGGAAAAAGATAAACGATAGACGCCGCTTTATAGCTTAAAAATTCTTTAACATGTGACGAATCAAAACTAACCGGAACGGGCTTTTCTATGCTATTGTTATAAAAAATTATGTTAAGAAAAGGTATAACTGTAGCAATAGAAAAAAGAGAAAAAAGAATAAAAAACAAGTTAAAAAGAAAGTTTAAACTAATATTTAGTTTATAATTTCTTAAATAAGTTAATAATCGCTTTAGGTCTTTGCTAATCATGAGCGACAAAGCTAATAATAATCAAATCTCTTTTTATTCATAAATAGCACGAATTTAAAATGAGGCCGAATAAATTTTGATGTTTGTACACCACTTCTGCTATGATAATCCGTATTTTTGCCTATATAAGGAAAAAGATTCACTATGGACAACATAAGATTAAAAAAAGTAGGCACCTTACTAAAGGAAACGCTTAGCAAAATATTTTCAAGAGAGGGCTCAAACATCTTTGGCACAAAATGCCTTGTAACCGTAACAAATGTTGTGGTGTCTCCCGATCTTTCCACGGCAAGGTTTTATTTTAGCATTTTTAATGCTACTAACAACGAAGAAACCCTGCTCTTGATAAAACAAAATACATCAAAAATTAGGGGCTTAATAGGAAACGAGACAAGACACCAATTAAGGAAAATCCCGGAAATTGATTTTTTTTTAGATGATACCTTAGATTATGTCTATAAAATGGACAATATTTTTAAGGAAATAGAAGAAAAAAGAAAGGACCTTGGCCAATCTAACTCGGCAGCAGAAAAATAAGAAAAAAAGAAATCGCACTATTTTGAATATTTCCTTTCAGATTGCAACGAGGTATCTTTTCTCAAAGAAATCTACCAACGCAATAAACATTATAAGCAGAATAAGCATGACTGGCATGGGCGGAGGAGCTATGTTTTTGATTGTTATTCTTTCTGTATTTAATGGATTTGAAGGACTTGTAAAAAAACTATATAATGCGTTTTATCCAGACATTAAAGTAACAAGCATCCTAGGAAAAACATTTGACGCAGATACGAATTTAATCTCCCAGCTTAAAAAAATTGATGGAGTAATGTATGTGTCAAGATCATTGGAAGAGAACGCATACATAAAATACAATGACAAGGAAAACATAGCCACCATAAAAGGCGTAGAGAGTAATTTTAAGGAAATTACAGGAATAGATTCATTTATTTTATTTGGAAAGTATGAATTAGAGAATAGTGGTCGTTATCAAGCAGTTATAGGTGCCGCAATTGATCAGGTTCTGAACACAGAAATGGAAGATCCTGTCCTAAAAATGCAAATTTTGGTTCCTAAAAAAGGAAGGCGAGTTTACCTAAACCCTGAAGATGCGTTCGAAAAAAATTTAGCCCTGCCTGTAGGTGTGTTTGCTATACAACAAGAATTTGATAGCAAGTATGTCATCTTACCATACGCGCTAACCGAAGAATTACTTAATGAGTATTCAAAAGCGACTAGCCTAGAAATTAAAACAATAGACGGATCAAACGCCAAGGAAGTAATAGCAAGGATAAAAACAGTCATGGGAAAAAACTATTTGGTAAAGGACAGGCTGCAACAAAACGAATCATTGTACAAAGTGGTAAAGACAGAGCGCCTCGCCGTTTATGTTATTTTGAGCTTTATTCTTTTCATTATATCTTTTAACATTATTGGTTCATTGTCTATGTTGGTGATGGACAAACAAAAAGACATAACGATTTTAAAAGCAATGGGAGCCACAAAGTCAATGATAAGGAACATATTTATAGCAGAAGGGGTTTTGGGTGCCGCTATTGGCGCAAGCATTGGAATGTTTTTTGGTTTTGTAATTTGTCTGTTACAAGAAAGTTTCGGTTTAGTAAAACTGCAGGGCAGCGGAAGCTTCATCATAGATTCGTATCCCGTAGAAATGCATTTACAAGACTTCTCTATTACCTTTTTAATTGTTATTAGCATTAGCTTCATTGCCGCCATTTATCCCGCAACCAAAGCGGCCAATAGAAATGTTAGCTTAAAGTAATATAGCCCTATATAGTTGTTTCAAGGCCAAAAATCCCAAGTGTTTATTTTGTCGCCAAAGAAGATGAAAGAGAGAAAAACAAAAACCGATAAAACAATAAGAGATTGTCACACAAAAAAGGCGCCTATAAAAGTTAGTTTGTGTAAATATTAAAACTCTAATTTTAAAAATCTTGCCGTATGGCTAGTTTTATTTTTAATAATTTCTTCGGGGGTTCCTTCTGCAACGATCTTTCCACCTTTGTCTCCTCCTTCGGGACCAACGTCAATTATATGATCGGCCACTTTAATTACATCCATATTATGTTCGATAACCAATACCGTATTACCTTTCTCAACCAACTTATTTAACACGTTCAACAATACACGAATGTCTTCAAAATGAAGTCCCGTGGTGGGCTCATCTAAAATATAAAAGGTTTTCCCTGTATCTTTTTTGCTTAGTTCGGCACTTAGTTTTACCCTTTGTGCTTCGCCGCCGCTAATAGTGGTTGAAGATTGACCTAACGCAAGATATCCCAAACCAACATCATGAAGGGTTTCTAGCTTGCGATGTATCTTAGGAATATTTTCAAAAAAAGGCAAGGCGTCATCAATTCTCATCTCTAAAACATCTCCGATAGATTTCCCTTTATACCTAACTTCTAATGTTTCTCTATTATATCTTTTACCCATACATTTTTCACAAAAAACGGTAACGTCGGGAAGAAAATTCATTTCAATAATTTTCATGCCACCACCCAGGCATTCTTCACAACGCCCTCCTTTTACATTAAAGGAAAAACGTCCCGTTTTGTAGCCTCTAATTTTAGACTCAGGTAGGCCGGCATAAAGCGTTCTGATTTCGTCAAACAATTTTATATAGGTTGCGGGGTTGCTTCTAGGGGTTCTTCCTATTGGAGATTGGTCTATTTCAATAATTTTATCGATTTCGTCAATTCCTTTAATTTTTTTATATTCTAAAGGTTTTTTAACGGCCCGAAAAAAGTATTTATTTAGAATGGGATATAAGGTTTCTGTGATCAAAGAAGATTTTCCCGAACCAGAAACACCGGTTACTACTATAAATTTGCCAAGCGGAAAGGAAACAGAAATATTTTTTAAATTATTGCCAGAAGCGCCAATCAGCTCCAATAATTTCCCATTCCCGAGGCGTCTTTTTTTAGGAATTTCAATACGTTTTTTATTACTTAAAAAAAGAGCGGTTTCGGTTTTTAATTTTAGAAAAACAGCAGGAGTTCCTTGGCCCACAATCTCTCCTCCGCGAACCCCAGCCCCAGGCCCAATATCAATAATATAATCAGCCTCCAACATTATATCTTTATCGTGTTCTACCACCACTACAGAATTCCCACTATTAGCTAACGATTTTAACGCTTTAATCAGCTGGACGTTGTCTCGCTGGTGTAATCCAATGCTAGGCTCGTCAAGGATATATGTAACACCCGTAAGTTGCGAACCAATTTGTGTCGCCAATCGAATTCGTTGTGACTCACCACCACTAAGACTTCTAGCGGGCCTATTTAGTTTTAAATAATCAAGGCCTACATCATTTAAAAAGCCAATTCTCGACCTGATTTCTTTTAACACGTCCTTCGCAATTAAATTTTGTTTGTCAGTTAACCGTAGTTCAATATCAGAAAAAAAAGCACCTAGCATTGTAATGTCTATATGGCAAAGTTCGCCAATATTTTTATCTGAGATTTTAAACCACAAAGATTCTTTTTTTAACCGCAACCCCAAGCAATCAGGACAAACCTGAGTTTCCATATACTCTTCCGCCCATCTTCTAAGCGGTTCAGAAGACGTAGATTTATAACATCTTCTGAGCATTCCTGCTACACCACCATTTTCTAGCGTGTACCATTTGTCATCAGAACCAATTTCGTCTTCAAAGACGTCTTCGTCAAAAGCCTCGCCACCAAATAAAATATAATTTAAAGCATCTTTGGGTATTTTATCTATTGGGTCAAACAAATCAAATCCTGTCCGTTTAGCAATTTTTTTTAACTGAGTAAAGATTTGTGACTCTCGTTGTTCGCCTAGTGGCGCAATACCACCAACTGCAATACTGAGCTTTGTGTTTGGCACAAGAGAGTCAAAAGGTACTTCGTGTTTTATTCCGAGTCCTTTACAGTTTAAACAAGCACCATAGGGAGAGTTAAAAGAAAAATTATTTGGTGATGGTTCGTCGTAGGCAATGCCGGTATCGGTACACATTAAATGACTGCTAAAATGA
Source organism: Chitinophaga pinensis (assembly GCA_945872405.1). Lineage (GTDB taxonomy): Bacteria > Bacteroidota > Bacteroidia > Chitinophagales > CAMDFR01 > CAMDFR01. The sequence continues at coordinate 30,935 of CAMBZT010000006.1, read as the reverse complement.
TGCGAACTAAGATTTTCAAACTCAACTAGCACCATGTTTCCCTCACCCATTTTTAGGGCGGTTTGAACACTTTTTCGAATCCGATCCTCGTTTTCCTTCTTAATTGTTAAGCGGTCAATCACCACATCAATATCATGAATTTTATATCTATCAAGTTGAAGCTTTGGTTTTATGTCAACAATTTCTCCATCTATACGCGCTTTTATGTAGCCGTTCTTTCTGATTTGTTCAAAAAGTTCGCGATAATGCCCTTTACGACTTTTGATAACAGGAGCCAAAAAAACAATTTTTTTATCAGCAAAATTTGTGTGAATATTTTCTAGAATTTGGTTCTCGGTAAACTTTACCATTTTCTTCCCAGTGTTATAAGAAAACGCCTCTCCCGCTCTAGCAAAGAGTAAGCGTAAAAAGTCGTAAATTTCTGTAACGGTACCTACGGTGGAGCGAGGATTATTGCTCGTACTTTTTTGTTCAATTGAAACCACAGGACTCAACCCAGTAATTTTGTCTACGTCTGGTCGTTCCATGCCACCAATAAACTGTCTAGCATATGCAGAAAAACTTTCAAGATATCGCCTTTGTCCTTCTGCATAAATTGTATCGAAAGCTAAAGAAGATTTGCCACTACCAGAAATCCCGGTAATCACCACCAATTGGTTTCTTGGAATGGAGATATCGATGTTCTTTAGATTATGAACGCGCGCACCACAAATATCAATAAATTCTTGTTTGTTGTTCATGATTAAAATGAGAAGCAAAAGTAATACTAATCATGGAGAACAGAGCGCTTCTTTTCTTTAAAACAGAGCGCTATTTTAGAAAAAAAACAACCTTGTTTCGCAAAACCCTACTGACGATTCGTATTCTTTATGTCTTTTATATTTGTCTCAGCAAGAAACAAAAAGGTTAAGAGATGTTTATTGCAATAAAACGAGAGACAATCAAAGCGAGCACGAAAAAAAGATAGCAAATACAAACAATTTAGAATGTGTTATATTAACAAAAACACAACAAAAAGGTACTAAAAGGTAGCCAAAAAGCAAAAAAGCGTTACTTTTATTGTCAAAAGCTAGAAAATGAAAAAAGTTCTGATATTAATAATCTGTGCGTTAACCTCTGCAAGTGTTTTTTCCCAGTTAAAAATTAACGAGATAAGCTATGCGAATAAGAGCACCATAGCAGATGAAGATGGAGAATACAAAGGGTGGGCAGAATTATACAATGCGGGCTCGTCGGCAGTCAATTTAGATCAATATTATTTGAGCGACAAAAGAAGCAAACCAAGTAAATTTAGATTACCAACAAAATTACTTGCACCTGGCGAGTTTCAGATAATTTATTTGTCAAGCAAAAATAGGGGAGCATATACCAGCGGAGTGTCTGGCTACCATTGGGAGGGCGCCATTAAGATAGGCGACGCTTGCAAATACAAAGTAAGCGATGCAACTATTACATCCACTTGGGTTGCCCCCGGCTTTAACGATGCGTCTTGGTTATCGGGAGCAAGCAGTATTGGGTATGGAGATGGCGATGATGCGACAATTGTACCAAACTGTTACTCGGTTTATATGCGATTCAGTTTTTCTATTCCAGACACGTCAAAAATTGATAATGCGCTATTGCACATGGATTATGACGATGGTTTTGTTGCATACATGAACGGGGTTGAAATTGCCAGATCGGGATTGTTGGGTTCGCCACCTGCATGGGACGAAGTTTCTGCAGATCACGAAGCAATTATGTATGGTGGAGCGCCAAGTCCTGAATCTTTTCCTTTAGATGTAGCAGTGTTTAAGTCTGCCCTACGAACAGGAACCAACATCTTCTCATTAGAAATCCACAACAGCGATATATTATCTAGCGATCTAACGTCAACACCATATCTAACATTAGGCGTAGACGATGCGGCGTCCTATTTTAGTAGTCCTCCTGCGTGGTTAGCCTCTTCTTTTAGTGGTAACATCCATTCAAATTTCCAACTCGAAAATACGGGAGACTCCCTATATTTAAATAATCTTAGCCTCGTAAACCAAAACAAAGTAGGTGTCTATGATTTAAATTTAAATGAAAGCGCTGGTCTTTTAAATGATGGATCTAGCAATTATCGTTATTTTGATACACCAACTCCCGGCTCATCAAATAATGGATCGATAGGATATTTGACACATTTTACAAAGCCAATTATTAGTTTGTCAAGTGGAATTTATAATGGAACAATTAATGTTTCCATAGTAAATACAGCAGGGGGTGGGAGCGTTGTGAGATATACTGTTGATGGGCAAACACCAACATCCGCATCTCCAATTTATTCATCAATCTTATCATTCTCAACCACTACCATTCTCAAAGCAAGATGTTTTAGTGCAGGAAGCATTCTTCCTAGTGCATCAACCTCAGCGACCTATATTATGAACGACAGCTTCACTGTACCCGTGTATTCTATCAATGCCGATGACGTTGATTTATATGGCGGCTGGGGAATTATTGACAACCCCTGGTACACTTTTAAAGTTCCTTGTCATATAGACATTTTTGATGAAAACAAGATGCTGGTGGCTTCACAAAACTCAGCAATAAAAGTGGACGGTGGCGCTGGTGGCAGTAGATATAATCCACAAAGAAGCTTTAGGTTAGATTATGATCACAAAATTTTTGGTGACAAAGAAATAGACGCTGTTTTGTTGCCAGATAAGCCGAATACCGAACACACATCAAGTTCATATCTGAGAAACGGAAGTAATTTTTGGAATAATGTTTTCTTCAAAGAGGGTTTCATGGAAAGATGTAGTAATGCCGACACCTTTGCAATTTATAATGCCTACAGACCGATAGTTGTTTTTATCAATGGGCAGTATTTTGGGTTGTATGAATTAAGAGAAAAATATACAGACGATTTTTTAAAAAACGAGTTTGACTGCGATAATGACAGCACAGATATTCTATCCGTTTCTTATTCTACAGGAGCTGGCGTAATTCAAACACTTGAGGGCTCCGATACCGGATGGTATGCTACACATGCACAGATAATGTCTTTAGATCCCGCATCTCCTGCTTTTTATGACGATGCCAAGACACGACTTGATTGCGATAATTATGCAGACTACTTTGCAACTGAGAATTGGTGGACAAATTTTGATTGGTTATGGAATAACATGAAGGCTGTAAGAATGAGAAACCTTGACAATCGCTGGAAGATGGCCTTACAGGATATGGAATGGGGATTAGCGGGGTGGGGAAACTATTGGGACAATGGTTATGATTATGTTGCCTCCAACACAGGAAACACCTTTGTTGATTTATATTATAAGCTATTGGAAAACAATAAATACAAAAATTTTTACATTAACAGATATGCGGACTTGATGAATACCGCCTTTTTGCAAGACTCGACCAATAAAAAACTGGAGCAAATGTGGTCAGAGGCAAGGCCTGAGTGGAGAAGACAGATATTAAGGTGGCAAGACAGCGATACAAATAATGTTTCGACGCATATTGACGAATTTTTAGCAACAAAAAATGCGTTCAAAGATTTTATTGATAATAGAAGCGCCTATGCCCGTGATCAGACAATCGCTCAGTTTGGCCTAGTAAAAAAGGTAGACATCACCCTAGATGTCTATCCTCCAGGAGCAGGACAAGTTAGAATTAGCACAGTGACCGCACCACAATACCCTTGGACTGGCGTGTATTTTGATGGCAACCCAGTAGAAATTTCTGCAAAAGCAAATGTTGGCTATGCTTTTGCGAATTGGACAAGTAATTCTTTTATCGCGGATACATTATTGAATAGTTTCTCCAATAATATGGATTCAAATACAACTTTCGTTGCAAATTTCATTGTTTCAAGAGTTGACATTACAGAGCCACTGATAGCCGCAGACCAAATCAATGTTTATCCCAATCCCTCAAATAATTTTGTAACCATTGAACTAAATTTTGAAGGTAAAAAGGAGTTAACAATATACAACGAGAATGGCGCAGAACAAACAAAGCACATAACCAACGATGCTTATACGACAATTAGCACAAACGCCTTAGCAAACGGAGTTTATGTTGTACAAGTAAAAAAAGGACAACAAACAATAAATAAAAAACTGGTGGTTATTCATTAATCGCCGATTGATAATTAATGCATAAAACTCAACACCAGAAGCCAATTGCTTCTGGTGTTTTTTATTGTACTTTTGAGTCAAAACAGTTAAAAACATTGTTATGAAAAACTATTTTCTTTTTCTTTTCTTCTTCTCTTTTTCCGCGGTATTGTTTGGCCAAGACACTGTACTTGTTTCTTATCAACTTGCGAAGCAACACAACAAAGAGACTTTAAAAGCCATGTGGAAAAAAAATAAGTTGCCTCAATTATTTGTGCCGATAAAACACGACGTAGATATTTACGAGATAACCTACAATGGTAGGTGGATTGATGGCAGCATGCGAAAAGCAACGGGAATATACTATGTGCCCAAAGGAGCAAGCAAAGCATTGCCTATTATGGTTTTTGGCCACGGAACAGAGATACACAAGGGAAGACAAATTTCTGATGACAACGCACAACAAGGAATCTGCTTGGGCTCAGCAACAGGAGGTTATTATGTATTGTATCCCGATTATTTTGGTATAGGTGGCGGAGAAGGCAACCACTTGTATCAACACGCACAAAGCGAAGCAAGTGCTATAATATACATGCTATATGCCATTCAAGAGTTAAATACAAAGTTAGGGATTGTTACAAACGACCAGCTTTTTTTGACGGGATATTCCCAAGGGGCACATGCCTCTTTCGCAGCAGTGAAAGCATTAGAAAAACTAAATAACCCACGCTTAAAAGTTACCGCTAGCTCCCCGATGTCTGGCGCTTATGACATGAGTGGCGAACAAGCAAAATTTATGTTTCAAGAGTATCCAAGACCATTCTATTTGCCCTATCTGTTGGTCTCCTATCAAGAAGCATATCACATAATAGACATCGACAATATCTATAACATATTCGTTTCTCCATATGATTCCATTTTACCGTTTTTTTTCGAAGGAGAAAGAACACATGGCTTATGGGAACTAAATAAAATTTTACCCAAAATACCCAAGGAAGCAGTAAAAAAAGAATATATAGACATGTTTCTTTCAGATCCCAATTTCCCGTTTACGACCAGACTAAACGAAAACAATTTATATGATTGGATCCCCAAAACACCAGTACAATTGTGTTATTGCAAAGGAGACAGAGAGGTGTCGTTTCATAACTCTGAAAAGGTTTACGAGGAAATGACTAAAAAAGGCAAAAAAGACATCAAAATTAATAACATTAGCTCTAGTCTAGACCACAATACTTGTGCTTTATTTGCTGTCATGGCAACAAAATACTTTTTTGACAGATATAAAAAACAGGGCAAAAACCCCAAAATGAAAGACGTCCCACCATTTAAAAAAATGCTACTTGGAATTCTAAAAAAGAAAATAGAGAAAAAGTATTTGGACAACAACAAAGACAAGGCCTATATGTAAGAAGCGTTGCCGACGCCCAAAGGGACAGATTTATTGCCCTATCTAAACTACAAATTTATACGAAATGGTGGGTAAACAACGTTTATATTTATATTCTAGACCCTACTTTTGTTTTGAAGAAAAGAAAACTTACTCATGAAGAAAAGGTTTATCGCAATATTGGTCATCACAGCAACGATGAGAGGACAAGAATTATATGCCCAAACGAAAATCGCACCAGCACAATACATAGATCTTTACGCAGCAACAGCAGTAAGAGAAATGGAAGAGAGCGGAATTCCTGCTAGCATTACTTTAGCCCAAGGACTTTTGGAATCAGACAACGGAAACTCTCCTTTGGCGACAACAGCAAACAATCACTTTGGAATTAAATGCCATAAAGAATGGACAGGAGACACCTATTATCATGATGATGATGAAAAAAACGAATGTTTTAGGTATTATCAAAATGCCGCACAATCATACGACGACCACACAGAATTTTTAAAAACAAGAAGTAGATATGCATTTTTGTTTTCTTACTCTAGAACAGATTATGTTTCTTGGGCTAACGGATTAAAGTTGGCGGGATACGCAACAAATCCACAATACCCCACCTTGTTGGTAAACCTTATTAATCGATATGATTTAAGCAAGTACGACATGATGCAAAGCAAGGAAATGTCTCTACAAAAAGAAGCACCAACCCCTGTTATAACGACAAAAAGCATACCAACTCAAGCACCAATTAATATCAAACAACAGCCAATTGACGAAGGAGTAGTTGTAGAAACTCAAGCCTTTTATAACGAAGTATTTTTGCTAAACAATATTAAAGCAATTAAAGCCAAGGTGGGAGATACGCCCATGGGAATCGCCATGAAGTATAATGTACCTATAAACTATCTTATTAAATATAATGACATGTTTGAAGGAGAGAATTTCGTTGAGGGTCAAAACGTTTTTATCCAGCCCAAAAGAAGCAAAGGAAACTCCAAACAACATATTGTTACTGACGGAGAAAGCATGTACGAAATGTCACAAAAGTATGGCGTAAAATTAACGGAACTGTACAAAAAAAATCAACTAGAACCAGGCCTAGAAGTTTGTGCTGGAGAACTAATTTTGTTGCGCGAAGACAACACAAATACGCCCAAGAGTATGAGTTACGAACAGTTTGTGCTACTAAAAAACAAGGAAACAACAAAACAACCGATCATAAACAAAAGCGCAGAAACAAAACAAGTGGAAAAACTAAACTCACCCAATCTGTCTATTGAACAAATTCAAAAAAGCATTGAGCAAAAAACGACAATTACTTCAAACGATTCAGTAGACAAACCCATAGAAGGACAGCTTACAGCAACAGAGGCTGTCCAACCTCAATTGGATATAAACGATTCAGAAGAAAAAAAATCAACAATATTAATTGCTGACACGAATATAGAGGCGAAGAATTTAGCGGCACCCTTAACAACAAAAACAGCCACCCAAAGTCATGTTGTAAAACAAGGAGACACGCTGTATAACATTTCGAAGCGATACGGTGTAAGCGTGAGCAATATTATTCTATGGAACAACCTTTTGAACAACAATATTAATCTTGGACAAACACTGATAGTAAGCAATTAATCCATCCCAATAAAACAATAAAATGCATATCTTTGCGCAGAGATAAAGCAACAAATGGAACAAGCAACAATCACGTTAAAAGATAAAAAATTTAGGACATATCTTGATGAAAGGAAGATACAAGAAGCCGTTCAACGAATAGGTAGGAAAATCGATCAAGACTATGTCGGAAAAAACCCTTTATTTGTTTGTATTTTGAGTGGGTCTTTTATGTTCACATCAGATCTTGTAAAACACTTTACTGGCGAATGTGAAATAACCTTTGTTCGATTATCTAGCTACCACGGAACACAAACAACAGGAAATGTGAAAACGCTCTTGGGGATTATAGAAACCATAGAAGCCAGAGATATTATTATTGTTGAAGACATTGTAGACACAGGAAACACACTTGCTAAATTTTTGCCTGAAATAGAAAACCTTAAACCTAAAAGCATTAAAATTGCCGCACTACTTGTTAAGCCAGAAACACTGAAAGAGAAGATAAAAATAGATTACACTTGTTTTGATATTCCAAATGATTTTATAGTTGGTTATGGCTTAGATTATGATGGCCTAGGACGAAACTTGAGAGACATTTATGTGATTTGTTAGCATCGGCATAAAGCTTAGGGTGTTTTCGAAAGAGACACCTTAAAAATTTCAATCAACAAGAGCACAGATAAGATTATGTAAAAAGTAGGCAGAAAACGATTATCTTTGGGAATCTAATCACTAGTAGACCTTAAAAGAACCGTTTTTAAAAGGCCCTCTTTCAACATATCATCACAAGAATTAAACAAGAACAGAATTTAGCAATGCATTATAATTCGCAAAAAAGCCAATTAGTTATGAGTGAGTATGGACGGAACGTTCATCAACTTATCGATTTGGCAATCGCAGAACCAGACATAGAAAAACGAACCAGAATGGTGAAAGGCATCATTGAGGTAATGGGCCAACTAAATCCGCACCTTAGAAACGTGGAGGATTATAGGCACAAGCTATGGGATCATTTGTTTTTAATCTCTGACTTTCAGTTGGAAGTAGAGTCGCCTTATCCATATCCACAAAAAGAAGTCTTGTTAGCCAAACCAGAACCCCTAGACTACCCTAAAGGAACCTTAAAACACAGGTCTTATGGTGAAAACATCTTAAAGCTGGTGGACAAAGCAAAGAAGACTGAAGACCCAGCTAAGAGAGAGGCCTTGGCAAAAATAATTGCCAATTATATAAAGGTGGTTCATACGAACTGGATAAAAGAAAATGTGAGCGACGAGCAAGTGAAAAATGAGTTGAGCACCTTGTCGGAGGGAGCATTGCAATTGTCAGACGGTTCGCAATTAGGAAAGTTTTTTGTGCAAAGAAACGTTCCAAACAGCAACAGTCAAAACAACAATCGCAACCAAAATAATCGCCACAGAAACAATGACCAAGGGAATGGTCGCAATCAAAACCAAAACAATCGCCATAGAAATAGCGGACAAGGAAATAACAACAAAAACAACAACAACGGAAATGTTATCTAGTGTGGACGCGTTCGAAGTAAGAGGAGGAAAACAGCTCAATGGCCAAATTACCCCACAGGGCGCCAAAAACGAGGCATTACAAATTTTATGTGCGGTTCTCTTAACCAAGGAAAAGGTAAAAATATCAAACATTCCCGATATTCACGACGTAAACCTATTGATTACTATTTTAGGTAATATTGGCGTAAAAGTCGAAAAGATTAGTGAAGACACCTATCTTTTTCAAGCAGACGAAGTGAATGTGGATTTTATGAGAAGTGATGAGTTTAAAAAAAGCGGTTCTGCATTACGTGGCTCCATAATGCTTGTTGGGCCTTTGTTGGCGAGATTCAAAAGAGCATATATGCCAAAGCCTGGCGGCGACAAAATTGGACGACGACGACTCGACACTCATTTTCTCGGTTTTGAATCGCTAGGCGCCACCTTTTCATACGATAGTGACGAGAGTTTTTATACAGTCGCAGCGAAAACACTGAAAGGTTGTTATTTGCATCTTGAAGAACCATCTGTTACTGGCACTGCAAATATTGTGATGTGTGCAGTAATGGCAAAAGGAACCACCACAATATTTAACGCAGCATGCGAACCATATATACAGCAGTTATGTGAAATGCTAAACAAGATGGGCGCAAAAATAACCGGTGTCGGATCAAATTTACTAACGATAGATGGCGTTGAGTCACTTAGTGGCTGTGAGCACAGAATGTTGCCAGACATGATTGAAATAGGATCTTTTATCGGATTGGCGGCAATGACGAAAAGCGAAATCACAATAAAGAATTGTCGAATTGATCGACTAGGAAATATTCCAGCAACATTTGCCAAGTTGGGAATCAAAATGGAGTTTAGGGGTGATGATATTTATATTCCATCGCAAGAGCATTATGAAATTAGTTCCTTTATTGACGGCTCGGTTTTAACAATTTATGATGGTCCATGGCCAATGTTTACACCCGATTTGATAAGCATCATCTTGGTTTCTGCAATTCAAGCAAAAGGATCTGTATTGGTGCATCAGAAAATGTTTGAAAGCAGGTTATTTTTCGTTGACAAGTTGATTGATATGGGGGCACAAATTATTCTTTGTGATCCTCATCGTGCAAACGTAATCGGTATAGACAGGAAGTATAACTTAAAGGGAATTACGATGTCGAGCCCAGATATCAGAGCAGGTGTCGCTTTGTTAATAGCGGCGCTTTCAGCAGACGGCAAAAGCGTGATCAATAATGTCAATCAAATTGACCGAGGTTATCAATATATAGATAAGAGACTTCAGGCCTTAGGCGCAGATATTATCAGACTTTAGTTTTAGGCGTTTTTTACTGACAACAGCAGCAATGACAACAAAAAGATACAGACAGCTTATTTTTTTATTTTGTATAGTTTTTTCCTCCTGTAAAAGCGATTCTAATCATCCAAAATTAGTGACGCTAAAAATAGGAGCAGAAGCTCCAGATTTTTTATTGCCCGGACCCGGAACAGACTCCACAAGGTTATCAGACCTAAGAGGTAAAATTGTTTTAATAGATTTTTGGGCTAGCTGGTGTGGGCCATGCCGAAAGAAAAATCCACACCTAGTAGAATTATATAGTAGGTACAAAAACAGGATTTTCAAAAGGGCGAGCGGGCTCGAAATTTTGGGTGTTTCTCAAGACAACAAAGAAGTAGATTGGTTGAAAGCGATACATGACGACCACTTAACGTGGCCCCAGGTGAATGAAAAAAAGGGAAGAACCAACAACGTGTCGCTACAATATGGAATTGAGTATATTCCCACAACTTTTTTAATTAACGAGGAGGGAAGAATATTATTGGTAAACCCATCTATTGAGCAAACCGAAGAAATGCTAAACACACTATAAGGCAATAACAAGCAATATTAAAAGAAAAGCGAGAAAATAAACTAAGCAATCGGTTTTTTATTAGAACTAAATAATTCATAAAATTGATCTGGAAATTTTAGATGAAACACCCGCATACCCATTTTTTCAGCGGTTACAAGATTATCAATTCGATCGTCGATCATTAGTGTTTTGTTGGGAACAAGGCCTGTCTCTGCTGCGGTACGTTCATAGATAAGGTCCTCGGGTTTTCTCGACCCAAGATTGTACGAATAGAACGTTTTGTGAAAGTATCTTTCCAAACAATCTCCAACGTTTTTTCTCGATAGGTTTTCATTTATTAGGCGAATATGTATAGGGTTTGTATTGCTCAAAGCAAAAAGTTGATACTTTTTTTTAAGCTCTGTTAAAATATTTAATTTTGTAACAGGCATATCACCCAACATTGCATTCCAAGCAGCATCAATAACCTCATCAGTAGGATTCTTTTTAAGTGCCTTTCTCAGCTCGTTTCGAAACTCTACTTCACCAATGGTTCCTCTTTCAAAATCAGAGAAGAAAGCAGCTTGATGGGAAAAACTAAACAATTCATTTCCAGAAAAAGCACTTAATAATGTAAAAGCAGCAATAGTTTTAGTGGTATCCACATCGACAATCACTTCGCCTAAATCGAAAATGATATTATCTATGTTATTTAGAATTTGTGTCATGGCAAAACAAAGAAGAAAATCACCACTAGAGAAGGGTATTTTAAAAAACTAAAAAAGAAATTAATCAAAGCGACGCTTTAAAAACCAGCGATCATTAAAAACAAAACTGAGGTTAAATTTATAGTAGTTTTCGCGTAATAATCCAGCAGAGTTATCGCCTCTTGTTTCAAATTCAAAGGCAAAATTAAACATAGAAAACTGCCCACCATCTTTAGTTCTTAACGGTATCCCAAACCCAGTAGTGACCGCAGTTTCTTTCAATTGTCTCCCATTAATTAACAACTCAGATGTGCCCGTATAAAAACCTAATCGATACACCATATAACTAAAAACATTCTTTTTTGCTGATCTATCTGGGCAAATTTCACCACCAAGTGACCATCGCAAACTATTGGCAAACGTACCATTGTTGAGATTTGTAGTATAGGCCGACCAGTTGGTGTACTTAAAATCGGTACCTACAAACCATTTACCCGGCTGTTCAAAAGCGACTCCACCTGTAATGCTACCCGGCAAATTTAGTTTGCCTTTTTCTGTCACCACCTCACCAACAGTATCTACGATTTCCGCTACGTTTCCAGACAAATCAAATCGCTCCCAATGATTAATCGAGCTAGTGCTTTGTTTTGTGGCTGACGAACCATAAACGCCGAACACGGCAAAAATATTTTTCTCTTTTTTCTTCAGCGGCAAGCGATATTTATATTGAGCGCCAATATTGTATAAAAAACCTCTAATGGTCACTTCGCTTGAGTATCGAGACGGAAGCGCAAACACATCATTTCTAAATACAACAGTTTTGTTATAGTCAATATTGCCAAACAACAATCCAAGATTAACCCCCAAAGAAAAACCTTTATATCTTACCCCATTACCAACCATAAACTGATAAGTGTTGCCGCTACCTGAATAGAACTCAGCATATTCCCCAATGTTGTCGCCACTCACAATGCGTTTAAAATTATATCGCACATTACTATACGGTTTAAAGCTTAAAGAAGCTCCCCAAGTTCCGAGCTTTATAGGGAAGGCAATTGCTAAGTGACTAAAACCAGAGGAACTCGCTTTATAAGATGAGTCTTTGCTATATAATCGTGCAGTTTCCCCTTCCATTCCGGCATCATAGGTGGTTAGAAAAATTTCGGAGAGAGATGCGGGGTTCTGAATATTGATTCCATAGGGATTAGAAAAAGCTGCCGAAACACCCCCCATTGAACGATTATTGGATGTTGCGTTTGAAAATAAATTTCCAATTCCATATCGATTATAAGGACTAGAGCTTTGAGCAAAACTTAAGTTACCTAGACAAATAAAGAAAGAATATAAAAGGAGAAGACTAAAGTTTTTCTGTAACATTATTTTGTAATATGGAATTAAGCCCAAATAGAACTAAGTTCGGATGTGCAAATATCTTATTTTTCAAGCTATATGCAAAGTAAGACCAGTTTCCTCCAGTGATTATGCAAGTTAAATTTTCATAATTTTCTTCATACGAATCAATAATACCGTCTATTTCAGCACGTATGCCATGTAATACACCACTAATAATCGATTCTTCAGAAGTTCTTCCAATCAACTCAAAAACATCATAAGAGTCTTTTGTTTCAACAAAAGGAAGCCCAGAAGTATAATTGTGTAGCGCCTTAAATCGCATGTTTATACCTGGAGAAATTCCACCACCAATAAATTCATTCGAGTGGTTTAAAAAATTATACGTGATACAGGAGCCACAACTAATGACCAACAAATTGCCATTGGGATAATATTTTCTAGCACCAACACACTGCGCCAATCGATCAAAACCGAGGGTTTCCGGAGAAAGATAAGCGTTCGTGATGGGTAGCAGAACATTCATGTCAGAAAAAAAGCAATTAAATTTTTCTTTTAAGAAAGGCAGGTATGGTTTTTCTACATACCGAACATCACTAACCATTACATTCTTTACAAAATAACCCTTTGTGATTTGATTAAATTCTCTTTCGTCCCAGTTTTCCATCACTTGCAACAATATAAATTCGTCGCCCTTGTAAATGGCAATCTTTATGGTAGAGTTTCCGATATCGATAACAGCGTTGTACATATTTAATAATTAATTGTCCAGTCTATTTTTTTACCATTTACAAAAGGAATAATTGTAATTTTTTTCAAGCCCTTCCCACGCAACATCATGCAACGTGTTTTTGCCTCTTCAAAAGACGCAGAGTTGCCCAAGTAGTATACCCAGTTTCCATTTTCTTGTATTGAAGCATAACCCTCTAGGTATTTATAATAGTAGGTGTTTATTTCAATTTTTGTAGGCATGTCATAAAACTTCACCTTGTATGAAATTGCTCCATACTTTTTAAATTTATTTTCAAGGTCCAATATGTCGTCTTCTATGCTTCTTTCAGGCGGAACGATAATGGGTTTAGGGTGCAACGCAATCGTATCATTAGTTATCACGTGTTCGACCTTAGAGCTAACAACACTATTTTTTACTACAGCAGGTATGCTTTGTTTAATACCAATTGAGGAAAAATTGGTTTTGTTTGACAAGACAATGCTCTCTTTTTCGCGTACATCATTAGAAAGGAAAGTATCAAGCTTAGCAATAATTGTTGGGCTTTTGCTTAAGACAACAATGGGCTTCGTTGTATTTATTGCAAAAACGTTTCTTTTGTTTGTCTCAACTAAACTATCTTTTTTTCTCTCTTCATTAGTGATTGTCAAATCAATTTGATTGACAACTACTTTCTTAACAGGAACATTAATTGTCGAATTTAAACCTGTTTCTATACCGCGAATAACAGTAGTTTTTGTTTCAACAAGGATTTCGTTTTTAACTTCAGTTTTCGCCACCTGAATGGTATTAACAATAGTTTTTTTTTGCGCAAAAAAAACATCGGTTTTCTTGTCGATATTTACAGGAGCGCCTGTTAAGACAATAGTTTCAGACACGTCGCTAATAATGTCGTCGTTTAATTTATACTTGCTTTCTAGACAGTTAGAGGTGTTCATCATGGAACGAGAATCTAGGCCACTAAGGCGCATTTTTTCTAAATCAGCGCTAGACATGTCAACGCTAATATTTTTAGACTCTACTTCAGAAACAGGAACGACTTGCATCAGCTTGTTGTTTTTGCTGCCCTCTTTGATAACATAGGTTGGAATAAAGCCAAAATCACTCACTTTAGTCATTCCTGTTTTTTTTTCTTTGGTCAAAATTACCTCCATAATCGCAGCGCCATCACCATATCTTCTGTCGTAATCAGAAATAAAATTCCCTAAAGAATAAGCCACAAAACCCTTTTTCGATGCACCATAAGAGAGGAATTGAATTTCTTCTGCTTTTTGTAGAACATGGGGATTTGAGCCAGCCACAAAATCTGCCCCATTATCGAAACAAAGCTTAGCTAATTCTCTTTGATTGTCGCTTGGAAAACGCTCATATTCTGTTCCCCAATGAAGGTATACAATGGTGAAATCGGGATTTAATTTTTGTGTGGCAAACAAATCTCCCTTGATTTTTTCGGGATTAATTAAGTTCACCATATTGGTGTCGGCCACATTATATTTTGTGCCAAAAGTATAATTTAGAATAGCAATCGAAAAACCATTTCGTTGTATTAAAAGTGGGTTGTTGAGAAATTTATTTTCTCTATTTAAAAACGTTCCCGTATGGCTTATACCTATCGAATCTAAAAGATGTATTGTTCTTGTCATTCCCTCTTTGTCTCTGTCAGCACAATGGTCGTTAGCAGTCATTAAACAATTGAAACCCGCATATTTTAAGGCCAGGGCAAACTCGTCAGGAGCAGAGAAAAAGGGATTGCTACTGTATGGCCTGCCACTAAATGTGGTTTCTAAATTTCCTATCACCACATCACTAACCCCAAACAATGGCTGAACAAAGCGAAAAGTATTGCTATAGTCATAATATCTGTTGGAGTTGTCATAAACGGCTGCAATCTGTCCATTGTTTTGCATGATGTCACCAACAAGCATAATTCTCAAAGAGTCGTATTTATCGTTTGGCACAAAGGCGTTTCCTTGTGCAAGGGAGACTAAACGAAGTGTGCAAAACAAATAGAAAAAAAGAAAAACGCTACGCATTTTTTGCTAATTTTAGAAGCTGGTCTGAGGGAATGATTTGTATGCCTGTTTTTGCATGTAAGGCATTCTCTATAATCGCTTGAGCAACGAAACCACCATCAATTGCTTTATACAAAGAAGGAATTAAAAAGTCAAAAAATACCATTAACTTTTGTCCAATCTTTTCCGTTGGTCTACTTTCTGTTCTGTCGCCCAATAACATGCTTGGCTGATAAAAACAACAAACATCAAACCCTAATGCCGCAATAGCATCCTGCACCTGACCTTTCACCTTATTATAAAAAATGGAAGAGTTGGCATCTGCACCTAAGGCTGTTACCAGATGGTAAGCAGGCACCAAATTCTCTTTGGCCGCTTTTGCAATTTCTAGTGGATAGGTATAATCAACTTTAACAAAATTTTCTTTGCTTCTGGCGGCTTTAATCGTGGTGCCTATGCAACAAAAAACAAGATCTCCCTTCACCAAAGATCGATAACTTTCAGGAGTGTTAAAATCAACAAGATGTTCTGTTATTTTAGGGTGTGTCGTATCGGATGACTTTCTTGACAACAAAATAATGCGCTCTATCTGTTCGTTAATAATTGAAAAGCGTAATAACCGACTACCCACCAATCCAGTAGCTCCTACAAGAATAATATTCAATTTTTTATTTTGTTGCATTTTGAAAAATGGACACGAAATTAAAGAAAATATTCGGCAAAAATGGAACTATCGCGTTTCTGAGCTTGTTTTATGAATATATTTGAATAAAAAAAGCATGTCTTATCCTAATATCAATCCCAAACACAGTCACCTCTACAGTATTTTTACAATGAAGTGTCCGAGATGTAAGAAAACAAACTTATTCACACATCAAAACCCATATAATTTAAGATATCTTTTCAGTATGGAAGAAAGATGTAGTGTCTGCCACTTGAAATATGAAAGCGAAATAGGATTCTGGTGGGGCGCGATGTATGTTGCTTATGCGTTATCATGTGCCATTGTTTTGTCTCTTTTTGTTCCTTTGTTTTTTTATTTTAAGATTGATGTAGATAACGCGTTAATCATAGATATTCTTATTACAATGTGTCTAATTCCTCTCGTCTTTCGCTTTGCGCGGGCTTTGTGGGTCCATTTGTTTTATGAAAAAGCAGAAGATATGCCGCAAAAAAACCTCTAGTTACTATGTGTTTCACTAATACGTAATATTACTTTGTTTATTTGCCTAATTGCGTCATCATAAAACAAAATTTTGTTGCTGTATTCGCTCAACAACTTCAAATCGCCACCTACATTTTTGGAAGCCAATTGATCTTGGGTTTTTCGTTTTTCATAATATTTTTGTAATCGCTTTAATGCCCCAGAAATCGCTCCAGGCAAGTATTCAGAGCTAGTATTGCTTACAAGACCTTGAAAAGTTTTAATTGCAATATCAAATTCTGGCTTGTCTCTATTCCCAAGATAATTTGCATAATGATATACTAGTTGTATTTTGGTATACTCGTTACTTAAAGGAAACATGTTTTCAAAGTAAGCCTGTTCTTTGCTTCCGCCATAGCTTGAGTATACATCAGAAACGCCATATACTATTGAGCCGGTGGTTTCTTTTTCAAATCTTTTCGCTGCGGCAAGCGCAGAGCTAGAATCTGTTTTTGCTAGAGCAATCAACGAAGCTCCGATTACCCGATAAGAACTATCCTCAACACCTTGCAAAAAGAGAGAATTATTAATTTTGTTATTCAGTTTTCCTAGTTTGTCAATAGCGCTTGCGCGGATGGAAGACCTTGGGTCACTGATGGCCAAATCTTTCATCTTCGTCATCAATTCGGTAGAAGCCGCTACATCAAAGCGAATATTATCGACCATCTTTTTTCTGATATACCAATGTTTGTCATTTAAGGCGTCCAACAAAGCAGGAGTAGAGGAGCCATCTTTTTGCTTCGACAAAAGATAAATAACGGCATCCAATCTATCGCGAAACAAAGGCGCATGTTGATATTGATAAATGTACTCGGTAATGCTTTTATTTTCGGCAATAACAGCTAGTGTTGTTTTTTCTGCATCAAAATTAATGAGTAATGGTTTTTCTTTGCTGATGTATTTGAATTGTTGTTTTCCTTTATAAACCAACAGATCGTAGCGCTCAACACCGGCAACAGTATAGATGTCAATTTTCATAGGCAGCCTAAAAAGTTTTGCATTTAAATTGCTAGATTTTTGTGTTACATCAATAATTACGGTGTCTTGCACATAGGAATAGTTAACATCAAGTAAAGGATGGCCTGCATTATAAAACCATTGATTGAAAAACCAATTCAAATCTTCGCCACTCACTTTTTCGAAAGCCATTCTCAATTGATGTGCCTCCACTGTCTGAAATGCGTTGTCTATTAAGTATTTTTTTATGCCAGCAAAAAACACAGCATCACCCAAGTACCCTCTAAGCATATGCAAAATAACAGCACCTTTTTCATAACTATGTCTGTCGAACATATCGTCGGGAGATTCATAATAAAAACGAATCAAGTCAACCTGCTTGTCTTCGGCCTCGCTAATATATTTCCGATAATCTTGATACATTTCAAGGTCCGCAC
Source organism: Chitinophaga pinensis (assembly GCA_945872405.1). Lineage (GTDB taxonomy): Bacteria > Bacteroidota > Bacteroidia > Chitinophagales > CAMDFR01 > CAMDFR01. Next base: position 13,094 of record CAMBZT010000006.1, on the reverse strand, counting down.
TTTCTCTACCATATTTGTGGTCTGCCCATAAATATTCTCCATAAGTAGCGAAAGATTCATTAAGCGGTAGGTTCGACCATGACTCGCAGGTTACATAATCGCCAAACCAATGATGAAAAAGCTCATGAGCAATAATACTTTCTTGATCGCCATCTATCATTTCTCGCTTTGTTTTTTGAACTTGTTCGTAGAGAACAGTTGCGCTTGTGTTTTCCATGGCGCCACTCACAAATTCATGTACTACCACTTGTGAATACTTGTCCCAAGGATAAGACACGCCCAGCAAGGTAGAAAAACAAGATAACATTTCGGGGGTATTACCAAAAATATCCAGTGCGTAAGGACCATATTTCTCCTCTAAATAGTAACTCACTTCTATGCCATTCCAAGTCTCTTTTGTAATGGAGAAAGGCCCTACAGCCATCATCGTTAAGTATGGGGCAGCAGTTTTGTCTTGTCGCCAAAAATCGGTACGTGTCCCGTCTTCATTGATTTTGCTGTTTATCAACAAACCATTAGATAATGTTTTGTATTTCGCGTCTACCGTCATGTTTATTTCCTGTGTCATGCGCTGCATCGGCGACTCAATGGTAGGAAACCAACACGAGTTGGCAGCCACCTCACCTTGAGTCCAAATTTCTGTAGGTTGATTCGGATCTTTATCTAATGGGTCAATAAAATACAAGCCCTTGTCTTCTGTAATTGCAAGACTACCACCAGATGTTTTTACCTCATTCGGCTTCGAAACATAATCCACAAAAACAGTGAAGTTCTCTTCCCTGTCATAGGTTTTGTTTAAGGTGATGCGAAGGTGCATAGAATCTTTGTAATCATAAATAAGTGGCGACATCGACCCATCCTTATTTGTGATCGATACTGCTTTTATATCCATGCCCTTCGCGTCCAAAACAAGTTTGTTTGTAGACAGAAAATGTGGATGTAAAGTAATAGATGCCTTCCCATACAAATACTGTTTTAGATAATCAAAGCGGACATCTAATTTAGTGTGCACCAAATCTTGATTTTGTGTAATGCTAGCTTGGTAAGGTAAAGCGCCCTTTTTGCCCACCACCGTTAGGGAGTCCAATAAAATATCGCCCTTGGGTGTTTTGCCATGTTCATATTTTCTGGCAATTTTCTTTTCTTGATCGCAAGCACTCAGAAAAACAACAACAAAAAGAAACAAGAAAACTTTTTTCATATATAATCGTATTACAACTTAAAAACACAAAGGTAACGCTGTTTTGTCAAGATAGAATTATAACATATTTCCATAAATTGAAGCAATCAATCGTGTAATCAATTTTTTTTATCTTCTTACAATAAAGGACTTAGTTGTTTTTCAAGTTTTATAAACAGTGCCATTCCAAAGCACACAATTCTAATATCCTTCCACTCCTTTGTTGTATTTTTACATCAGAAAAAATTTGACTCATGTTTAGTGTAAAAGTAAACACAAAAAAAAGTTTCGAAATAGAAGGAAACACCGTCAATCAATCGCAAGAAATATTTGATATAATTCAAGTTAAGGAAGGCGAAATGCATATTATTTGGAATCACACCTCTTATACTGCCATCTTGGTAGAAGCCAATACGGAGGAAAAAAGCTTTATCATTCGAGTCAATGGAAGCGAATACGATGTAAAAGTGCAAGACAAGTTTGATTTGTTATTACAACAACTAGGCATGGGAAATCTAAAAACCACCAAGGTGAATAACATCAAAGCACCAATGCCAGGACTTATTTTGCGCTTCGAAAAAAACATTGGCGACGAGATCAAAAAGGGCGATTCTGTATTGATTTTAGAGGCTATGAAAATGGAAAACATTTTAAAAAGCCCTGGCGACGGCAAAGTGAAAAACATATTGGTAAAGCAGGGTCAAGCAGTAGAAAAAAACCAGATATTAATAGAGCTAGAGTAATTAAAACATATAAGATTAAAAAATCTGAAGAGAACAAAAAATGAAATATCAAGATTTAAAAATACTTTACGAAGACAATCATCTATTGGCATACAACAAGCCGGCGGGCCTGCTCGTTCAACGAGACAAAAACGAGGCAGAATCTTTAGAAGAATTATCCAAATCATATATAAAGGCACGCTATCAAAAGCCCGGAGCCGTTTTTCTAGGCGTGGCACATCGAATCGACAGACCAGTATCTGGCTTGGTTTTGTTGGCAAAAACATCCAAGGCGCTCGAAAGAATTAACGAAATGTTTAAACTCCGAACCATCAAAAAAACGTATTGGGCCATTGTAAAAAACTTACCCCCAGACGAAGAAGGCACCCTTGTACATTGGATTGTGAAGGACGAAAAAAAAAACAAATCAAGAGCGAGCAACAAAGAATCGAAAGGCGCTCAACTATGCGAATTAGAATATAAACATATCGGTAGCAGCAGCACCTACCATTTATTGGAAATCAAACCGCATACAGGTCGACATCACCAAATCCGTTGTCAACTGGGCAAAATCGGATCCTCCATCAAAGGCGATTTAAAGTATGGTTCAGCAAGAAGTAATGAGGACGGCTCTATTCATCTACACGCGCGTCGACTCGAATTTGTGCACCCCATCACCAAAGAAAACATCATGATCACAGCTAGACCACCCGCAGACCCTTTATGGGATTACTTTGTAGGCAGTCAGCCATAATAGATTTTGGTTGTGCCCCTATCTTTTGATGGCAAAAAAACCAACGTCGATTTTTTGGCGGTGCACTCTAGCGCTCTAAGTACTTCACGAACATCCAAATCAGAGAAAACAAACAAACTAAACAAATGTGGAAGTAGCGGTATTAGGCCTTAATATTTGTTAGCATATTCATTACACTGGCGTAATATAATTGTGAATCAAGTTCCGTGATTTTACTCGCCAAAACGGGATTGTACATATAAAGATTAGACTCTTGTGGCCACAATAAATATTCGTGTTAACAAAAAAATAATTAACAATAATAAATAGAATTAAAAAACAAATGAATAAATTAAACAATCTTTAATTAGATATTAAAACAATAAAGAAGGAAAGCGCTTAGATCTTTAGTCTTTCTTTGTTAATGTTGATTAATGTCACCTCGCTAGGACTGGTTTTATAGCCAAGCTAACGAGCAAAAAACTTTAAGGAACCACTATTTTGAGTGCATTAGGAATGATAGTGAATTTAAAAGGTCCAGCTCCAATTAACTCCCCATCTGCCTCACAATAGACATATTCAGCATTTTCCAACGCCTCAATTTCAAAGAACGAAGTACGAAAAACGGAGACCTGTTTTAAATCTAGATACTTGCCACTAAAAAGTTTTGAGGTGTGTTTTACCACTTCCCATTTCGACATTTCTCTGACTAATATAACATCAAATAATCCATCATTATTGATAGCGTTCGGCGCTAATTTCATTCCTCCGCCTGCATATTTATTGATGGCCGCTAGCGTCAAATAACTGATGGCCTCATGCTTTTCGCCGTTTATTGTCACCCTTAAATGATTGCATCGATAAGAAAATAAACTCTTCAACATTCCAAAAAGATAAGAAAATTGCCCCGTTGTTTTGTTTTTGGTTTGTTGAATGACATAAGCGTCAAAACCCACGCCAGCTATATTGTTGAAATATTCAATACAGGGCTTTTTTTCGTTGTAAGCACTCACTTTTCCTACATCATGAAAAACAGTTTTATGATGTCGCAGGAGTTCGACGAAGTCCTTGGTTTTTTTGGGAAAAGCAAAAGGACGAACCCAGTCATTCCCTGTTCCACAAGAATAAAAAGCAATCGAAATCTCATGACTCGCTTTTTGATGTTGTAACATCATTCCGTTCACCACTTGATGTAAGGTGCCATCACCACCCACCGCTAGGATATTGGTATGGCCTGCTTCCACCGCTTCTTTAGTCAACACAATAGCGTGCCGATCTCTTTCGGTAAATGCCATTTCAAGCTCAAACTCTTGTTGCAATAAAACAGAAAGTGCTTTCCATTTTTTTAGTGCCTTGCCAAAACCAGCAACGGGATTCACAATCACATACCATTTAATCTTAGGCTGCTTCATGGCTTGTTTTTTTTAATTCCTCAGCTCGCAACACGTTGTATTTACTCGCTAGAATAAGTGCACCGACAAGGGTAAACAAAGCCAAAAAAAGCATACTATATCTCACGCCATTTTCATGGTTAAAGAAAGGAATAGCGAATAATAAACCAATTAAAAATCTAAAGAAATAGCTCGCCAAATTTAAAATACCATTCACCCTTCCTATCACATGATTCGGAACCAACTTAAAAATATAAGTAACACGAAAAATCCGTATGGCGGCATTGCTGAGTCCTAGAATAAAATTACAACAAAAGAAAATAGATAGGTTTTTATTGAACATAAAAACAAAGTAACAACACACAGAAGCAAAGGTGAGCGCAATCACTTTAAACACGATATTTGTTTGGTTAAAAACATAGCGAGCAAATATGCCCGCACATAAAGCACCAAAAGCAAAAAATAATTCGCTACCAGCAAACACCGAGCTTTTTTCATGAAGAAACAAATCTATATAGACGGGCATTTGATAGTAGGCGTTAATAATTATCGTGATGAAGACCGCCAAACTAGCAGTACCAAACAATAAAATCAATCGATTGTCTTTTAAGTAATTGATGCCATACATCATCCGCTCTTGAATACTCGACGTATCAATACTTCTTTCCTTTAAAGGCGTATAATGCACAAACCAAATCACAATTAGAGAGACAGCATAAGTGATGCCATCCAATAATAAAATTTGAGGTAAGCTCCATGCTTCAAAATGAAAAGAAGCAGGGATATATGCCTGAAAAAACGACGCCTCACCGATCTGATAACCCTGCATTAAAACAGCCGCCAGTGCACCACTCAGCACCGTGGTGGCCTGTCCTTGTATTTCTATGTACGAAGTAATACGGACATAATCTTTGGGTTCGCTAATCTCTTGCGCTATAGCATAGAGGTTTGGGTAATGTGCATTATAAATAAAAGTGGTGGTGGCAAACACCACTGCCGACAAAAGAAAAGGCACATGGTCGAGAGAAAACCCAATAGCTGCAGCACTTAGCAACATAATGCCTCCCACTAAATTAATACCCAAAAAAATATTTTTGCGATTGTATTTATCAATGAGAGAACCCACATATAAGCCCCAAAACATAGAACACAAAACCACAAAAGCATAAAACAGACCATACGCGGAGCCTACTTTTAACACAGAATTCATATACCAAACCACCCCTATCATACTGATGCCTTGGGCACATCCAGAGATAGAGTTCGCAAGAAACAATAGCGAAATCGCTTTTTTATTTGTCATAAAATCTTTTCAATCAGGTATATTTAACGTCGAAACTTTTTCTATAGAATGAAAGATTTTCAAACTAAAGAGCGGTAATAATAAAGCACACAATGAGCAATCTAGATTCTTCAGACGAAAAATTAATATTGGCGAAAATAATGAAATTTTGTGCCTATAGAGAAAGAACATGGAAGGAAGTGGATATAAAGCTAAAAGAATGTTTAGCCACCGATGAGATCAAAGAGAGAATAAAAACATTTTTAGCTGACGAAAATTTCGTGAACGAAGAGCGCTTTTCCAATGCATTTGTGCGTGGTAAGTCTAGCATCAAAAAATGGGGAAAGATAAAAATTAAGAGTGAATTACAGCGCAAAAGAGTCAATCCAGAAAGCTTTGAAGAAGCCTTTGAAAATATAGATAACCACGAATACAAAGAAAGACTGAAAGGTTTATTAGAAACCCGAAATACAAAATTTAAGGACGAAACAGGCTACGACAGAAAGGTAAAATTAGCACGATATGGAATGAGTAAGGGCTACGAGTCTGATATAGTATGGGAATTGGTCAACACAATCTTAGCGAAACCAGAAGAATAAAAGATCGCTCACGCAAAGGCAATTTAAAAGAACGTTAACAAGCTTTCAAACGACAGTTAATTTGTTATAATTTATTTTTTTCTGAGATATACTGTCAGCTGCATCCCTGTATTGGTGGCCTTCATGTATGCTTTTAAAATAGGATGTAATATAGACGGAACATGATAAATGGAACAAACAGTATAATCATATCTGGCCACTACAAATCCTTGAATAGCGGCAAGTTTCTGAAATGATTTTAAGTCAAATTCATGCAAGTGAAAAGGCGTATGCATAGGGCTCAAGTTCGTCACATAGTTGGTGCTGCGCAGTTTAAAATATAAATTCATAAACTTAGGCATCAACCAACGCGAGGAAGGCACTTCAATATGAATGATGCCATTTGGTTTCAACCAATTCAATGCCTTTTCTAAAGATAATGCTGGTTCATAAACATGCTCAAATACGGCCCCAAAGGTGATGAAATCAAAAGCGCTCTCAGGATATTCAACATCTTCAATAGCACCCAATTTTAGTTGCTCGCTCTTAATGCCCATCTTCGAAATAGCTCTTTCGTAAAAAGGCACAGAGGGCTCAAATCCACTTGCCTCAAAGCCTTCATTTTCCATAGATAGCATTGCTTTACCCAGCCCAGCACCAATGTCTAATGCCTTCATGCCATGTTTAAAATCAAGCAACTTTTTTGCAATCCCAATTACTGTAGAAAAATATTCCTTATGCCACACAAAGTATTCCGCTTTCCAATATTGCTCAGGCGGTGTTCCATAATGGTCCTGCAAATCAAAAGGAATGGGCTGTGGATTCGAATAGATAAGTCCACAGTTCGTACATTGTTGCACCCCCACAGAAATGCCTACCTTGTTTTTCGGGTTAAACCCCTGCGATTGATTGAGTCTTTGCCCTAAAATTTTGTGATCGCGCGTGCTTTCTTTACACATCTCGCAGTTCAATATTTCTTTAAAAGAGTATCTTTTCATAGGGCGCTTTTATTGTTTAAACCACCATCCCGTCGTTTGAAAATCAACGGATATGGTGCTGCAAAAATAGAGCAAAATCCTTAACAATTGTAAAAAAGGTATGTAGCTTTCCTTGTTGAGAGATTTGTTATATATCACTTTGGGCATGCCAGCAAGCAAGTATAATGGCTTGCTGTCGCGCTATACGGCGTAAGCGGTACTGCCTGCTATCGCTCATGCAGCATTGGTTTCCAAAAGCGAGCTTATTCTCCCCGCCTTTGTTGGTGTTATGCACCAATAAGGGAAAAAGCGAAATGTAGAAAAATTATTTCTTTGACTGTTTCACAAACTCAATCACTTTTTCAATCGGACGGCCAATCACAGCTTTCCCATTATGAATAATAACTGGACGCTCAATAATAGAAGGGTTTTCGGCCATGGCTTTAATCCATTCGTCGTTGCTCATCTGCTTACCATAAAATTTTTCCTTAAATACCTTATCCTTGGTACGAATCAATCCCATGGGAATGATTCCCAATATTTTTAAGAGTTCTCTGATTTCTTTTTCAGAAGGATTATCTTGTAGATATTCTCTTTTTTCAAAGTCGATTTTACATTCGTTTAAATAGTTTTCTGTATTTTGACAAGTAGTGCAAGCGGGGTTAAACCAGACTTTCATAAAGAAAAAATTAAGAGTGATGTGTCTAATAGTTGCGCAACAAAGATAGAAGATAAAAGACCTTTAGGAACAAGGTTTTATCTCTTATTGCTTTTTTCTAAGAGCTGCAACAATCGATTTAATGATCGAATGTTTTCAAGATTGTGCGTACTCTGCAGAATATCTTCTTTTTCCTTTGTCGTTAAGCGAAAACTCATACTCGCTTTATCAGATTTTCTCTCGGGCACATATTCAAAACGAATCAAAGACAATGGCACGTCCATGTTTTGGTCCAACAAACTGAGTAAGCCATCATTATTATAGTCGTGCAGGTTGGCCAAGTTATTTCCAATGGTACCAAAAGGAGAACTCACTTTTGCCAACCAAGATTTTTTGTCCAGTTCTTCGGTATCTCCAAATTTTTCGGATGCTCTAATTTCAACAATGACCACCCCAGAGGTATTTGCTTCCATCCAATTTTTGAAGACATTCACAAAGCGAACAACGATACCCGTTCCAAAGTTATCTCTGATTCCCGCATCCATCACAGTGAATTCAGGTTTGGTGGGAAAGGTAGCATTGGGTAAAATCCAAGGGTAGGTGGCATTCAAGCGGATAGAAGTAAGAATCGGCATTCGCAGTGGACGATACGCTTCAAAGAAAGTAAGGTAGTCTATGCCGTCTATTTTTTTTGTGATATTTTTTTTTCTGTTATCGAAAGGGGTCATTAAGAAACGCATTGGTTGTGAGCCAATAAAAAGAAAGCGCGCATCGTTTGTTAAGACCGGATAGGTTAACATTAACGGAATTTTAGCGTTTTTTTCTGGCACAACATAGTCGCCAAGCGTCTTATCCATAATGCTTTCGCAGTTTCTATTGAACTGATACTCCCACATATAGCCACGATCTTTTTTGTATTTATTGTCGCCGACAACTAGATTTCTCCATGGAAAAAACAGATCGTTGGTGGTGATAGAAGCGGTCAATGCATTGATTAAATCTTTGGCTACATCATATGTATAGCGGCTGTTTTTTAGTCGAATGCTTGTGTCTGATAAGCTGCGATAATAGAGTTCCCTGAAGTAAGAAACGCCCTGCATACCACCAGAAGCGCCCGTCATCAAAAACGTTTGACGCATCATGTTACCCTCGCTCATACTATCAATTTTTTGAAGCGTTGCCATCGTAAACATGGCGGCTCTTAAGCCACCACCACTGGCACAAACAAAGAAAATTTTAGGCTTCGTTTTAGAATTGTAATTGTTTTTTTGACTCCATTTTGCCAAGATGTTTTTTATGCCTTCGATGTCTTCTTTTTTGTTTTCTTCTGAAGCCAATTCCTCCAGCGCTTCGTTTGAATATTCTCGAGGGGCTTTATTATAATCAAGACCTGTCGCCTTATTTTGATAAGTGAGATAACTATATTTAGTCACCAGATTCATTAAAACAAAAATGACGAGAAAAGCGGTAGTGCTCCATCTTCCAGCCCAAAACTTAAACAATCCATAAATGGAAACAAAGGAAGCAAATGCAAAAAAAATATTGGCGGCTGAGGGCAATTGAAAAATGGGAACTTCTATAAAAATGCCTAGCACGATTAAGGTAAACAAGGAAATACATTGTAAAAGAACGGCATTCCAATGATGCTGTTGAAATACTTCGTTGAGTATGTCTTTGTCATAATGTTCTACATTTCTTGCTAGCCTTATTTTTAGATTGCCGGTAAGATAACTCCTAACAAAAAAAGGGGGTTCGTTTTCTGTGAGCACCACAAATCTTTCGGAACGATTTTTTTGATAGCTACGCGTAATTCTCTTTAGTGCGCGCTTTCTATTTTTCATCACGCCAATAATATCTTTATTCGCAAATTGGAAATAGGCGGCATTGATAAAGACCATGCTAATGAAACCAGCAAAAAACCCAGACACATCCAATATCAGATCTTTGGTGGTGATAAACTCATTGTTTTTTTGAAACAAAATAACCGAAATAAGATAGACAAGAATAAAAATGATGGGAACAAAAGAATTGTTCAAACTAAATGTAAAAAGGGGATATCGTAAACTAGCCAAGAAATGAAAACGAAAGCTGTTTAGTATATACAATACAAGATTCCATGTGACTACGAAAGCACCAAACGAAAGACCTACCCATGCGAAACTAACATAGCCGCCTTTACCAAGATATTCGGGGTCTAAGAACAAAAAAGGAACCCCGTAAATCGTGTATAAGTTATTGGTGATGGTAAGAAAAAAAATGACCCAAAAAAGCAAGAGCAATTGATGTCTCTTCAGATTGAGTAACAACAATTGAAAAGGAAATGAATGAAGTATGTTTTTTAAAAAACGTTTCACGATATAACACTAGATAATATAAACGCTAATATGCGAAAAATAATTTTGTTCGATAGATGTTTAGCGGGGAAGAAAAAGAAGGAAACAATGCTAGTACTCAAATGCTCCAATATCAAACGCAGAACCAGTGGGCCGTGAATTACCTGATCCCCCACAAAAATCTTTAAGGGTGAGAGGATAAATACTAGATAATTCAAGTCCAGCGTCAATACATGGGGAGCTTGAGGTTAGATTAAAATTTCCGTTGAAGGCGTCACTGAACTCGGGACTGATATTTTTTTTCAGGGCAACAAATCCTAAAGAATCTGTATTTAGTTTTGTTTTAACATTACAATTATTCAGCTGAACATTAAGACCACCGGAGGCGCTAATTTTATTTAAGGACAGTTCCTCGTCAAGACTTCCATAAATGATACAATTGTCAAACTCGGCATTTTCAAAGGCGTTAGTGTCAATCACCGATCCTTGTTGTACGAAGTTGCTGATTAGCAATACTTCTGTTTGATGTTCTACTGATGCGGAACCTCCATTATAGAAAGTGCAATTATAAAATTTGTAATCGCCTCCCAGGATCAAAAGGAGGTTGCTTCCTGTGCTGTTGTAGATGACGGTATTCACTGCCCGAATCTTGCTGTTGAAACTGTTTAATCCACCAAACTTAAATCCCCCGCTTGCAAATTGACCAAAGCCGGTGTTACTTATCACTACGCTTTCAAGGTTAATTATTGGTCGATTCGAATTGTTTGTAAACTGGCTAACATCTGCGGTAGTATCGCTACCAGTAAATATCCCATATGCGCTTTCATTTATGTTAACATATTTAAAATTACCCGTGCTGCCTCTTAGCATATTGATGCCACCCCACTGACCGGGAAGATTATCGTAATAGCTCTCTAATCTGATTCCCCCCATCGTGATGGTGTCATTGCAATTGTTGGCATCATATCCCATATTGAGGGTGCCCCAACAATAAATACCTGTATTATTCATGGCGAAAACATGTGTGTTTTTTGGAACATTCAATGTGACACCACTTGACACCAAGACGCCAGGAATGCCGTCTTTACTGACCAAAACATGGGGTTTGTTGTTGAGCCAAGTGGTGTTAGAATTAATGATTTCTCCGTAATGAAAATAGGCGTCCTGGCCCCAAGCCATTAAATTCACACTTTGTGTATTGCCGTTAAAACTAATTTCTACATCATCGTTGTATATAAAAGGGGCATCTATGCCGCCTGGATCTACGGTTACGGCCACGAAGACATAAATACTATCATTGGCCGGCACGATAATGTTTTGAGCACTATTGCCACTCACCCCATCAATATTTAAACGAAAGGTGGTGCTTCCTTCGTTTTTTAAATGAATGTCTGTAATTTCTACGTTCCTATTATGAGGATTGATAATCTTAAAATACTTGGTGGTGGTTCCCAAGGTGGTAAACACCGTATCAAAAGTCAGTGTATCTGTTGAAAAAAGCAATAATTTAGAATTGTCAGTAAGTAGTTGGTCTTTTTTACAACTACTCACATAATAAGTTGTTAATGAGGATAACAGAAGCAGCAATAAAAAATTAACGTGAGTTTTCGTTAACGACATAGCGGTCAAAGTTTGAATTGTAAACGCAAAAATGGCTCAATTATTCGAAATTCTGTTTTATTTTTATTTACTTTTGATAACCAAAAATTTAAACCCAAGCCAAAACAAAAAATTTAAGATGAGAAACAAATATTTTTTGATCCTATTCGCCTCTATCTTTTTGTCATCCATTCAAGCACAAAACAAATTTCAACCAAGAGAAGTGTATGGCGTTGATGCAGAAAATATAATGACAGGTGCTGAGCAAATCTGGCTCAAGCAGGAGAATATTATTCCGACCTTTATTAAGTTCAGAGATGGGGGCAATCTTACAGAGGAGCAGTTTTTGTTTCATGTAAAAAAACAATTTAAACTTCAGAGTAATTATAGCTTTAAGCTTATAGGCACAGAAACGGATCAACTAGGTTATACCCACAAACGTTATCAAACCATGGTTAGTGGTGTTCCTGTTGAAAATGGAATCTTTTTGTTGCATATTAAAGCAGGGAAAGTAGAAAAATACAATGGCTATATTTTTAATAAAATCGCTATTGCCACCATGGCTAGCTTGTCTGAATCGGCAGCTTTAAATTATGCAACATCAAGCGTCGGAGCCACCACATACAAATGGAATCTTCCTGAGGAAGAGCTTTTTATTAAAAGAGAACAGAACAATCCTGCAGCTACCTTTTTTCCAACAGGACAATTAGTGATACAGCAGAAAGGAGGTATAAATAGCTCTTCAGAGTTTATTCTTTGTTGGAAATTTGATATTTATGCGCACAAACCGATGGGCCGTTATGACGTTTATGTAAATGCAGAAACCGGAGAAATTGTCAAAACAAGCAACAAGATATGTCATGCCGATGCTGCCGGAACAGCCACAACAGTATATAGAGGCGTTCGTTCTTTTACTACCGACTATACAGGAGCAACCTATCGATTAAGAGAAGCAGGTAGAGGCTCAGGAATCAGAACCTATAATATGAGAACAGGCACCTCCTACGGAGCAGCAGTCGACTTTACTGACGCAGACAATAATTGGAACAATGTGAATCCAGCCAAAGATCAATATGCGCCAGATGCGCATTGGGGAGCAGAAAAAACCTATGATTTTTTTCTATCAAAAGGAAGAAACAGCATAGATGGCGCAGGCTATTTATTGAATTTGTATGTGCATTATGATGTTGATTATGATAATGCTTACTGGGATGGAACGAGAATGACTTTTGGTGATGGTGGTTCTTATTTTAGCTTTAGACCATTGGTTTCTGTTGATATCACAGGACATGAAATCGCACACGGCTTAGATTCTTATACGGCAAATCTTGATTATCTAAACGAATCTGGAGCGTTAAACGAATCATTTAGCGACATCTTTGGTACAGCTGTTGAATATTATGCCGACCCATCTTATCTTAATTGGACGATGGGCGAAGATTTGGTTACGGGCGGCATTCGGTCTATGGCTAGCCAAAACCCTTATCGCAATCCAGACACCTATTTTGGAACCTATTGGTATACCGGTAGCGCCGACAATGGAGGCGTGCATACGAATAGTGGTGTTCAGAATTTTTGGTATTATTTATTGGCAGCAGGCGGCACTGGGACAAATGATATTGGAAGCGTTTATAGCGTAAC
>CAMBZT010000005.1 GCA_945872405.1 Chitinophaga pinensis | reverse complement strand
CTGTGCATGCAGGAATGACTGGAACTTTCACAGCTAATGCAGTTTCAACAAACATCAGTAACATAAACAATTATAGCAATTTCAAAATTTTTCCAACTACAGTTCAGAACAATATTTATGTTGACTTAGGAAACACAACAAACGCAACGGTTGTTATCACGAATCTATTGGGCGACCGAATATATACCACAGCTATCGTGGACCAAGCAACGATTGATGTATCAAGTTATAACAGTGGTCTGTATTTTGTAAATGTATACGAGGCTGATAAATTGAGAGCTACTAGAAGATTTATCAAAAACTAAAAAAAATCAAATTTCTGAAACGCGATTCCAACAGGTGTCGCGTTTTTTTTGTTTATATAGGTCAATCATCAGATTCAATCTCATTTTATCGGTATATTTGTTAAACGAATACATTACTCATCCACTTACTTTTATTTTTAGCTCTATGAATCTTAAAAAATTACCACTTTTTCTATTACTTGTATTTTTATCACTCAACGTTTTAAATGCACAGACCTACGGTGAATCTTTGAGTGTGCAGCTACAAGCCGCAGTACAATCTTCACCCCCTCAAATTATACTTAGCTGGCCATTTGATATCAATGCTACCACTTATCAAGTATTTCGTAAATCAAAAACTGCCAGCAATTGGGGTGCTATTCGAAGTACCTTGACTGCTAGTGATACACAATACATAGATAATTTAGTGGGCATAGATTCTTTTTATCAATATAAGGTGGTAATGAATCCTGGAGCTGCTTCTATAAAATACGGATATCTATCTTCGGGCATTGATGTGAGAGCGAATAGTAGCCATGGTATTGCCATTTTGGTGGTGGAAGATTCTTTTATCACAAACCCGGTGTTCGAAAATGCCATTCAACAATTGTCATTAGATTTAGAATTAGATGGTTGGTTTCCAAAATTGAGCTATGTACATAGAACAGATGCGGTGACTGATGTAAAAGTAAAAATCACCAATCTATACAACGAAGATCCAATTAGCACCAAACTATTGGTATTGTTAGGAAATGTACCTGTGCCTTATTCTGGAAATATCAATCCAGATGGACATACCGACCATCAAGGCGCTTGGCCAACAGATAATTATTATGCAGACATGGATGGTGATTGGACTGATGCGAGTGTCAACAATAGTACCGCCTCAAATCCACGTAACATTAATATTCCAGGCGATGGAAAATTTGACCAATCAAATATTCCAACTGATTTAGAATTAGCAACCGGAAGAATTGATCTATCTGATATGCCTGACTTTTCATTGAGTGAAGAAAGTTTGCTATTGAAATATATGGAGAAGCTTCATCGTTTTAAAACAGCCAATTTGATAGTATCAGAAAAAGCCTTAGTAGATGATGAATTCACTGGATATGCTGAAGGATTCAGTCAGAATGGATATCGTAATTTTTCAACTTTAGTAGGGAGAAACAATATTGTGAAAGACGATTATTTCACACAAACTAGTTATGCCACCTCTACCTCAGGAGCTTATAAATGGTCCTTTGGTTGCGGCGGTGGTTGGTACTCTGGTGCTAGTGGAATAGGTGCCACAAGTAATTTTGCAGCAGATAGTTTGAGTGCTGTATTTACGATGTTGTTCGGTTCTTATTTTGGTGATTGGAATTATACAAATGCATTTCTAAGAGCGCCTTTAGCGCAAGGCAATACGCTCACCAACTGCTGGGCAGGTAGACCTAATTGGCATTTTTATGATATGGCGATGGGCGAACATATTGGGTACTCTGGTTTATTATCACAAAATAATTCCTCTACTTATTTCGGCAGCACCCTTGGTGGTGGGATGTCAAGATTGGTCTCCATGAATTTAATGGGTGAGCCTTCCTTACGTGAAGAATACCTCACAGCTCCGACCAACCTGCATATTAGCACTTTGGTAAAAGTTAGTACACTAAGTTGGCAGGCAGGTGCAGGTGAGACCGGTTATAACATTTATAGAAGATTAAGTGGTACAACGGAATTTGTAAAATTAAATACTGCACCTGTCACAGACACCACCTATACAGATAACTCACTTACCGCAACAGGCATCGTTTATTATTATGTAAAGGCAGTAGAGAAGAGAACAACGGCATCAGGTGCTTATGATAATGAGTCATTGGCAGCAAGAGATAGTACATTGTCTTATTCTAACGTCGGCATCGCTGAAATAAATCAAAGTATAACATTTAATGTCTATCCAAATCCAGTGACAGAAAAGCTTCATATTTCTTGCATTGGTCAAATAGAGGAGTCCATTCATTATCAGCTTTTCAATACGCTTGGAATATCGGTAGTGGAAGGAGAAATCAAAGGAACAGCTACTACTATACCAATGATGAAACTTAACGCTGGTATATACTTCCTTCAATTATCACATAATGATGGAAAGGTATTTAAGATTATAAAGCAATAATACTTGGGAAGAACAAATCGCGAGAGGGATAGCAGTAAGTATCCTTTTTATGTTCTTCTAAAAAGATACTGCGCATAGCCCGGTAGATGGCTGGTTGGTTTTTCCAGCGATCTACTCGCCCTCAAAAAATAGAAGCATCACTTATTTGAACGAATGCCTATCCCCTGCAACTATTTTTGGAGGTTGAGTTGAAATGCTTTAGTTTTACGTTTGATTACTTATCAAGAAAGACGGAGGGAGCAGGCCCGATGATGTCTTGGCAACCAAAAGCATTGATAGAATTAGATTTCGAGCAATGTGAGCCGGTGCCAAATCCTGCCATAGCACTATAATGCTATGGAAAAGATAAGGTGAAAGTTTTCATCCCATAAGTTGAATTTTCTTCCCACTCTCATTCTTTTTAGCAACATTTTTTGATAAGTAAAATTTTTAGAACAAATTTTATTTTATGAATATATACGACATTTTAGAGAAAAGAATATTGATTTTGGATGGTGCCATGGGTACTATGATTCAGCGCTATTCTTTGGAGGAAGAAGATTTTAGAGGCGAACGTTTTTTGCATCACGCACATGACTTGAAGGGCAATAATGACTTACTTTCTATCGTGAGACCAGACATTATCGAAGCGATTCACAAAGCCTATTTAGAGGCTGGTGCAGATATCATAGAGACCAATACTTTTAGTGGAACATGGATAGCACAAGCTGATTATAAATTAGAAGATTTGGCGTATGAAATCAATTTTGAGAGTGCAAGAGTAGCACGCAAAGCAGCTGATGATTATACAAGAATGAACCCCGATAAACCTCGTTTTGTGGCTGGTGCTATCGGCCCAACCAACCGGACAGCATCCATTTCACCAGATGTAAATAATCCTGGATATAGGGCCATTACTTTTGATCAATTAGTAGATGCTTACTCTACACAAACAAAAGGCCTGATAGACGGCGGCTCTGATATTATATTAATTGAAACTGTTTTTGATACCTTAAATTGCAAAGCCGCCATTTTTGCTGTTGAGCGCATAATGGAAGAAAAAAATGTTCAGTTGCCAATAATGGTTTCTGGAACAATCACTGATGCTAGTGGTAGAACATTGAGTGGACAAACTTCAGAGGCATTTTACATTTCAGTTTCACATGCTAATTTGTTAAGTGTTGGATTGAACTGTGCATTGGGTGCAAAAGATATGAGGCCTCATATTGAAGCCCTGTCGGACATTGCAACATGTTTTGTAAGTGCCTATCCCAATGCAGGTTTACCCAATGAGTTTGGCCAATACGATGAAACACCCAATGAAATGGGAACACAGGTAGAAGATTTCTGTAAAAGTGGCTTTATTAATATTCTTGGTGGGTGTTGTGGAACCACTCCAGACCATATCAAAGTAATGGCAGAAATTGCTGCGAAATATCAACCAAGAATTAGAAAAGAATCTAAAAACAATTTACAATTGAGTGGCTTAGAACCCGTAATTGTAACTGCAGCATCTAACTTTATGAATATTGGTGAAAGAACGAATGTAACAGGTTCTGCCAAGTTTTTGAAACTTATAAAAGAAGACAAATATGAAGATGCGTTAGCAGTGGCTCGCGAGCAGGTAGAGGGTGGTGCGCAAGTGATTGACATTAACATGGACGAAGGTATGTTGGATGGGGTTGATGCCATGACAAAATTTCTACATTTAGTAGTATCTGAGCCTGAAATTTCTAAGGTGCCCATCATGATTGATTCTTCGAAGTGGGAAATTATTGAAGAAGGTCTAAAATGTGTGCAGGGCAAATGCATCGTGAACTCTATTTCACTAAAAGGAGGCGAAGAAGAATTTATACGACAAGCTCGACTTGTCAAGCAATACGGTGCTGCTGTGATAGTGATGGCTTTTGATGAAGATGGACAAGCGGACAGCTACGAAAGAAGAATTGAAATCTGTAAAAGAAGCTATCAAATTTTAACTGAGCAGGTAAAATTCCCAGCTTCAGATATCATTTTTGATCCCAATATTTTTCCTGTAGCAACAGGAATGGAAGAGCACAGAAAAAATGCACTAGATTTTTTTAATGCTACAAAATGGATACGAACAAATTTAACGCATGCCCATGTGAGTGGTGGCGTTAGCAATGTTTCTTTCTCCTTTAGAGGTAATAACACAGTGAGAGAAGCAATGCACTCGGCCTTTTTGTATCACGCCATCAAAAACGGCATGGATATGGGAATTGTAAATCCAGCAATGTTGGAGGTCTATGATGATATTCCGAAAGATTTGTTAGAGCATGTGGAAGATGTTTTGTTAGATAGAAAAGAAGATGCGACTGAACGGCTACTCAATTTTGCTGAGACAGTAAAGAAAAAAGACAAAGCAGAAGTGGTGAATGACGAATGGAGAAACGGAAGTGTGGAAGCTCGATTATCACATGCACTTGTCAAAGGTATTGTCGAATTTATTGATGCTGATACTGAAGAAGCTTTTCAAAAATATAAAACACCCTTACAAGTGATAGAAGGACCATTGATGGCTGGGATGAACATAGTTGGCGACTTGTTTGGTGCCGGCAAAATGTTTTTACCACAGGTGGTAAAAAGTGCAAGAGTGATGAAAAAATCTGTGGCCTATTTAGAGCCTTATTTGATTGAAGAGAAGAAAAAAAATCCAACAGGAAGAAGTGCGAATGGAAAAATTTTAATGGCCACTGTAAAGGGTGATGTACATGATATTGGAAAAAATATTGTGGGGGTTGTATTGGCCTGTAACAATTATGAAATTATCGATTTGGGAGTCATGGTTTCTGCTGATAAAATCTTAAAGGCAGCTAAAGAAGAGCAAGTGGATATTATCGGATTGAGCGGCTTGATTACTCCTTCGCTTGACGAGATGGTACATGTGGCAAAAGAGATGGAAAGACTTGGAATTGATATCCCCTTAATGATAGGTGGGGCAACTACATCAAGAATACATACCGCTGTTAAAATTGACCCAATGTTCAGCGGTACTACTGTTCACGTGCTGGATGCTTCAAAGAGTGTAACTGTTGTGAGCACCTTACTAAATAGAGACAAAAAGGAAAGCTTTGTCAACGAATTGAAAGCAGAATATGAGATGATGCGTGAAAACCATAAAGGTCGTAAATCTGCCATAGAATACGTTTCATTAGAAGAAGCCAGAAAAAATAAAACTAAAATAGACTGGGAAAGTTTTACTCCGTTTGTACCCATCAAATCAGGAGTACAGGTGTTTAATGACTACCCTCTGAAAGAAATTGCGGCATACATTGATTGGTCACCATTCTTTGCCACATGGGAAATGGCAGGCACCTATCCTAAGATTTTTGAGAGCGAACGATACGGTAAAGAAGCCAAAGTATTGTATGATGATGCACAAAAGATGTTACAACATATAATCGATGAAAAATGGATTACTGCTAGAGCTGTGGTTGGCATACTTCCGGCTAATTCTGTTGATTGTGATGATATCGAAGTATACAATGATAATACCGAGGAAACGATACTAACACTGCATCACATGCGTCAACAGACAAAAAAAGCACCAGGCATACCCAACATGGCATTAAGTGATTTTATTGCACCGAAAGAAAGTAGCAAGAAGGATTATATAGGAGCCTTTGCAGTTACAAGTGGCATTGGAATAGAAAAGAAAATTAAAGAATTCGAAGAAAACTTGGATGATTACTCCTCAATTCTACTAAAAGCGCTCGCAGATAGACTTGCTGAGGCGTTTGCAGAAAGAATGCATGAGCGAGTGAGAAAGGAATTTTGGGGATATGGTGCGGAAGAAAAGCTAAGCAGTGAAGAATTAGTAAATGAAAAATATCAAGGTATAAGACCTGCGCCAGGATATGCAGCATGTCCAGATCATACAGAAAAATCTTTGTTATGGGACTTACTTCAAGTCAAAGAAAATACGGGCATCATACTTACGGAGAGCAATGCCATGTATCCAGCGAGTTCGGTGAGTGGATTTTATTTTTCGCATCCTAAAAGTCGCTATTTCGGTGTTGGCAAAATTGAGAAAGATCAAGTTGAAAGTTTAGCAACTCGCAAAAAGATGCCAATGGAGATCATGGAACGATGGCTTCAAAGTAACTTATCGTACGAATAATTGCACTACAAACAGTTATCTGTAGATTAAATATATCTTTATTTAATTAACAATCAACTAACTTATTCTAAATAATGTCTAAAAGATGAAAGAGATAAAAATTCTACTTCATGTGACAAATATTTTTTTTAATTCGATCAGAGGAATGAGGATGCCGACGATTTTATAAATCGTTACAGGCTTTAGGTGGAAAATTATAAACCTCGTCAAAAGGAAATTCAAGATCAAAGTAAGCGAACCGAAACCCTTGAAACAACGTTTATACTTCCTCTTCTAGAACGAATCCTCCAAATTAGAAATATGGCAAAGATGAAAATGGTCTAGAAAAAATAATCGTGAAGCCCTAAATTTTAATCAAATTTTAAGAAACTTTCTTTAGTGTTTTGTTTGACTTTGACGGTGTCTTCAATATAGTCTGAGGTGCTTTTTCACTATTACGCTTTGCTCCTTTCTGATATAAAACTTGCATGACAGCTAATAAAAAAATAAAATATATATACGCAAGAATTGTTGTTATGATTGTCCATTCAATCGATTTTAGACAAATAACAAGTGGAATGGAAGTTAATGACACTGCCAATAAAATAAATGCTACCGTTTTTTCCTTTAATCCTAGATACACCAAATGGTGGGTTATATGATCCTTACCTCCAACAAAAGGAGACTGCTTTTTCAACAATCTTCTAAAAGTAACAGTGATGGTATCAATCAATGGAACAATAAAAATAATCATTGGAATCACAAATTGCCTTACCTGAAAGGTACCGCCATAAACATCTCTTTCATTCCAGATGAACCAAATACTTGATCCTGCCAATAAAACGCCAAGAAACATACTACCTGTATCTCCCATGTAGATACTTGATGGACTCCAGTTGTATACTAAAAAACCTAATAAACCACCCATTACTCCTACTAAAATCATTGTGTAGATAATATTTATATTACCAGAGTAAAATTCATAGGTAATCATACCAAGAATAATCGAAATAGAGATAGACGTAGAAACCCCATCCATATTATCAAGCATATTGATTGAATTCATCATACCAATAACCCAAACGATAGTGAATAATACATTGATGGACTCAGAACTACTAACTGGTAACACAACACCGGTTACAATCAATATAAACGCACAAGTAACTTGCCCAAATAATTTCACCATTGGATTTGTATTATAGGCATCATCAGCCAATCCTATTATAAAGCCAAGGGTCGAGGCAGCGGCAATCCCTAGTAAAGAAATATTAAAAGGTTCCATTCCTGTTCCTTCAAGGGGCATTATTCCAATCAATGCAACAGAAATGAGGAAACAAATAAAAAAAGAAATTCCCCCTAAGGCTGGCTTTCGCTCACTTGACCACCTAATCTCATCTCTCTTCTTCAGATTTCTCATGCCCAAATTAGTGGAAAAACGAAGCAATAATTTATTTATTATAAGCGAAAATCCAAAAGAAATAAACAAGGTGATTCCGATAATTAAAAATTGAAGATCACTCATGATTATTCCTCTTTATCTTTAAAAATATTTATTCGATCAATTGCTCTACCTAGCATTGACTTCTTTTCCTTCTTTTTATCATCCGAATAATAACCATAGCCGTAACCATAGCCATAACCGTAACCATAACCATAACCATAGCTATAACCGTATTTTTTATCATACTTTGTGGCATATTCAGATGGTCCATTTCCAAAATCATTTAGAACGACATTTAATTTAAGCCCATTCTCCGCGTTTAACTTATTTATATTATCCAGAAATCCGCGTTTCGAATAGCCTGCTCTGAGTACATAAATCGGATAGTCAACTTTCTTTAAAACATCCATTGCATCTGTTACAATTCCGATTGGTGGAGTGTCAATAAATATGTAATCATACTTCAGCTTCAATTTCTCGAGAAAAACATCCATTGTTTTTGACATAATCAACTCTGAAGGATTTGGTGGAATAGGACCACAAGGAATGAAATCCAGATTTTTAACTCCTGATGAATAGATACAATCTTCAAAATTTGATTGCTCAGAAAGTATAGTACTCATACCCTCGGGTGGTTCGATATTAAAGACCTTTGCCAGTCTTGGCTTCCGTAAATCTAAATCAATAATAATTACTTTTTTATCAAGCATGCTAAAAATAGCAGCAAGATTTAATCCGATAAATGTCTTTCCTTCTCCAGGTATTGTGGACGTAGTGGCAAATACTTTCGTTTTATTCTCAGTAGTAATAAATTGAAAATTACTTCGCAGTTGTCTAAATGATTCGGTTATAGATGATTTGGGGTCTTGCACAACAACAATCCTTGAGAAGACTAGATTCTCTTTGTATTTCGGAACTGCTCCCAAAATAGTGCAATTTATTTTGTCACGAACCTCTTCCAATGATAAAATCTCAGATATTCTAAAATATTTCAATACTATCAAAAGTAAACCCACTAATAAAGCAAACAATATCGAGCCAATTTGAATCAACTTAGTATTTGGACTAATTGGAGTTGTTAAGACATTAGGCATCTCAATCATGATAAAATCCGACACAATGGCTGCTCTTCCAATTTGATAATCAGTTCGCTTTGAAATCATGCTAGAATAGATGCCTTCATAAAGATCTCTCTGATTTTGAATCTGATTTATCTTACTTGTAATCTCAGGAATTTTTTTAAGGTTTTCCTTAATGCTTGCTTTCTCACCCTGCAAATTATTTGAAGCTCTTTTGTTCAAGTAAATGGCATTTTCTAATCGCTTCACCAATTGTTTTCTCAGCAGTAGAATATTATCATCTATAATTTGAATGTCTGGATGGGGACTATTGATATCTAGAATCTTAATCTTCTTTTCCATCAAAAGTGCCTTTATCTTGGCAATTTCCTCCAGCTTTCCGTCTGACTTCGATTCCAAATCAACAATATTGATCAAGTTAATATCATCGTGCTTTTGAAGATATACATAAACAAAGTCAATGTTTTCTTGACCCAATAGAATATCATCTGCTCGTTTGTCAAGCTCCTTTAATTCAGCACTTTGACTATTATCTTTCACGCCTAAATCATAGAAATCATTTTTAACACTAAATTCATTTAGAGAATCTTGTATATTAAAATACTTATCACCAATATCTTTTATTTGATCGTCCAAGAAGGATAAAACACTAGTAAACCCTTTTGCCTTGCGCTCTCTGTTGTACTCGATAAAGTTATAAGATAGACTTGATATGATATCGAATGCCTTTTCTGGTACCGTATTATTGTAGGTTATCAAAACTCTTTTGGTAACTACATCGATCGGTTGAATATAAAGGTTTCTAGTGATATCATTTACGACTTCATCATGAGCATTTATTATCACAAACCACTTAGTAACCTTCCAAGGATTAAACTGCTTTTGATAATGAATAAAAATGTCCATATCCTTACTAGATTCCAACTTATCGAAATCTATAATTTTTACTATCGATTTATTATCAACCTCATAACTCAATTCACAACGCTGGTTGCTGATAAGATTAATGAATATTTGTTTTCCGTATATTGCCTTGTTTTTAACAACATGGCTAATTCGAAAAGGTGAATTTTTATAATACTCTGTATTTAAAATCCCCAATCGGCTTTTTTGAAAATACTGAACGTCCAAATCAAGTGAATCTAATGCTCTCTCAATGAATGTCTTGGATCGCATAAACTGTATTTCCCTATTTAAATCAAAGTTTTCAATCTGTGTCAAGTCCTGCACACCTAGTAACTCTTGCTGTTTCTGCTCTTGTAATAATAATGTTGCTTTACCTTGATAAATCTTGTTGGTATACTTTAAGTAAAAAAAGCCTAAGGCACTTGCCAAAACAATCATGACTATGATAATGGGTAGTGTCTTTTTAATCAAATAGATGATCAATCCTACATTGACGGTATCCATTAAACTATTAGTAGCTTGCTTAGAAGTATTCTGATTGGGTTCCATCCTCTATTATTTAGATAATGTTGAAATAAGCAAAGCTGAAGTCACCACTGAAGTAAGAATAGAAAGTGTGGTAGTCACTTCCCTCAATGCATCTGTAAAAACTTTTCTTCTTGGTTCAACATAAACAATATCGTTCGATTGAAGCACTATTTCTGATTCTGTCAAGCCTTGAATCGATGATAAGTCAACTTGAAGAATATTAGGATTTTTCAAGTCACCTCTAATTACTTTTATATTATAGGCCTTTAGACCTTGCGACAATCCCCCTGCTAAAGCCAGCACCTCAATTAATGTGGTCGGAGTAGGATTTAAAGGAATTACCTGACCTGTCTCCCCTTTAAAAACGAAGACCCTTCTGTTTACAACCCTCACATTTACATATGGATCGACATAAAGTTTGCTGTATTCATTCTCAAGATTTGCCTTCAAAGCTAATTCTGTTAACCCATCAACATAATATTTTCCTAAAATCGGTAAGTCAACAAATCCTTTATCATTCACTCGATACTCGACAGCATTATTGGATTGGTTAGAGAGATTGATATTTGATTTGACTGTTGAAGATGAATTAGCCGTTTTGTCTATCAAATCAAAGCCGTCTCTAGAATAAACCTGAACTGTGATCATATCACTCGGCTTCACCAAGTAGTTACTAATCAACCTATCCTTAATTTCAAAAATTTGATAATCCTTTTGCTTAAACATCAAATTGGGATACATTATCTTACACGAAGAAAAAGAAATGAGTAGAAAACCAATCAATGGTACAATTATAAATTTACGCATGTAGCTGTTTTTCGAAATATTAAATCATTATTACAAATGAATTACAAAGCAAATTTAGACATATTTTATAGAATATAAAAGACATTTCAAGGTAGAAAGCTTGTTATATCAGTGTACAATACAAGGTAAACACCATGACATGGAGTATTTCGTTCTAACATTACGATGGTTTTTAGAAACAAATGCTACATTTCTACCACTCGTCGACTAATAATCAAGGATTGAGGGCATAAAAAGGCATAAATACTTTCACATTTCTATATCTTTGCTCCTAAATCTGTGAATAATCATATCCTATATATCTCCTATGACGGAATGACCGATCCTCTTGGACAGTCACAGGTGATTCCCTATCTCATTGGATTGAGCAAAGCTGGTTATAATATAACCCTACTAAGTTGCGAGAAAGAAGATAAGTACAATTTGCAAGGAACATACATTCAAAATTTACTTGATCAAAACAACATTGAATGGTCCTCTATTTTTTTTACTGCATCTCCGCCAATTCTCGCAAAGTACTACGATTTATACAAGTTGAAGAAAAAGGCCTTTGAACTCTTTGAATTGAGAAAATTTTTATTAGTACACTGCAGAAGTTATGTAGCGGCAGATGTTGGACTTGCATTGAAAATGAAATTTGGTTTGAAATTCATCTTTGATATTAGAGGATTTTGGGTAGATGAAAGAGTGGATGGTGGATTATGGAACTTAAAAAATCCGATATACAAAATTGCCTTTCGAACCTACAAAAAAAAGGAAGCAAATTACATTTCAAATGCAGATGCAATAGTCTCTTTGACAGAAAATGGTAAGGAAGAAATGAAAAAATGGAAGTCTTATAAAGACACACAAATTAAAGTAATACCTTGTTGTGCAGACTATAATTTATTTTCAGTGCAGACGAAAGCTGAAAATACCACCATTAAACAAAACTTAGGATTTGAAAAGGACGATTTTGTCCTTAGCTATTTGGGATCAATAGGAACTTGGTATATGTTGGATGAAATGTTGGATTTTTTTAAAGTTTTAAAGACAGTCCAAAAAAAATCGAAATTTTTATTCGTCAGCAATGGAGACAATCAAACAATTATAAATACTGCATTAAGAAAAGGCATAGATGCAACAGATCTAAAAATTGTCAACGCCAAAAGAAATGAAGTTCCTGTTTTGATAAAGGCATCTTCACTAAGCATATCCTTTATTAAGCCATGCTACTCAAAGATATCAAGCTCCCCTACAAAACTTGGTGAACTACTTGCAATGGGTATTCCAGTAGTTTGTAACATGGGAATTGGCGATGTCGATCACATTATCAATTATACAAAGGGTGGCTTATTGATTTCTGATTTTTCAAACTGTGAATACAATAAAACAATATCCATCTTATCCGAATACCTGTCCAAATGTGATCCTTCGGAAATTCGAAAGCTTTCTCGAAAATATTACGACTTAGAATATGGAATAGAAAAGTATACAGCACTTTATCATCAATTGCTAGATTAATTATTAAGAATGACTGAGCAAAAAAAAATCTTCTTTCTCTCTCCATATCCTTTTGATAAGGCACCAAGTCAACGTCTAAAATATGAACAATACTTCCCTTTTATCAGAGAAGCCGGTTACGAAATAACGACAAGTTCTTTTGTAGATGAAAAGTTTTGGAATATTATTTATAAAAAAGGAAACTTTATTCAAAAAGTAGCATACACCATCAAAGGCTATCTCAGAAGATGTAAGGATATACTAAATATTAGAAAATTCGATCTAGTATATGTTCACCTATGGGTAACCCCTTTGGGCATACCCTTCTTTGAATATCTATGCGTACTGATGGCAAAAAAGTTAGTCTACGATATTGATGATCTTATTTTCTTAGGACATACCAGTGATGCAAATAAAAAATCTAAATTCTTAAAGGGAAAAGCAAAAGCGATTTACCTTATGAAAAAGGCAGATCATGTTATAACATGCACGCCAATGTTGGACGAATTTGTAAAGACACTCAATAAAAATACCACAGATATATCCTCTACTATTAATACAGAGACCTATATTGCCCGCGCAGATTACGATATAAAAGGTAAAATTGTCCTCGGCTGGAGTGGCAGTCACAGCACTTCAAAATTTTTGTTATTACTCGAAAAAATGCTGATAAGCCTAAAGAAAGATCTTGATTTCGAACTTCTTGTTATTGGTGACAAACAATTTTATATGGAGGGCATAAATCTTCGCACAATGAATTGGAATGCGACCTCAGAAGTGGTAGACTTAAGCCAAATCGATATTGGACTTTATCCTCTTCCAGATGAACCTTGGGTATATGGTAAAAGCGGCCTCAAAGCACTACAATATATGGCATTAGGAATCCCTACAATTGCAACAGCTATTGGAGCTAACTATCGTGTAATTGACAACGATAAGAATGGATTTTTAGTGAAAAATGAAGAAGAATGGAAGGCAAAAATATTAGAATTGGCAACACAAAAAGAACTACGTGAACGCATTGGTAAACAAGGACGAATTCATGTGATAGATCAATTTTCATTAATCGCAAACAAGGACAAATATCTTCATATTATTGCAACTTTAGTATCCTAAATTCCTAAGAAACTATTTTACTCCTGACCAAAATTCAGTCATTTTGCAAACCGGATGACTTACCTAAGACTTAACTTCTATAAAAGATTTACCAACTAAAAAAGCAAAGAATTATAGCTTTTTATAAATATCTACATACCATTTATGTAGCACAATTAGTGTCCAAATTCTATTATAAAGATGTGTCTCCTTTAAATGCCAACGACGCAGCAAATCACTAATGATTTCAAAGTGAATAAAGCCAGCCTCTTGTACAATTTTTTCATTCAAATAATCATCAATCAAATATTTTAAGTCTGTTTTTAGCCAATCATTCATCGGAATGCTAAAGCCAGCTTTAGGCCTTTCAAAATAACTCTTAGGCAAATAATCATACAATGTTTCCTTTAGAATATACTTGCTTATATCGCCTTTTTGTTTGAACTTCTCTGGCAAATTAATCGCAAATTCAATAATCCTATAATCTAAAAGTGGCACTCTAGTTTCTAAAGAATATTTCATAGTTGCTCTATCCACCTTCACCAATAAATCATCAGGTAAATAATACTTCAAATCAAACAAAGCTTGTTCCTCGCTCACCGAAAGTTTTCTGTCAAGATTTGAAAAATCATCACCCACTATACTATTATCAAAATCCTTATTCTTCAGCAAGTGATTAACTTCTTGTTGTGAAAATAAATACTGCTCTTGTGAAAAAATATGCCTTTTCAAATCATCATTTGGACTATAATCAAGCAATTTGGAAACCCGCATATACCTATCGCTCATTTTTGAAAATGCATAAGATAATAGTTTCCTATTTTGTTTATAAAAACCCGAGTTAAGTTTCTTTGCCCATTTATAACTACCATATCCAAGAAACAACTCATCACCACCGTCACCAGAAAGTGTCATAGTAACATGTTTTTTTGCTAGTCTACTTAATAGCATGGTTGGAATGGCAGAACTGTCAGAAAAAGGCTCATCATACGAAATCAGCATTTCATTTACCATTTCTTGCGCTTCTTGAGTAGTTACCACAAACTCGTGGTGATTCGTTTTTAAATGTTTGGCAATCGTCTGAGCATACACTGACTCATTAAATTTGCTCTCCTTAAAACCAATCGAAAAGGTATTGATTGCTTGGCTACTTTGGCTTTGCGCAACTGCAGTAACCAAACTAGAATCTATCCCTCCGCTCAAAAAAGTCCCAAACGGAACATCACTAACCATTCTATAACTCACCGACGATTCCACTAGATATTTTAGCTTCTTTTTGGCTTCTGAATAATTACTGAATTCATCAAATTCAACCTTATCTTCTAGTGTCCAATATGGCTCTAATGTAAAAATATTTTTATTGATATGTAATCTATTTCCTGCAGGAAATTTATGTATCTCATTATAGATACTGATTGGCGATGGAATATACCCCAAGTTAAGAAAATGATTAACGGCAGTCTGATTAATCGTAAGCTTATTTCTTATAAAATCGACTTTGGTTAATGCCTTAATTTCTGAGGCAAAAAGGAAATTTTCTCCATCCCAATAATAGTACAAGGGCTTGATACCAATTCTATCTCTATAAAGAAATAAATGACCCTCGACAGTATCATAAATAGCAATAGCGAACATACCATTCAGTCGATTAACAAAGTCGACACCCCATTTGTTAAATGCCTCTATCACAACTTCTGTATCCGAATTGGTTTTATAATAAAAACTATCATTTTTTACGCGAACTTGACTACTCAATTCTTTAAAATTGTAGACCTCGCCATTAAAAATGATAACATATCTTCCATTATGTGACAACATTGGCTGATTAGCTGCATCTCTCAAATCTATGATACTTAATCGACGATGGCCTAAACCAACTGTAGCATCATTATAAAAACCATCACTGTCAGGTCCTCTATGTTTGAGTGCATTCGTCATCGTTTTTAATAACGATGGCTCTATATTTTGATTTAACGAGTAATAACCTGCAATACCACACATAAATGAAGATAAAATTAAGATGTAAATATAAATTATATAGAATAGTAATTACAATATCTTACTATGACTGCTGTTTGTAACTTAACTAAAAGAAAGGAAATTGTATTAACTATTTTGCTGAAGTAAAAGGATGATTAATATTTTCCAATTTGCAAAACGGATGATAATTCCCCGTTAATCCTAATGGGCTAGCATGCCTTATATCATGAACTATTTGAATCGATGGAATTGCTTCTTCCAAGCCAAATCCTCGCCCAGCAAGTATCTCCTTATAACTAGTGGTATGCAAATCTGTAAAACCATCGCTAAACTCTATTTCCTCACCTTCCATCTGCAATGAGCGATATGTGGTCTTGCCACTCTTTGCAATCTCCATCGGCAATGTCTGACTATTAATACTTAAAAACCATCTTACTCTTGCTCTTTCTAGCTCAAGATAACCTCCAGCTCTATCATAGGTGTGTACATGAACTTCATTCTTTTTTACAGCTCCAAACACCCATGTCAACATATCGTAAAAATGTACACCAATATTCGTTGCAATACCTCCACTCTTCTCTAAATCGCCCTTCCAACTTCTGTAATACCAATTGCCCCTAGAGGTGATATATGTCAAATCCAAATCATAAATTTTATCCTTCGGACCTTCCTCTATACGTTTCTTCAAGGCAATTATATTCGCATGAAGTCTTAACTGAAGAATATTAAAAACTTTTCTTCCTGTTTCCTTTTCAATCTCTTTCAACGACTCTATATTCCACGGATTCAATACTAACGGCTTCTCGCAAATCACATCCGCACCTTGACGCAATCCAAATCGAATATGCGAATCATGCAAATAGTTTGGTGTGGTAACAGAAACATACTCCAAATTAGTTCCACTTCGTTTCACTTTATCTATATGCCTATCAAAACGCTCAAACTCAGTGAAGAAATCCGCATTCGGAAAATAGCTATCTATAACACCAACACTATCGAATTTATCTAAAGCAGCTATCAAAGTGTGCCCCGTCTCTTTTATAGCTTTCATATGTCGAGGAGCAATGTAACCAGCAACTCCTATCATCGCAAAATTTTTCATATATCCCTCTTGATTTGGTTTAAAAACTGAACACAAATTTAATGGAATTTTATCGAATTATTGATTTTCATTTTGGCAGTCAGCTGGCAAAAGAACAACCAGCTGCGGGCTATGCGCTGTGCACGGCACACGCTGCTATCCCTACTGCATCAATCACTTCACAAATACAATTAGCAAAAAATAATTACTCAAAACTCAATGTAAATTAAAATAAAGCGAAAGTACATTCAAACTTCTAACAGCCTCACCAGATTGCTGAGCTGGATACCATCCTAAAAACAAATCAAATAACCTACTCATCTCCTTCTCAAAACCAGAAGGAAAAGTAATCACATGACTTGTACACCCATCTTTCTCTACAACATAGGTAACCTTTAGCCGACCTTTTAAGTTTATAAGTCCAGGATTTGAATTATAATCAATATTATTTCTGATATCCCGCAACAAGGCGTCTTGCCCATTTATATATGTTGCTATAATTTCAGGATGACTGTAAATGATAGTGTCAATACTTTGCGCCTGAAGAGAACTAAAATGCGTCAAAACTAGGATAGTAAAAAGTGTTATTCGTAGCATAATTGCTCTGTTTCTTGCTAACATAAAGGAATAAAAACTAAAAAATGCAATCATCTTCTATTAACGCATCAAGGTAAAATTTCCGCTCAGAATTAGTCAGTAAATACTCCATTTAAAAAATAGAAAAAGCATTATCAAAATTAATGACCATTGTTTCTGAGTATCAAGATCACTGATGATTCGAAGAGTCTGACTTTGCGCACCAAAATACTCAAAAAGCAAAAAAACAAATAGTAATTTTAATTTCATGTCTCTACAAATATAACATGTAAATGAGAAAATTAAACTATAAAACCCCTCCTGAACTTGCTTCCAGTTTATACATACAACTTTTCTAAGAGCCAATCCTTTTCGGACAATACCTGTTGCATTAAATTCATACTAAAATATACTTGATAGGAATATATAAAAACGATGAAGCCAAGTAATTGAGAGAGCATCCTTTCAATGATGCATCATATTAAATACAGAACAAACATAAACGCCAGCAGTTTCTACACGCATTCTCTTCTCTCCCAATGAAATCATTCTCGATTGATGAAGCGCTGCAAAACTTATTTCATTCAAGCTAAAATCTCCTTCTGGACCAACCATCACAATATTACGCTCATTTCTTAAAATGGAATGCTCTAACAACTCTCTCTCTCCTGAGCAGACACAGATAAGTTTTACGCTCTTTGAATTTGTCAAAATAAAATCATTGAATGTAGTAAGGTCGCAAATCTCTGGCAAAAAAAGACTTCCAGATTGTTTCATAGCACTTAATGCAATCTTATCTATCCTAGCATTATTCAAAATCTTTCGCTCACTCTTCTCACACAATAGTGGTGTAATTGTGGTGATGCCAATTTCAACTGCTTTCTCAACAAAGTACTCAAAACGATCCATGTTTTTTGTTAAGGCAATTGCCAAATGTAGCTCGTATGGAAACTCGCTCTTAACCTCCTTCATCAATTTTGTCACCTTTACAACACACTTCTTTGCATGATTCTGAACTATGATGGCTTCATAAAGCTTGCCATTACCATCCGTAAGTTGAATATCGTCCCCGTTGCGCTTTCTTAGAGAATTAACAAGATGAGAAGACTCATTTTCATCCAATACACATTCAGTAGAAATCACTAGTTGCTTACTATAAAATATTTCCATTTTTACTATTTAACTACCCTTAATGGATTATTGATCCTAAAAAATAATTTTATTTTTTCAGCTAAATCTCTTGCACTAATATCTTCAAATAGGTGTCCTTTTACCTCAAAAATATAAATATCACCTTTCGTCAATTTCTTTGCAACCTCATTTGTTTCTTCCATCCTAACCACGTTGTCTTGCGCTCCTCGGCAAAGCAAGGTACCTAATACTCCATGTAAAAATAAAATGCACTCCAATGCGTTAATCTTTAGTGGCAAATATATACACTTCTACTTTTTCTATTCCACAAAAGTCAGTATTCTATTCTACATAAAAAAGCGGGCCAATCTTTCGATTAGCCCGCTTCTTAAGAATATAATACCTAACTATTAATCTTTATCTACCACAAGTTTCCTTGTTTCGCTAAAGTTACCAGTCTGTGCTTTTACAAAATATAATCCACTTGCATAATTAGATAAGTTAATTATATAATCACCAGCTAATGAAGGATCTGAAATCAACTCGCTTGACACCTCTTTTCCTTGAGCATCATAAATTGTAATACTCATTGATTCGCTTTCGCTTGGTAATAAATAACTAAGTGTAGCTGCTGTTCTTGCTGGATTCGGGTGTATACTCATGTTATCAATCATCTTAATAGCTGTGATTAATGGAGTACCACTTTCATTGCCAGAACCTTCCACTCTTGTCAAATTAACTTCACCATTTTGAACATCTATTGACATAGAAATATCATTGATGCCCATGTGATGGAATTCTAAGTTATTGTATGCATAAACTCCGTCTTCTGTACTTGCATCTGGATCAGACATTCTTGGTATTGCACCACATGTAGTGAAAGTCGTTACTGGACTTGTAAACGTAGCACCGCCTACACACGTTGTAATCACCCAACATATATAATTTGTACCTGATACTAAAACTGCACCTGTTGTATAGCTACTTGCTGGTGCTGTTACACTTCTGCTAGAATATCTTGCTGGTGTACTAGCTAATGCCCATCTTACTGTATACATAGTTGCTAATGATGAAGGAGTCCATCCAATATCTACCGATTTACATGCTACACCTGCAGAAGTTGATGATGCAACTACAGTTGGAGCTGCGATTGGACCTGAACAACCTGCGATAGTGGTAACAGTGATTTTACTTGAAACCCATCTATCACCTGCACTACAACGATACATCATCCATACATCGTAAGATGCGCCTGAGATTAAACCTGAGATAGTTGCAGTTGTTGAACTAGAAGAAATTGTTTTTTGAGTATATCTAGTTAATGGATCTCCTACTTTTCTACTTCTTAAATAGAAGCTTGAAAAAGGAACACCATAAGCATGAAGTGCTGCGTAATCTAAGTTAACTTCTATTGTACCTGATGTTACTGTACCCGCTGTAATTGCCGGTGCATCAACATCTACAACAATTCCATAGTTACCTGAAGCTCCATCAAAACCTGATACCTGAGCATAGATATGTTCGCCTGGCAAGAAAGTAGAAGAACTTGATGCTCCTGTACCTGGTAATAAGGTAACGGATGCTGCATCTGTCATACTACCAAAACCATCATCATCGATAGATGCTAATTCTACCATAGCACCTGTGCACAACAATGGATCTACTCTATGGTAAGCTGTCAATCTACTATTGAAATCTGTTGGTGAGGTATTTGTTGAGAATCGTACGCTATTTGCCGCACATGTTGGACTCTTCATTGTGTACCACATTGTACGTTGGTATCCTCCTGCGCCTGCTGCTGAACCAAATGGCTCACCTGTTTCGTTTGAAGAAGCTGAATTGTTTGATACAATAGTATCACAATCAGGATTAGCTACACCTAGATTTCTCTCAGCTGTTTCTGCAAATACACCTGTTGGTTCGAAACGAACTGGGACACATCTAGAATCGCCTGCCAGTGAAATAGTAATACTCAATACACCAATAGTAGATATAACTGTACCACATCCTGCAACTCTACAAGTATAGTTACCTGCATCAGTCGAAATGACACTTGGTATTATTAAAGTATCATCAGTTGCACCTGAGAGTAGCGTTCCGCCGCGATACCACTGATATGAACTAACTGCTCCTGTTGCTACGACATAAAGTGAGAAATAAGATCCAATCGTTAAAGTTGTTGTTGGGGTTGGATGTGTTACGATAACTGGTGCAGTATTTACTGTAACTGTTACGGCTGTTCTGGTTGGGGATGCACATCCACTATAACCAGACCATGTAATAGTTACTAAACCATTACCTGAACGAACTCCGTCAGTATTTACTTGTCCAGTACCGATGTTATATGATCCACCGCCGCCGCCAATCCAACCGCCGTCGCCTCCCGTGTAGCCACCGCCGCCGCCGCCGCCATAACAGCCGCCGCCGCTACCGCCAGAGCCGAAACCACCGCATGATCCACCAGAGCTGCAAGATTTAAGACCGCCTGCACCGCCACTTAGGAAACTTGTACCACCCGTACCATAACTTCCATCAGAAGCACCGTCACCTCGGAATCCACCACCGCCAGATCCCCAAGAAGAAGAGGATGCGATACCACCAAGACCTGGTGTTGTGCCACTTACAGCACCACCACCAGAACTAGAACCACCAGAAGCCGTTGTTGCTGTATTTGTGGTAACACCTGGATTACCATTTTGAGAAGCACTTCCTCTAATACCAGCACCACCTCCGGCAATAACTAATGGAGTTACTGAAGTACCAGCAAAAGGACCAGCTGTAATCATGTCTATAGATGTTGAATCTACTTTTACAACAAAAGATCCACCGCCACCGCCACCGCTGTTGCCGATTCTAATTCCTTGTTGACCTGTCAATACAATCAATTGATCACCTGGTGTAACGTTGAAATTACCACTCATTCGAGCTCCTAAACCACCTACAAAACTTCCACCAGATCTACCTTGAGCACCTAATGCATCAATATTAATGCTTACAACACCTGCTGGTACTGTAAAGCTTTGCATTGCACCTGTATAAGCAAATGTTGCAGTACCTGCTGAGAAAGCTGGGGAGGCTGCTTCTGCATAATAAGTAGTAGTAGATGAAGGAGTTACTGAGAAATTG
This sequence comes from Chitinophaga pinensis, assembly GCA_945872405.1. GTDB lineage: Bacteria > Bacteroidota > Bacteroidia > Chitinophagales > CAMDFR01 > CAMDFR01. The sequence goes on along the minus strand of CAMBZT010000005.1, from coordinate 43,635 downwards.
GCTGCACTTGCACTTGTTCCAATTGAAGTACCACCTACTGAATCTGTATACCAGTTGATACTATTACCTGCTGATGTACCATTCAATAATGAGCTTGAACCTATACAAATTGTTGAAGCTGTTGCTGTAACTGGCGTTGGTGGAGTCACACTTGTAACTATCACTGTGATTTTTTCTCTACCTGCGAAACATGCTCCACCATCTGTAGCTTCTGCCCAATATGAAGTAGTTACAGTTGGAGATACTGTATAGTTGACGCCTGTACCTACTGTTGTTAATAATGTACCTCCTGTTGCTGCATCATACCAATTGATAGTTGTTGACGTAGTAACCGCATTCAAATCAATACTTGAACCTGCACAAATTGCTGAAGGCGCTGGCGTTGATGTAACTGTTGGTAAACCAAAAGGAATAACTACCAAAATTGTTACTGCAGTTCTTGGAGAGGTACAAACACCATTGGTAGCTTCTACCCAATAAGTGGTTGAAGTAGATATTGTTGGTGTTGTATAACTTGCACAACCAATACACAAACTTGTACCGCCTGAGGCAGCATTATACCAATCTAATGACGTACCAGAACCAATCGCTGTGATTGTTACTGAACCACTACATGAAATTGCTGAACCTGAACCTGTAATTGTTGGTGCCAAATATGGCTCAACAATAATTGTTACTGCTGTTCGTGGAGAGAAGCATACGCCATCACCTGTTTCTACATAATACGTTGTAGTTGCAAACAGCGTAGGAGTAGCATAACTTGCACATCCTGTACATATGTTTGTACCACCTGATGGTGCATCATACCAATCTAATGAAGAGCCAGAACCAATTGCTGTGATTGTTACTGAACCACTACATGAAATTGCTGAGCCATAACCTGTAATGGTTGGTGCAGGATAAGGTGTAACAACAATATCTACTTGCGTACGAGGTGAAGAACAAACACCATCAGTTGTTTCTACCCAATAAGAAGTAGAAGTACTGATTGTAGGTGTTGTATAACTTGCACAACCTCCACATAATAAAGTACCACCAGAAGAAGCATCGAACCAATCTAATGAAGTACCTGAACCAATTGCAGATATTGTAACACTACCGCTACAAGTGATTGCTGAACCAGAACCTGTAATGGTTGGTGCAGGATAAGGTGTAACAACAAGATCTACTTGAGTGCGCGGTGAAGTACAAATACCATCAGTTGTTTCTACCCAATAAGAAGTAGAAGTACTGATTGTAGGTGTTGTATAACTTGCACAACCTCCACATAACAAAGTACCACCAGAAGAAGCATCGAACCAATCTAATGAAGTACCTGAACCAATTGCAGATATTGTAACACTACCACTACATGTGATTGCTGAACCAGAACCTGTAATGGTTGGTGCTACTAAAGCTGGGTGCATAACAACAGTAACTGGAGTACGAGTTAAACTCTGACATCCAAATGAACTTATTGCTTCTGCATAAAATATAGTTGTTGAATCTGTATATTGAGAAAAATCTACTCCACTTACACTTGTGCCTAACAAAATACCAGCAGAATCTGCCACATACCAATTAATGTTGTCACCTGCAGCTATTGCATTTAATAAAACAGTACCTGACACACAAATATCTGTTGGAGTTACTGTAACTGGAGTTGGAGCTGCTGGAGAAATACCAGTAACTGTAACAGTCACTGGAGTTCTTGTAGCTGATTCGCATCCTAAAATATTATTCCATGTAATTGTGATTAGACCATTACCGGACCGAACACCATCTGTGTTACTTTGTGCAGAACCAGTGTTAAATGAACCGCCACCACCTGCAACACGACCACCGTCGCCACCAGTGTAGCCACCACCGCCGCCGCCGCCATCGCAACCGCCGCCGCTACCTGCAGAGCCGAAACCACCGCAAGCGCCACCACCGGAACATGCATTGACACCACCAGCTCCACCATTAAGAAAGCTAGAACCACCCGTACCAAAACTTCCATCAGAAGCACCGGTTCCTCTAAATCCACCACCGGCAGATCCCCATGAGCTTGAAGAAACACTACCGCCTAGACCTGGCGTTGCTCCACTCACAGCACCACCACCCGTCATTCCTGAACCAGATGCTGTTGTTGCAGTATTGGTTGTAACACCAGGATTACCATTTTGAGAAACTGAAGTTCTTGTACCGGCTCCACCACCTGCAATAAGCAAAGGAGTTACGGAAGTACCTGCAAAAGGACCAGAAGCAATTACATCCGAAGAAGAAGCATCTACTTTGACCACGAAAGAGCCGCCGCCGCCGCCGCCGCTACCGCCAATTACTAGACCTTGAGCGCCAGTTAAAACAATAAGTTGATCACCACCTGTTACAGCAAAATCACCTTTCATTCTAGCACCCAGACCACCAACAAAACTTCCGTCTGCTGATCTTCCCTGCGCACCAAATGCTTCTATAGATATAGATGTAGCACCAATTGGTACTGTGAAACTTTCCATAGCTCCAGTGTATGGATAGGAAACTGATCCACCTGGAGAAAGAGTGATAGCAGATGCATAATAAGTAGTCGTTACCAGAGGGCTAACACCTACGGAAGCACCACTTATTGCACCACCTATTAAAGTACCGCCAGATGCTGCATCGTAAAAATTAATATACATTCCTGAAGCAACTGCTGACAATAAAGAGATCGCACCAGGACAAATTGAACTTGGTGAGGCAGATGCGGATAGAGGAGCCGGAGGTAATACTACATATACCGTAACTGATGTACGAGTAGCACTTGAACAACCACCTAATGAAGTTTCTGCATAATATGTTGTAGTAACTGTTGGAGAGACAGAAAATCCAACTCCAGTAGCTACCGTACCTAGAGCCGTTCCACCAGAAGCCACATCATACCAATTAATATCGTGACCAGGAGCAATTCCAGTTAAAATAACTGCATCGCTTGGGCAAATTGTATCATCTGATACAGTTGCTGACAAAGGAGCTGCTGGAGTACCTATTGTAACTGTTACAGGTAAGCGGGTTAGAGAAACACATCCTGCAACAAGTGCTGATGTAATAATAACTTGACCGTTACCTGATTGGAATCCTGCAGTGTTCGTTTGGCTAGTTCCTGTATTCAATGAACCGCCACCGCCACCACAACGTTGACCTGAAGATGCTGTATAATGACCACCGCCACCGCCGCTGTATCCGCCGCCGCCGCCAGCTCCATAAGAGCCAGATCCACCGCCGCCGCAACCAAATACGCCGTTATTAGGGTAGGAGAATGAACAGCCACCGTTAGAACCACCAGCACCGCCATTCAACCATGAACGTGCACCACCAACAGTTCCTAAAACTCCCGGAAGAGGTCCACCATCCCAACCACCGTCACCACCATAACCATCTCCGCTGAAGCCGCCGCCGCCGCCGGCCCAACCGCAATCGCCTGAAACATAACCTTTTTGGCCACCAGAACCAGCAGATCCACCTGGGCCTGAAGAGTTACCACCAGTAGTGGTTATTTGGCCAGCTTGCCCATTTTCAGAACCATTCTCGGATGCGCCACCGCCACCGCCAGCGATAATCATCGGTGTTGCACCGTCGACAACACCAGAGCCGCCACCACCGGAGCCTGAATTATAACTTCTTACACCTTGAGCGCCAACCACAACAGTTAAAACCTGTCCTGGAGTTACTGCAAAAGTACCTTCCATTCTAGCACCGAGACCTCCAGTGAATCCTGAAGACACACCACCTTGTCCGCCTCTTGCATCAATTGTGAGCGAAAGAACACCTGCTGGTACTGTAAAAGATTGAGCTGCACCAGTATAGTTAAAGGTGGTAGTACCACCCGGAATAGCTTCATTTGCTTGTGCATAATATGTTGTGGTTACCGATGGGCTCACAGTAAATGGTGAACCACTAGATACAGTGGCAAGTAAAGTACCTCCTGTAGGAGCGTCGTACCAATCAATAATCGCAGTAGCAGCTGAAGCTGAAATATCTGAGAGTGCTGAAGGGCAAATAACACTTGGAGATGCAGAACCTCCAAAAGGAGCTGCTGGAGAAGTAAGTGTTACGTATACTGTAACTGCTGTTCTTGTTGCACTTGTGCATCCACTCGCACTTGCTTCTGCATAATAGGTAGTAGTACCAGAAGGACTAACCACAAAGCTAGCACCTGAAGCAGAAGAACCTAATAAAGTCCCTCCAGAGGATGCATTATACCAATCAATAGTATAACCAGGTGCCATTGCACTTAAACTAGAAGTAAGAAGCGGGCAAATTGAATCTTCTACAGCAATAACTGAAGAAGGTGCAGGAGGAACGCCTATAGACACCAAAACTGGAACACGTGGCGTTGAAGTAATGCAACTACCACCTGATGCCTCTGCATAATAAGTTGTGGTACCAGAAAGTGTTTGAGGGAAGTTAGAACCTGAAGCTGCAGAGCCTAAAAAGGTACCACCTGAGGCCGCATCAAACCAATCTATATTATTGCCTGCAGAAATACCCACTAAATCTGTGGTTAAGGGTGAAGAACATGAAGTTGCAGGAGAAGCAGATACTACAGGAGTAACACATGAAGAGACATAATCTACCGTAATTCTTGCATATTGCCCTCCAATTGCTGCGTCTTGCGCAAGCCCTACACAAGTAGATAAGGGGCTATCAAAAGTAAATGTATTTGAACCACCAACAACATAATTGGCTAATGTACCTGGCATTGAAAATGCAGGTTGTCCTGAACCAGTACAATTACACCAATTAACTGATGTGGTGAAATTAGCTTCTGCCGCACCATTCAATTCAGTAGTGTGTAACGTAGGACCACATTCTACACCAACATTAAATTCGATGGTGACAGAAGTAATTGTGGTTCCACCTGAAAGCACATCTGTCCATGTAAAACCTGGTCTTAAAGAACTACAACCATTATAATATGAACCTGTACCACATGTGGAGGCAAGATTAACTAGTTGTGATTGCGGTATTAAATAAACTTGTGTTGCTGCTTTTGTTGATTGATTTGTAAGCATTGCTGCCGTAAAAATCAACATCACAACAAACACTTGCATACCTTTACTGACGGTCGTTCCAAGCTTTCCTAAAAAGCTTCGACATACAGAAAACAAAGGTCTACTTAATTGATTTGGTAGTTTTTTTGTCATTTTGAATGAAATTTGATTTAATAAATTGTTAATTTAATATTTAAAACAAAACTAACTAAAAAATTTCAAACAAAAAAATAATAAAATAAATTATTATAAATTTAAAATTAGAAGATAGCAGAAGCGATTTTGACAACAGATTCACTTCTGCTCATAGTATAATAATGAAGGACTGGTACACCAGCTTGTTTGAGTTCTTTCGATTGAGCTATTGCCCACTCGATTCCAATATGTTTTGCGGCTTGATCGTCTTTACATTTGTCTATGGCAAGCACTAAATCTTGCGGAAGGTCGATATAAAACATGGATGGCAGCACTTTTAGTTGTGCTTTTTTATCGATTGGTTTTAGACCGGGAATAATCGGAATTGTAATTCCGTTTTGTCTGCAAAGGGCTACGAAGTCAAAATACTTTTTGTTATCGAAAAACATTTGGGTAACAATATATTCGGCACCGGCATCAACTTTTCTTTTAAGATTATTCAAATCGGCAATCATGTTTGGTGCTTGGAAATGTTTTTCGGGATAGCCAGAGACACCAATACAAAAATTTGTTTTTAGTTCATTCGCTGTTTCTTCGTACAAATATTTTCCATTGTTTAAATCGGTGACCTGTGAGACTAATTCGTTGGCAAACTGATGTCCTCTTTTATTTGCATTACTCGTAGGCATTTTGTCATCGCCTTTTAGAAGAAGTACATTATCAATTCCTAAATAATGTAAGGTAAATAATGCATCCTCCGTTTCCTCTTTTGTAAAACCATGGCAAACAAGATGCGGTACAGCATCTACGCCCAATTTACCTTGAATGGCAGCGCAGATACCCACGGTACCGGGTCTTTTTCTCAAAGGCACTTCATAGACTGATCCATCTGCATTTTTTTTAAAAATCATTTCTTCGGGATGATAAGTAACGTCTATAAATGGAGGTTTAAATTCCATAAAAGGATCAATCACTTTTAGCAGATCATCAATAGTTTTTCCTTTTTGAGGAGGTAGAATTTCGATGGAGAATAGTGTTTTTCCCTTTGCTTTTTCTATATGTTCTGTTACTTTCATAATCTCTTTAGTGCATTAAACTGAGTTGTAAAGTTAAGCAAAAATGAGTAAAAGTGCGTGAGTGATGGTAGTGGTAGCTTGCGGCATTTTTGCGCAACTACAAGCGAACAGCACGACAGCAGCCTGCGGCATTTACTCTCTTTGTGGGCGCACAAAGCAGTGTATTTTACAGGCTGGTGAGACGCCCAAAGAGAATAAAAACTATTGCTCCTTAATATATAGGAGGCATATGTATAGATGACTTTACAAAATTTTTATGACTTAATGTGAGTGCAATAATTTCAAAACTTAGCATCTAAAAATGAGTTCCATTTAATTTTATATTGTTGTAAATTTGCGTTAGAAATATATTCAATGCAAGACGCAATAAACGAAACAAAAAAAATCTCATTTGACAGTTTTGTCGAAGAAGTTTTGAGAGATTATAAGCTGGCATGTTTGAGTCGAGAGGCTAGTTTAATGGGAAGGAAAGAGGTACTAACAGGCAAAGCCAAATTTGGCATTTTCGGTGATGGAAAAGAATTGGCTCAGATAGCTTTAGCGAAAAATTTTGAGGACGGGGATTTTAGAAGTGGTTATTACAGGGATCAGACATGGATGATGGCATCGGGCATTGTTGATTTGGAGCAGTATTTTGCACAATTGTATGCGATACCGAGTATTGAGGATGAGCCAGCAACAGGTGGGCGCCAAATGAATGGTCATTTCGCCTCGCGAAGTTTGGATGAAAATGGTCATTGGAAGAACCTAAAGGAGATGAAAAATAGTGCTGCGGATTCGTCACCGACAGCGAGTCAGATGGTTCGTGCGGTGGGTTTGGCGCAGGCATCAAAAATGTATCGGAACAATCCTTCACTAGCGGGAGAAAATAATTTTTCTAATAATGGAAATGAGGTTGTTTTTACCTCTATTGGAGATGCGTCGACAAGTGAGGGTGTATTTTGGGAATCGGTGAATGCAATTGGTGTGCTTGGCTTACCGGTTGCAATAAGTATTTGGGATGATGGGTATGGGATTTCCGTTCCTAGAGAATACCAGACAACCAAAGGCAGTATTTCTGAGGCGTTGGGTGGAATGAAGCTGAATGAAAAGGGAGAAGGTTTTGATATTTATGTGATTAAAGGATGGGATTATGCATCGTTATGTGAGGGATACGCGAAGGGCATAAAAAAGATAAGAGAGACACATATTCCTGCGATTTTTCATATTGTTGAAGTAACGCAACCACAGGGGCACTCAACATCTGGGTCGCATGAGCGTTATAAGAACAAAGAAAGATTAGAGTGGGAAAAAGATTTTGATTGTGTAAAAAAAATGCGAGAATGGTTATTGTCAAATAACATGATTAGCGAAGAAAGTTTGTTAGCAATTGAGCTTATTGCAAAGGAGACTGTAAATGCATCGAAGCGTGCGGCATGGCAAAAATATAGTGTTCCGATTAAGCAGGAGATTGCTGAAAGCACTGCTTTATTGGATGGGCTGAGAGTATCTATTGGCAACGACTCACTTGCGGAAACGATTCAAGAATTGCAGAATGGAATTGATCCATTTCGAAGAGATATTTTAAAGGCAATTTATAAGGCTTTACGACAAACGATCGGGAATACAAGTATTGAACGTCAAGCATTAATTGCATGGAAAAATAACTTTGAGGCGGTGAATGCATCTCGTTACAATACTAATTTGTATAGTGAATCTTCGCTTAGTGCTTTAAAAGTAGAAGCCGTAGAAGCTATATATAGCGATGATTCGGAGATGTTGAATGGATTTGAAATCATCAACAAATGCTTTGATGATATTTTGGAAAAGCATTCTAATGTGGTTGCTTTTGGTGAAGATGTAGGCAAGATTGGGGATGTGAATCAGGGCTTTGCTGGTTTGCAAGAAAAGTATGGCGAGCATCGTGTATTTGATGTAGGCATAAGAGAAGCTACTATTATGGGACAAGCTATAGGTCTTGCAATGCGTGGCATACGTCCGATTGCAGAAATACAATATTTAGATTATTTGATTTATGGTTTACAACCGTTGGTGGATGATTTAACCTGTTTACAGTACCGGACCAAAGGAGGACAAAAAGCACCATGTATTATTCGAACTAGGGGACATCGCTTAGAAGGCATTTGGCATACTGGATCGCCGATAGGGATGATACTCGGTTCTTTGCGTGGCATGTATGTGTTGGTACCACGTAACATGACACAAGCGGCTGGGTTTTATCATACCATCATAAAAAGTGACGAACCTGCCTTGATTATTGAATGCTTGAATGGCTATAGATTGAAGGAAAGATTGCCAGATAATCTTACAGAATTTAGTTTGGCTTTAGGGAAAATAGAGGTATTACAAGAAGGCGTAGATATAACTATGGTGGGCTATGGAAGCACCTTAAGAGTTTGTCAAGAAGCGATTGATCAACTCAATGAATTTGGTATTTCTGTTGAGTTGATTGATGTACAAAGTTTGTTGCCATTTGATTTGAATCATGATATTGTGAAGTCCTTACAAAAAACGAATCGATTGGTGGTGGTAGATGAAGATGTGCCGGGAGGTGCCTCTGCTTTTTTGTTACAACAGATATTGGAGGTACAAGATGGATATCGCTATCTGGACAGCAAGCCAATGACTATAGCTGCTAAAGAGCACAGGAGTGCTTATGGTTCTGATGGTGATTATTTTTCGAAGCCAAATGCAGAAGAAATATTTATGAAAGTATATGGCATGATGCGCGAACATAGTCCGGAAAAATTTGTTAAGTTTTTATAGAATCAATTCTTTAAATTTTACTAGAAAATAGATAGAAATATTATGAAAAAAGTTTTTTTTACAGTTGGTATTTTTTTCTTGTTATTCGTTTCGAGTGCTCCATTAAAAGCGCAATGTGCGATGTGCAAGGCAACGGCTGAAACATCTAATGGGGCAGGCAGTAAGGACTTGGCTGGCATTAATAGGGGGATTATTTATTTGTTAGGTGCTCCCTATTTATTGACGATGTTGGTGGGAGGTGTTTGGTATTATCAAAGAAGGAAAGATCAGAAGGCGAAGCTATAAAAAATGCATTGGTCTATTGTCGATTAAATATCTCCTAATTGTGGTCTTAAGATAATTTCTTCGACTACCGTTCTGTCTGACAAATCATAGATATTGCAAATCGCTTTTGCGACATCTTCAGGACGAATAAATCTCTCTTGAGGCAAATCAACGCCTGACCATGAATCGGTGAGTGTAGCACCCGGTAACACTGCTGTGACTCGAATTCCGTGCTCTTTCATTTCGTTTCTTAAAGATTTTGAAAAGCCTTGCATTGCAAATTTTGATATAGAATAAGAACTCCCGTTATTGTATGCATTAATTCCGGCAATAGAGCTGATATTAAAGACGTGACCTTTTTTTTGTATCATCATTTTTGGCAAGATTCCCTTAGTGAGATAGTAGGCACTGAAGACATTTGTATTCATCATTATTTCGAGGTTTGAATCCTCCTCATCATGGATATTTCCTAGTAAAAAAGTACCAGCATTATTTACTAAAATGTCGATTCTATTTGTTTGTGTTGTTGCAAATTTCGCAAATGCTTTTGCGTCTTCTTTTTTTGACATATCAGCTATCAAGAACACAAACTTACCTTCTGGATAAATTATTTGCAATTCTTTTTGTAGAGATATTAAGTTTTCTTCATCACGAGCACAAAAGATGACATCAAATTTCTTGTTTGCGAAAGCAATGGAAATCGCTTTACCTATTCCACGAGAAGCACCAGATATAACAATTGTAGGCATTTTATTTTCGATTTAGTTTTAAATAAAGCTAGTGTATATATTAGCGCTCAAGAAGGTTGAAATTATGATTCTTCTATTCTTGAACCCACTTTAGATGCTTGAACAAAAGTAACACATCGCTTGGTGATTCAATAAAAAAGTCCCGCATTGCGGGACTTTTCAGAATATTTTATGTTAGTTTCTATGCTTCCGTTGCAGCTACTACTTCGAAAGGAATCTCGACAGAGTGCTCTTTCGTCAGGTCAATTTTTGCTGTGTAGTTACCTAACACTTTGATTGGACCTTCGACAAAAGAAATTTTTCTTCTTTCGATTTCGATACCAGTCTGCGCTAATATTGCCTCTTGAATTTGATGCGTTGTTACACTACCAAAAATCTTATCAGTAGTCCCCACCTTAGCTTCAATTCTAACAGTTACTTTTTGAACTTTCTCTTTCACTTCTGTAATTTTAGCAAGAAGTGAAACCTCTTTTCTATCACGCACTTTTAAGCGTTCTGCCAATATTTTTTTATTGGTTAAGTTTGCAACTGCTGCTAATTTTTGAGGAATCAAAAAGTTACGACCGTAGCCAGGTTTAACCTTTACTACATCGTTTGCGTAGCCTAAATTATCTACGTCTTTTAATAAAATCATTTCCATTGCTGCCATGTTAGTCTAATTTTCTATTTTAACAAATCTGTTACGAAAGGCAAAATAGCTAAATGTCTTGCTCTTTTTACTGCTTGAGATACACGTCTTTGAAATTTCAAAGAGTTTCCGGTGATACGACGAGGTAACAATTTACCTTGTTCGTTTACGAACTTCAATAAGAATTCAGGGTCCTTATAATCTACATACCGGATCCCTAATTTTTTGAATCGGCAATACTTCTTTTGCGTGATAGCAATAGCCGGTGAAGTTAAATACTTAATAGTGTCTTTTCTTACTGCCATGACTTATGCTTCTGTTTTTGAAGGTGAACTAATTTTTTTGTTTCTACCCGCTAAGCCTTGACGCTTTTTGTCGTTATAAAGAACGGCGTGTTTATCAAGCTTAATCGTAAGGAAACGAATAATATTATTCTCGTCTCTTCGAAACATCAATTCCAGCTTGTCAATTAGATCTGACGTTGCTTTAAATTCGATGTGATGATAAATACCGGTCGTCTTTTTTCCGATCGGGTATGCCAACTGTTTCAAACCCCAGTGGTCATCGAGAATGATTTCAGCGTTGTTCTTTTGGAAGAATTCAGAATAACCTGTTACGGTTTTCTTCACCTCTTCTGCAGAAAGCACTGGCGTCATCACGAACGTGGTTTCATAGTAATTTTGCATACGTGGTTATTTATTTGTTATTAAAAAATGAGGTGCAAAGATACGGTTTTTTAGCCTATCTCCAACAAAAATTAAATTAAATGGCGATTGGTTGTCTATCTTGCCACGCTGATAGCACGTTTTTCTCGAATAACAGTGACTTTAATTTGGCCTGGGTAGGTCATTTCGTCTTGAATTTTTTTAGCAATTTCGAAAGACAGTTCTTCTGCCCTTTTATCAGTTACCTTGTCGCTTTCAACGATTACACGCAGCTCTCTTCCTGCTTGAATAGCGTATGCTTTGTCCACACCATCGTAGCTAATGGCCAAATTTTCTAAATCAGCAATACGTTTGATGTAGCCTTCCATCATTTCGCGTCTTGCGCCAGGTCTTGCACCAGAGATGGCATCACAAGCTTGAATGATAGGAGAAATTACGAATTTCATTTCCATTTCATCATGATGTGCCCCAACGGCATTGACGATTGCTGGATGTTCACCATATTTCTCACAAAGTTTAGCACCTAAGAGCGCATGACTTAACTCAGATTCTTCGTCAGGCACCTTTCCAATATCATGTAACAAGCCTGCCCGCTTGGCTAATTTTGGTGTTAATCCCAATTCGGAAGCCATTGTAGCACATAAATTTGCCACTTCTCTTGAATGTTGTAATAGGTTCTGACCATAAGATGAACGGAATCTCATTCGGCCGACATATCTTACTAATTCTGGATGCAATCCTTGCACGCCCATATCTATTACCGTTCTCTCTCCTATTTCGCGAATGTGATCTTCGAGTTGTTTTTTTGTTTTTTCAATAACCTCCTCAATTCTTGCTGGGTGAATACGGCCATCGGCTGTCAATCTTTGCAAAGCTAAACGAGTAATCTCTCTTCTAATTGGGTCAAAACCAGAGATTAAAATTGCTTCCGGTGTATCATCGACAACAATTTCGCAACCAGTTAGAGCTTCAATAGCACGTATATTCCTTCCTTCTCTACCAATGATTTGTCCTTTTTGTTCATCACTTTCTAGGTTAAAAACCGAAACGGTATTTTCTATTGTATGTTCAGCTGCAGTACGTTGAATAGTTTGAATAACAATTTTTTTGGCTTCTTTATTGGCGTTCACTTTAGCTTCGTCCATAATTGCTTTAATACTAGACATTGCTTCTGTCTCGGCATCTTTTTTCATGGATGCTATTAATTGATTTTTTGCTTCTTCTTTCGGCAATCCAGAAACCTTTTCAAGCATTTTAACCATTTCATCGTGGCTCTTATCTAGTTGCTCCTTTCGAGCAGCAGACACTTGGATTTGTTTATCTAAGTTAGCTCGTAACTCATCAATTTCCTTCTCCTTTCTATTGGAGTTTTCTAATTTAGAATTTAGGGAATTTTGTAATTGATTTACTTTTTGTTCTTTATCGATTACCTTGGCATTTCTTTCTTGCACAGCAGCCTCGTGCTTTGCTTTTTCCTGCAGATGGAATTCCTTGGATTCAAGCATTTTTTCTTTTTTAATTCGTTCGCCTTCTTTGAATGCGTCTGCTTTGATTGTTTCGGCTCTTTTAGTCGCCTCACTTTCTATGAGGTCATTAACACTTTTTTGGCTGTTTTTCCCAATCATAAATCCTGCAACAGTTCCTATGATAGCTAAAACAATGCCCACGATGATTGCAATTGTCATAATATTTTTTGTTTAGAGGTATTTTACCTGTTAATAAAAGCGTAAAATAAAGAAATGACAATACGTTGGTATTGTTTAAACAGTTGCTTTTTGTAGGGTTTTTTCTAGTAATGATTGAATCTCCAGTAGTGATTCTTCCATCAAAACATTATTTGAGTCCAAAATGGATCCGTTTTTGTTTTTAATGTTATCTACTGCAAACGTGATTGCGATCATCGCTAAAATATCTTGTTTGTCTTTGGCTGCATATCTATTTAAGTACTCTTTAATCTTGTCATTGATGGTCTTGGCCGCCAAGCGCACCGTTTCTTCATCTTCAACCTTGATACTCAATGGATAAATACGTTCTGCTATACCCACTTTAATATTTATACTGCTGTCTTTCAATGCCCTGTTCTTTATCTGTTCAACAATTGTACACAATTGTCAATTTCTTTAATATACTCGTTAATTGTTTGTTTTAATTCGTCACGCTGGTTTTCGTTGTCGGCGTTTGCAAAATTAGTCATTTTTAGCAATTGTAGTTGATTATTTAACTGTTCTATAACAGCTTCTTGATTTTCAATGCTTTGGTACAGGATACTTTGATGTTTCTGCAATTCCTGATTTTTTTGAATTTCAGCGAGATATTGTTGATTTAGATCAACTATCTGGTCTTTAATTCCCTTAATGAGTGTGTCCGCTTTTTGATTCATTATTTATTGAATAGGTACAAAAGTATGCATTCGAGTTGAAATATATTTTTTTTTATAATTTGCGTATTTGATTAAATTCAATTTAAGTTTTATCAGTCCATAATACTGTAGATACTACGATTTACGTTGAAACTATCCAAAACGACTACAGATTGGTTAACTTCTAACTTCGGCTTCAAATTCCTTCTTAAAAACAGCGACCAATCTAGACATCAGTTTTTCAATTTCATTATCAGCTAGGGTTTTATTTTCATCGCCAAGTGTGAAGGATATTGCCATTGATTTTTTATCACTTCCTACCTTATCACCCTTGTATAAATCGAAGAGACTAATTTCTAGTAGGTGACTTTTTAACTCCTTTTTTGCAGACGCTTTCAAGACTTCGTAGGTGATATCGTCTTTTAGAATCAGCGCTAAATCCCTCTTGACTGAAGGAAATTTACTCACTGGCTTATATTGTACTTTTTGAGTAGCAATGATCGTTAAAATCTCGTCCCAATCGAAGGAGGCATAAAATACTTCCTCTTTAATATCGAATTGTTTTGACAACTTCTTATTGACCATTGTAACAATTACGATGGACTTATTACGATAGATTAACTCTACTCCATATTCCATACTTTGCTCAGAGATTTCGTTGATTTTACAATCAAAAATGCCAAGCAATTCCAATGTTTTTTCTGCGAAGGACTTCAAATGAAAGAAGGAGCTTTTGACGGCAGGGCCTTGCCAACTTTTATCATGAAACAAGCCCGAAAGGTAACAAACCAAGTGTTGTTTTTGCTCATATTTACCGGCATCGTTTAGAAGGTAAGTAGAGCCAAATTCATAAAACCGCAATTTATTATTCTTTCGATTTAGGTTGTATGCAATGGACTCTAACCCACCATGCAACATTGTTTGACGCATCATATCCAATTCAGAGGTCATGCTGTTCGCAAGTTTGACCAATGATTTATCATCATCGTTATAGAGCTTGGACTGAGTAATTGGGTTGGTCATTATTTCATAAAAACCATTTGCAATCAAAAAGGAAGCTGTTTTTGACTCGATTTTATTTCTGTCCGTTTTTTCTCTATAAGATACAGATGCGTATATGTCCTTTGAAACATCTATTAAGTCAAAACCATAAATTCGAAGAATTTCCTCTATAATATCGGCTTCTCGAGTTACTTCTGTTTTAAATGTGGGCACAACAGCAATAAAGCCAAGTTCTGTTTTATTTATAGTTTCAATTTCTAAGCTGTGTAGAATGGCTTCAATAGTTACTTGATCTATTTCTTGTCCAATTAATCGATGAATATTTTTGTATAAAACGTTAATCTCTATTTTTTTAACTTCTTGCGGATAAAGATCTATGATTGCTCCATTGATTTCTGCTCCTGCCATTTGAATGATCAATTGAACTGCCCTCTTCAGCGCTTCTATTGTAATATTCGCATCAGTTCCCTTCTCGAAGTGCATAGCAGCATCTGTTCTCAAATTCAATCTAGAAGCTGTTTTACGGATGGAGGTCGCATCGAAGCAGGCAGATTCTAGGAAAATATTGACCGTTTCATTGGTAACACCCGAGTTTAGTCCACCATAAACACCCGCAATACAAATCGGTTTTTCATCATCTGCGATGATAATATCATTCGCTAACAATTTCACTTCCTGCCCATCTAAGGTAATGAATTGAGTAGACTCCTCTGGGTGCTTAATAATTAACTGATTTTTCGTAATTTTGTCTGCATCAAATGCGTGAATAGGCTGACCATATTCATGTAGTACATAATTGGTTATATCGACAATATTATTAATTGATTTTAGCCCTATACTCCTCAACAGATTAGCTAGCCAATCTTCAGATTGTTTTACCACCACATTTTTAAGCTGAACACCGCAATAGCGAATACATTTATCAGTTTTGATTATTGCTTGAATGGGGCCTAATGAGGACGGAAATTCAAGTTGAGAAAGATTGGGCTTTACAAAACTTGAAGTAGCTTGTTTACGCTGCATTAGCACCGCATTCAAATCTCGAGCAACCCCGGTATGGCAATAAGCATCTCCTCGATTAGGTGTTAGATTTATATCTAATAAATCGTCATTTACCATCTTAAAATAATCAGCGGCTAATTCTCCAGGATTTACGTCATTTGAAAGGACCATGATTCCTTCATGACTTTCGCCAATTCCCAATTCGTCTTCGGCACAAATCATTCCATTAGATTCTACACCTCTTATTTTTGATTTTTTAATAATCACTTTTTCGCCGTTACTAAAAGAGAGCTCTGCACCTACAAGAGCTACGACCACCTTTTGTCCGACGGCAACATTTGGGGCTCCACAGACTATCTGTAGAATTTCATTCCCAATATTTACTTTAGTAATGCTTAACTTATCGGCATCAGGATGCTTTTCTTTTTCAAGTACATGACCAATAACTACGTTTCTTAATCCTCCAGGAATGGATTCAAAGCGTGTAATTTCTTCCACCTCGAGTCCACTTGAGGTGAGCAATCTACCAACCTCTTCAGCATTCAAAGTAGTAGTGACATAATTTTTTAGC
Organism: Chitinophaga pinensis; assembly: GCA_945872405.1. Lineage (GTDB taxonomy): Bacteria > Bacteroidota > Bacteroidia > Chitinophagales > CAMDFR01 > CAMDFR01. The sequence goes on along the minus strand of CAMBZT010000005.1, from coordinate 27,427 downwards.
CAATTAAATGAAATCTTCATAATTTGAATTTACCTGTTTACTACAAAGGTATTGTTTTTTGTAAAAAGAAAGCCTCCTTGACGGGAGGCTTCTTTGTAAAATTTATTTTAAATTTGAACTACTGTTTAACAACTGATTTTGTGATCATTGTTTTGTTTTCTTCGTCTCTTAAAATGAGTAAATAATTACCTGATTCTAATAATGAAATATCTATTGACTCTTCCTTCGTATTCTTAAGTTCTTTTGAATATACCGTTTGACCATTCATATCTATAATAGTGCATAAACCATTAGAAATAATCTTCTCTGAATTGAAGTAAAGAGTACTTTGAGCAGGATTAGGATAAATCTGTGCATTAACATTGTTCATTTGGTCATAAACGCTAGTGTTTAAGAACATTGTTCCAACAAAATATACCGTTTTGGTATCGGTAGAATCTGAAAGACTAGTTACTTTTACTTCTGCAATACCAGTTCCTGGAGTACCTTGATGAATCATGTCATACACGAATATACAATTTGCTCCAGACGCTACACTGAAAGATGCTGTGTCAACTCCTTCAGGAGCACAAGCATTGCAATCACATACAGTAAAAGTCCATCCAATGGGAGAAACTAAAGATACCATTTTCCATTTGTACCATCGGTCCATCACTCCCGCGTTTGTGAAGCGATTTTGCATGCTTATATATGATCCTGCGGTAACTGATTGTGTTAATGAGGTGGTGTCTCTTAGGAAAGAAATTGACTGAGCATTTAAACTCATCATAAAGAATAAACAAATTGGTACGAATAATATTTTTTTCATTACGTTTTATTTTAACACAAAAATAACATAATAAAACTCATTTTCAACAAAAAGGAAAAAAGGAATTGAACTAATTTAACTACAGAAAAAGTATTCTCCCCTATTTAGCTCTATGAAGTTGTTCCCATGGGTATTTTCTTCAATTCATGTTAAAACATCTAAAATCCATAAATATCACCATATTTTTTGTTTGCATATTTCATAAAGAAATCTAAACTTAGATTCTCTCCAGTAATTAAATTACACAATTCGCTAGCAGAATATCTTTTACCATGAGTATGAATATTCTTTCGCAACCAATCTAACAAAAGCTGATTATTTCCTTTTTCAATCTCACTTTCCAATTCTGGAATATCTTGACATGCTTTGGCAAAATATTGAGCGGCATAAAAACTACCCAAAGAATATGTCGGGAAATAACCAAAACTTCCATGACTCCAATGGACGTCTTGGAGCATTCCATTTCTATCATCTACAATATCGATACCCATATAATCTTTATACATGCTATTCCATGCTTGCTTAACATCCTTTACTTTTAGAGAACCTTCTATTAATTTTTTTTCGATTTCGTAGCGAATAATAATATGAAAGTGATAGGTGATTTCGTCACTTTCTGTTCTAATTAAAGATGGCTCTACTTTATTCATTGCCTTATAAAAATCAGATAAAGAAATCTTCGATAGTTGTTCTGGAAAAGTTTTTTGAAGGAAGGGATAGTTTGCCATCCAAAATGGCAATTGTCTTCCTACGTTATTTTCCCATAATCTAGATTGAGATTCGTGCACCCCTAGCGAGACAGCTTCAGCTGCAGGCAAGCCATATTGGTCTTCAGGCAATCCTTGTTCGTACAGTGCATGTCCGCCTTCGTGAATACAACTCCAGATCATATTAGCTATGTCGTTTTCGGCAATTCTTGTGGTGACCCTGACGTCTTGAGGGCTAAAGGATGTTGTAAAAGGATGAGAGGAAATATCTTGTCTTCCAGCATCAAAATCATAACCCATACGCTTTAATAATTCAAGCCCCAATTTCCATTGTTTCTCTTTGTCAAAATGTTGTCTCAAACAGTCGTCGTTGACCTGAGGTGTTTTGTTAATTTTCACAAGGAGTTCTGTCATTTTAATTTTAACTTCTGAAAACAGAGCGTCCAATTCTGCAACAGTCATCCCTGGTTCGTATTCGTCAATTAAAGCGTCATAAGGATGATTGGTAAAGCCTAACATGTCGGCCTCTTGTCTCTTTAAAAGCACTAATTTTTCGAGTTGAGTCAAATAGGAATCTGTATCATTAGTTTGTTTCGCATTTTGCCATGAACTAAAAGTATTAGAGACCGTTTTTGACATTTCGATTACGAATGCAGTTGAGAGCTTTTTCTTTTTATCTAAAACTTTGGCCGTTTCGAGTACATTCAGTTTTTGGGTTGAATTGATTGATTCATCCGAACGAAGCACCTCAATCATTTCAAGCATTTCTTTGCTAGTAAACAAATCGTGAGACAATCCAGAAAGTGTGGCAATTTGCTGCGAACGATATTTTTCGCCCTTTATTGGCATATATGTTTCTTGGTCCCACATAAGCACCGCGGCTGCATAATTGAGGTCTGCGATCTTATTCATTAACTCTTGAAAACGTTGATACATGGTTTAAATATTTTTTGTGTAAGTATAAAATTTATGCAATACTATGCTGATTTTGGATAAAAATTACATAAATTTGTTCTGAACTCACAAAACCCAAAAAGCTGAAAATGCGTAAATTCTACCTACTCACCGTTTTATTTTTGTCTTCTGTTTTACTATATGGTCAAGACATTCATTTTTCTCAGTATTATACTTATGCCCCAAATCTCAATCCAGCCCTCACAGGCAATTATGATGGGAGTTATCGAGTAGCAGCCATTTATCGAAATCAGTGGAGCTCATCCTTGAAGAAAAATGCTTTTGTTACTCCTGCAGCCTTTATCGACTTGCCATTATTTGAAGGCGTATTGAGAGGAGATAAACTAGGAGCTGGTATTTTTGTATCCAATGATATGTCTGGATCTGCGGGCCTACAATGTCTAAATGCCGGTGCTAATTTAGCCTACCATCTTGCCTTTGGAAAAAACAACCAGCATATACTTTCTCTGGGATTACAAGGTGCATTTGTTCAGAAAAGAATAGACCCAAAGAGAACTACATTTTTTGATCAATTTGATGAAATTTCATGGAGTGGCTATAATACAACAGGAGAAAATTTGAGTAGAACATCGTTTACTTATGGGGATTTTGCTGCTGGTCTTTATTGGAAATCTAGATTTAACAAGATAGTTGCTGTTCAGGCAGGGTTCTCTGCTTTTCATCTTCAATCGTTCTTTGGAGCCACAGACCAAGCTTTTTTAATAGTAGACAACAATTTAAGTCCTTTATATGCAAGAATGAATGCAGATTTAGGTCTTGAGTTTACGGTAAAAGAAAAATACACTATCTCGCCAGAAGTTCTATACACCATGCAAGGACCTACTTCTAAGACCTTAAGTGGCATTACTAAGGTTAATCAAATGCAAAATTTAGTGATGGGCCTCATGCTAGGATATAAATTCAACGGAGGATTTAGAAATAATAGTAATCTTCAATTAGGTTGCAGATACAGATTAAAAGATGCTGTTGTACCAATGTTAGCAGTAGAGCTTAGAAATTTCAGAATTGGGGCAGCCTATGATATTACTCTTTCAGATTTAAAACAATCTAATCTTAAGCAAGGTGCTTTTGAGATTTCGATGATGTATACTGGCGAAAGCATTCGTTCATTCAAAGCCAATAAGACCTTGCCAGCACGTCGCTTTTAAGGTATTCAATTTCGCTTTTTTGTTTAATTTTTCAACATTCTATGATGAATAAATTCATTTTATCTATTCTTTTTTTTAGTATTCTAGGCAAGACTTCGTTCGCAATTGCTAAGGACAAAGCAGTTATTGATAAGGAAACAAAAATAAGACCTGCTACGGCGATGAAAGTAGGCGATCGTCTATTCGCCGAATCTTATTATTACAATGCTGCTGAGATGTATAAGCAAGCTCTTATGGCTAAGTCGAATGTTAGATATGCCATGTATTGGTTGGCCAAAAGTTACTACATGAGTCGTGATTATGAAAAATCTGTTTATTGGTTTGACAAATTTACTAAGGTAAAATCCAAGAACGACAAAGAAGCAAAAAAGAATCAAAAACAAGATGCCAAGTATTTTACACAAGTCAATTATGACTATGCATTGAGTTTGCAAATGAATGGACAATATAATGAGGCCATTGAAAGATTTATAAGCTTCACAAAAGACTACGATGGGGAAGATAAGGCGATGATGGAAAAACTTTCTAATGCACACATTGAAGGATGTCAATTTGCAAAGGCTAATGATACTTCAAAAAAGATTAGAGTTAAAGAAGTCAACAAAATGTTGAACAATGCTTATACCGAAAGCGCACCATTTCCTGTAGGTGATTCAGTACTTTATTTTACTTCGTTGAATCATCCAAAATTGATTCAAATTAACGATTGGAGAAAAGTAAAAAAAGCTAAGTTATATAAGACAGTATTGAGTAATGGTGAGTGGCAAAAACCACAAGCCTTGCCAGAATATCTAAATACACCGGAGTACGAAATAGGCAATTGTGCAATTTCTGCTGATGGAAAAAGAATGTACTTTACGAAGTGTTATCATCCTATGGAAGATGAGGTGATTTGTAATTTGTTTTTGAGTCAAAATCTTGGTGGTAAATGGCTCGAACCAATAGCCTTAAATGCTCCTATAAATGACCCAAAATACACAACAACTCAACCTACCATTCGACCAATTGAGAATGGTAGCGAAATGATTTATTTTGTTTCAGATAGACCAGGAGGTTCGGGAGATATGGACATATGGTACTTTATTCGCAATCAGAAAGGAGATATTAAAGGACCGATGAACGCTAAGGGATTGAACACTGTTGGCAACGAGTTTACCCCTTCTTGGGATGAAACAAAAAAGGCAATGTATTACAGCAGTGATGGGCTACCTGGTTATGGTGGCTTTGACATTTTTAAAACTCAGCAATCGGAAGACATGACATGGAGTAAGGCTGAAAATATGGGAAAGCCATTGAACACTCAATATGATGATATCTATTATACAAGAATAGCTGGCAGTAACAGTGGTTATCTTGTCTCTAACAGAAAAGGAACCACAGTATTGAATAGTGAAAATGCAAGTGATGATATTTTTCAATTTGAAGACTTTAAGTATGGTTTAGAAGGAGTGATTTCTAGTTCAGATGGCGATGGAGGACCACTTAAAAATGTCATTGTCAAATTGTATGGAAAAAATGCAGCAGGCATAGATTCATTGATAGCTATAGATTCTAGTATCACAGCAGAAGGAGAATATTTTTTTAAACTTTCACCTGACGCAGATTATAAAGTGACAGTAGAAAGAGATGGATTTTTACCTAAGAGTGAATTAATAAGCACTGTTGGATTACCATTTGATGACACCATTAGTCAAGATTTAAGAATTAAATTGAACACTTTAAATCTAAATGGCAATGTATACAAAGAGGGTGATGCTTCAAAAAAAACCTTAAGCAATGTATCCTTAGTTCTGTATGAAATCAACAATAAAGGCAAGGAAGTAATGGTTGAAAATTTAAAGACTTCCGATGTAAATCCTCAATATCATTTTTTATTAGATAATGATAAATCATATATTGTTCGATATAGAAAGGAGGGCTATTTTTCAAATTCATACACAATAGAACCATCTCGCTATAAGGATTCACCAAGTAAAGTACAAGACTTATATCTGACTGAAATTGAATTGAATAAGGCGTATACTTTATCTAATATTTACTACGAATATAAGAAAGCAGATCTTACTGGTGGCAGCAAAAAAGTATTGGATGATTTAAAAATATTAATGGATGAGAATCCCTTAATCATTATTGAACTTAGTTCGCACACCGATAATATTGGAAGCGACAAATACAATATTGATTTATCACAGAGACGAGCACAGAGTTGTGTCAATTATTTAATTTCGATTGGTGTAAGTCGTGAAAGACTTGTAGCAAAAGGTTATGGAAAATCGGCACCTATTGTTCCAAACAATAAGCCTGACGGCACTGATGATCCTGATGGTAGGGCAAAAAATAGAAGAACAGCATTTAAGATACTAGGTGAGTTAAAAGGTAAATCTTCTGTGAATTATGAAGAGAAAGATGGGATAAAAAAGTAAGATACCTCACGAAAAAAAAGCCAATGATATTCATTGGCTTTTTTTTCTATGAACTACGGAAATAATTTCTCTGCCTTTTCGATGCTTTCTGGCTTTCCAACGTCAATCATTTTTGAATTACTATGGTCAAAACCCTTGATGATATTATCTGTGGCTAGTTTTAAGTAAGCATCTATCATGGAGAACTTTCCAGTCATTTTGACTTTCTCAAAAAAAACTGGACTAATTATTTGAATACCACTAAAAGCAAATAGTGAAGGATGATCACTAGCTAGGACTTGTTTGGTTTCGTTAGTACTTATATTTTTCCAACCAATCAATCTATTTGCTTCATTAAACATAAGATATCTAGAAGTGTCTCTATTGCGTATAGCCAAGGTTGCCAAAGGGTTTTCAGTTTGATGAAAAGCAAGCATTTGATGTAAATTCAAATCGGTAAGAATATCTACATTCATCAACAAGAATGGTTCATTTGAATTATTAAAAAAATGAGCTGCTTTGAGCAATCCTCCACCAGTTTCTAAGACTTCATTTTGCTCATCACTGATGCTGATAGTTGCCCCCCATCCTTTATTTTGTTGAATGATATTGATAATTTGATCTGCAAAATGATGCACATTTATAATAATTTCATCAAAACCGTAAGATTGCAAATATTCAATATTTCTTTGTAGTAATGATTTTCCATTTACTAATACTAATGCCTTAGGATGTTTATCTGTAAATGGTTTCAGCCGTGTACCTAAACCGGCAGCTAAGAGCATTGCTTTCATATGTTGCTATTTTCGCTTAGATTATAAGTAGCCGTAATATCTTGCTCTATGTGGTGAAGCATTATTTTTACACCATATTTGTTTCTTAAATGTCTTGCGGTTTCTTCTGCAGCATATACGCTACGGTGTTGACCGCCCGTACAACCGAAGTTGATACTCAAACTTTCAAATCCTCTTTTGATATACTCTTCTACTGAAATGTCAACGATATTAAAAATATTATTCAAAAAATCTGTCATTAAAGTTTGCTGCTCTAAGAAATCCTTCACTGGTTTATCCCTTCCGGTCAACAGTTTATATGGCTCGAAACGACCTGGATTTAATATGCCTCTACAATCGAACACAAAACCACCACCGTTATTTGTTTCATCAGTTGGATAGCCAGTTTTAAGAAATGAGAAACTATTAATTTTTATAATCAAGGGCGTTTCTTTATCCGCTTTGATGTTTTCGAAGCGTTCGATAATATCCTCTTGCGTAATCAATTCCAAAATTCGATTAAATTCTTTAAGACTGATGCCAATATTTTTGTTCTGTACGAACCATTTCAAGTTTTTTAAAGCCAAAGGAATGCTAGTCAAGAAATGAGCCTTTCTTTCGAACAAGCCTCTGAAACCGTAGGCTCCCAATACCTGTAGCAATCGAATCAATACATAACCATTGTATTGTGCTATAAATACAGTTTTGTCGATAGGCTTTGACAAGAGCAGATTTACTTCTTCTATGTAATAGTCTAATAACCTGTTTTTCCACTCTTCAGAAAGATTTGCCTTTGCTTGCCAAAGCAAAGAGGCCACATCATAATGTAGTGCACCTTGCATCCCTCCTTGATAATCTATAAAATACACTTCTCCATCTTTGACCATTACATTTCGACTTTGACAATCGCGCATCATAAAATAATTTACATCAGTATGTGTCAGATAGGTTGCCAAAGCATCAAAATCATTGAACAATTTCTGCTTATCGTATTGCAACTTTAAGGTGCGAAGAAAATAATATTTGAAATAGAGCAAGTCGGTAAAAATAGTTTGCTTATCAAATTCTTTTGAAGTTAAGCAAAGATTATAATCTAGACCTTGATGTCCCAAGATTTGCAATTTCGCTAACTCTTTTAAGGTTTTTTGAAGTAGAATAAATGTTTCTTCCGTTTCTCCTAGCGCTTCTATTTTATTGAGTAGAGAAGTATTTCCTAGATCTTCTTGAATGTAAATCAATTGATCTTCAGATGCGATAATCTGATTTGGAACATGAATCCCCTTACTAGCAAAGTGCTTTGAAAATGCAAAGAATGTTTCATTCTCCGCTTTGTTATTGTTGTATGCTGCGATGTAGGAATGACCATTTGAATTTATTCTGAAATAGCGCCTATCACTGCCACTTATGGGCAAGACATCTATACTCAATACTTCTATTTGTGCTTTCGAACAAAGTTCTTCTATTTGTGCGATGATTTGTTGCATATAGCAAAACTAATTAAATAATATAGTAACTATAAGAAATTGGATGGGTGGTTAGTTAAAAACATGTATAATTGGGGACTAAATTGTCGAAAGACCGTAAACAATTAGTTTAATTACTTATCTGTAGAAAATTTAAATAAAAAAAAAGATTAATAAAACAGAGTTCTCTTTAGTGTTCTAGCACCGTTCTATAGACTTTAAGCTGAATCCATATACCAATGAAAAGCAGATCCTAATTAATGAGCAGAATACGCAAAAATTATCGACAAAAATTATTTAGCTTTCTATGTAACTTTTTTCTCAAAAATGCGTTAAATTGATGATAACCTTACAAATTATTCAGATATGTTTGAAGATAGCTCAGTGAATCTAGATGTTTTGCAGCAGCGTGCACACAATTTGCGATGGGCCACTTTTCCCAAAGATGTTATTCCATTGACAGCTGCCGATTTGGATTTTCCTTGTGCACCTGAAATAGCCGAATCGATTTGTGCTTATACTAAAGATAGGTATTTCTGTTATGGCCCTGCAGAAGGTCTTCCTGAATTCAAGGAAAGTGTTGCAAATTACTTTCGTGAGAAACGAAATGTGCCTGTTTCGCCAGCATTTACTTTTCCTGTTGACAGCGCCGCATTTGCAATATACTTAACATGCAAAGCATTTCTCTCAGCTGGTGAAGAAGCTATTATTTTCGATCCAGTTGATTTTTTATTTCGCTATTCAATAGAGTTAGTTGGTGCTGTGGCAGTTCCTTTTGCAATTCCCGCAGGGGTCGTAAAAGTTGATTTTGAAAAGATGGAAACTTTGATCACAAAGAAAACAAAATTAATTTGTCTTTGTAACCCCCTAAATCCAACGGGTAAGGTTTTTACAAAAGATGAATTGCTTCAGTTAGGTAAAATAGCATGCAAGTACAATCTGATTATTTTATCTGATGAGATATGGAGTGATATTGTTTTTTTTCCAAACGTTTATACTAGTATTGCTTCTATTGATCAAGAGATAAGGGATAGAACCATTACCATTACAGGCTTTAGCAAATCATATGGATTGGCTGGCTTGAGGATTGGTGCAGTCATGGCTCATAATCAACATCATTTTTCAAGATTGATGGATGCATCGTTGCATTATTCCACCATACATGGTGCGAATGTATTATCTCAGATTGCTGCAACAACAGCACTTACAAAATGTGACTATTGGTTAACCGATTTCCTGCAGCATCTTACAGCCATGCGAACACTGCTTGTTCATGAACTCAATCATATTCCTGGTTTTAGTTGTATTGCACCTGAGGGCTGTTATGTGGCTTTTACGAATATTACTGAAACAAAAAGATCTAGTCAAGAAATGCAAGAACTTCTATTTGCAGAAGCAAAAGTGGCTGTTGTACCAGGTCTAAAACAATGGTTTGGAGATGGTGCAGAAGGGTATATTAGAATGAGTTTCGCCACCTCTGAAAAAATTTTAAATGAAGCAATTAGTCGAATAAAAAATGTAATTCAATGAAGGTCGTAATTATTGGGGGCGGTATTGCTGGTCTCACATTAGGTATTTTATTACAAAGAAGAAAAATAGAAGTTGTAATAAACGAAAAATGGAATGGAATCCAAGATAAGGGTCACGCTTTCTTGATGAGCGACGATGGCTATTCCATCTTAAAAAACTTTATACCTTATTCTAAAGAGGAACTTTTAAGTAAAAAAGTGAATCGCTTTAGTTTGAAAAGAAAGGACCAAGAAGAGTTGATTAAGATTCAATTGAATGGCTGGCATTGTATGAAGCGCAAGAATCTAATCTCTTTCTTAAATGCTTCATTAGATAGGGATACACTTCAGACCGGCAGAAGTTTTTCGCATTTTATTTTTGAAAAAGAAAAAGCAATTGCAGCCGTTTTTGAAAATGGTGATGTAGAATATGGTGATGTTTTTATTGGGGCCGATGGAAGCGCTTCGAGCGTACGTGATGCTATTTTTGGCAAGGTAAATTTTAGTAATACAGACGTAAAGGAAGTCGTTGGTATTTCTGCTATTCAAGCTCTTGCTTCTCAGGATGCGTCAGTATTTCAAAAATATCAGAGTAAAGAAAAAGGCTTAGCCTTTGGATTTATTCCTGTTTCTTCTGATGAAGTAGTCTGGTTCATGCAATATGATGCGACTTTCTCAGATGGCAGTGAAGAACTATCTCCGCAACATTTGAGCTCATTTTGTAAAGAAATATTGAAAGAGTTTCCTTGTGAAGTAAAGGATATTCTTGAGGCAAATGATTTTTCAGATTCATACGTCTGGAAAACCAGAGACTTTGATGTCCTTCCTTCTTTTCATAAAAACAATATTGCTCTTATCGGCGACGCAGCTCATTTAGCCTTGCCTTTCACAAGCGCTGGAACAACGAATGCTATTTTAGATGCGAATGTATTGGCATTACTTTTTGAGCAGTTCAATGACTTTAAAATAATTTTCACTAAATATTATAACAATAGAGCCCTCGCTTTAGCGAGCCAAATCGAACAAGGTCGGGAATTGAAAAAGTTGTTTTTAAATCCCATGATGTATAGTGAACGAGGATATATACTTCCCTTGATTTCTGATCAAAAAGAACATAATGTTACCGAAGTCATAAAGCCCCTAAAGGTTTTATATTTTACAGATCCCATTTGCTCCACCTGTTGGGTGATCCAACCTATTCTAAGGAAACTAAAATTAGAATATGATGAATACCTCGACATTGATTATCATATGGGAGGATTATTGCCTTCATGGATAGAATACGATAAGGGTATTATTAAAAATCCTATGGATGCAGCCATACATTGGGAGGAAGTAAGTAAAAAATATGATATTCCTTTAGATGGGGATGTTTGGATTGAAGACCCTTTGCATTCATCTTTTCCTCCTTCTATCGCTTTTAAGGCCGCGCAATTGCAGAATAAGGGGAAGGCTATCGTGTTTCTGAGGAGACTGAAAGAGATGGCATTTGTAGAGAAAAAAAATATTACTAGATGGGAGTTGATTGAAGAAGCCGCTTTGGGCTGTGGAATAGATACTGCTATTCTAAAAAAGGATATCGCAGGCAAAGGCAAAGATATGTTTCAAGAAGATTTGCGATTAACCAAAGAGAATAAAATCACCTCTTTTCCTACCTTTCTTTTTTTAGATGGAGATGAAACTAGGTTTACTCTAAAAGGTGTTCAAGCATATTCTAGATTTAAGGAAATTATACATCAATTAATGCCACATGCTTTAAAAAAGGAAAAGACTATCCATGCCATCGAATTGTTTGAAAAGTTTAATATTATGACAACAAATGAATTTGCTTTTTTATATGAAGTGTCCAATCAAATTTCGGAATTAATATTAAGCGAACTTTTTGAAAAAGGATTCCTTAAAAAGATAAAAAATAAAAATGGGCTTCTTTGGATACATAAGCAAGATGATTGATTTTAAAGCAAGGGCAATACTGGACTCGCAAGTAAATACTGCTATTTTTTAAAAGAGAAGGCCGCGGGTAATAATGATTTAAATATAAAAGCCGCCTTGAAAAGCGGCTTTTATAATGTGTGGTCCCACTTGGGCTCGAACCAAGGACCCCCTGATTATGAGTCAGGTGCTACTAACCAGCTGAGCTATAGGACCGTCGTTTCGTTTGACTGAAAACGATTGCAAAGGTAAGCATCTTTGTTTAGAAATAAAACAAATAGTCAGAATTTTAACGATAATGCTTGCTAAAAAGAATAATTTTGCAATAAATAAAAAAAACAGATGAATAAGTATGTATTATTTCTATGCTTTTTGTATGCCGCTTTTTTAGGATCCTGCAAAGGAGGTATCAAGGGAATAGATTCGGAGAAAGCAGCGAAGAGCAACGAGAAAAATTACACCAATGCAGATGGTAATTTTAGCATCGCATTCCCATCAACACCAACGGTAACAAAAGAGGTGGTGCCCACCGGAGCGGGTGAGATTGCTATGAATATGTGCATGTATGAAGAAAGCAAAAGCAAAGTCTATATGGTTGCTTATTCCGATTATCCAGAGGGGATGATTACAAAGAGTAATGCCGTAGAAATTTTAGAAGGTTCTAAAAATGGGGCGCTGAATAGTTTTGGGAAATGTACCGTAGAAGATGAAAGCAAGATAGAAAAAGACGGCAATCCTGGTGTTTATTTTAAGGCAAAATCTACAGAAAATTTCCATGTGATCTATCATTTGTATATTGTTGGCAATCGCTTATATCAGGTAGGATTATTGCAAGACAAGGAATACCCACCGAAAGGAGAAATAGACGACTATTTTTCTTCTTTCAAATTTCTTAAAAAGTAATGAACGATTCATTGATTGTACAACCAATTCATCATCTTTTATAAAATGCAAAAGAGAACTCAATATCAAATTTTGATAGAATTAATTTGGATGACACTGATATGCTTTGCATGTTTTGGTGTTTTATATCCCATTACATCTAAGGGCGAATATAAATTTACATTTATCAATTTATTTTTTATTTCAGTTTCTATGATGTATACTCGATTTATCGTGCTCTATAAAGACATTTTTTTTCTTCAGAATAAATGGGTTAGAGTTTTTATTTTTCTAATCAACTTTCATTGTATGATTTGGTCTGCTATTCGATTACAGGATATGGTTCCAATTTGGGAGGGACAGAATATTTTTGGGTATATGCATCAATTGTATAACGAAATGGCCTTAGAAAATCGAAATTGGTTGCTAAATTATTTACGTAATGAAATTTTATTTTTCGGAATTGCAACCATTGTTTTAGCAGCCATTTTAAATGTGCGCATACTTATTTCATTCTTTAGAAAAAATTCAATAAGAAGTAAAGCAATGATGAATGATCTTGTATGATTAAAAGAAGAACTCGAAGAATTGTTTTAAAAATGACCATCATTTTTTGTCGAATATAGTTAGTTATTAAAAGAATTGACATAATGAAGAAAGTACTCATTCTTGCTTATGATTTTCCGCCTTACGTTTCTGTGGGTGGTCTTCGACCATACAATTGGTATAAGTATTTAGCATTGTATGACGTGATTCCTATTGTGGTAACAAGGCAATGGAGCAATGAGCTTGGAGGTTATCTAGATTACATTGCGGACAGTGCTAGCAAACAGACTATCATAGAATCTGAAACTCGTGGAACTATCATCAGAACTCCTTATGTTTCGAATTTAGCTAATCGAATCATGCTAAAATATGGTGAACATAAATTTGTTATAGTTCGAAGAGTTATTTCTGCCTTTTATGAATTTGCGCAATGGATATGGGCTATTGGACCTAAATCTAATTTATATTTTGAAGCAAAAAATTATTTGAAGGAGCACAAAGTAGATGCCATTATAGCAACTGGTGATCCATTTATCTTATTCAAATATGCTTCTGATTTAAGTCGAGAATTTAATATTCCTTGGATTGCAGATTATAGAGATGCTTGGTCGCAAAAGAAAATCTATCAGAATAATTTTTTTTTACAAAATTGGACAAACTATTTAGAGAAACAATCATTAGAGAATGTTTTAAAAATTGTGACAGTTTCGGAGTTTGTTAGTCGACAAATTTCAACAAAGATAAGCGATAAGCAGATCCTAGTCTTGCCGAATGGCTATGATCCTGAGGTCATCAATGAAAGCCAGGTTTACAATCAAAGCGCTGATGTTTTGATGATTGCCTATGCAGGTACAATATATGACTGGCATCCATTCTATAGCTTTTTAAGAACGATGAATCAATTTATGCTGCTTCATCCAACTGCTAAGTTGGCTATCAATTTTTATGGTATCAATCGAACGAAAGAGTTAAGAGGATTGTTAACCAAGGAATTCAACGAATTGCAGTCTATTACTTTTTTCTATGAAAGAATTTCAAATGAGCAATTAATGTTCGAACTATCAAAAAATAATTTATTGTTGCTGTTTAATGATTATTCCGTAATGGGTACAAAAATTTATGACTACTTAGCTGCTAAGAGAGCCATATTATTCTGTTACTCTGAAGATGTGGAAGCACTCCAGTTGAAAGAAATTAATTTTACCTATGATGGGTTTAAGAACTTGAATCAACACCTTCAAGAAGATTTGATGAAAGAAACTAAATCTGGGTATATAGCTAAAGATGCTGCCCACCTTAGCTTGTTAGTTGAACAATTATATGAAGAGTTCGAAAAAGCAGGTAATATTAGCTGCAAGACAGAAAATGTAGAAAAGTATTCAAGAAGAGAACAAACTAAATCTTTAGCTGAGTATATTAAAGAATTGTAAGCACGTAGTTACTAATTGTAGTAAGTAACAGAATATGAGATTCAATACTTCCACAATTTTGGTATATGCGATGTAAATATTTTTATTTCAGGGATTGAAATAGGACATTTTAGGAACCCTGAGAATTGATTTTTCTTGATATAAATAATTTACATTTGCAAACAATATAGAATTTTATCCGTTAGATACTTGTCTTACAAAATCAAGAAAAAGTTCATTATGCTATGATTCCGAATGAAAGCAACATCTAAATTTAATTTAACCTTTAATACGTGCAACATGCTTACCCAAAAATTTCCTGAAATTCAATACATTTCTCCCAACTTTGAACAATATGAGAAGGAATATAATTTATCTATCGATGCTTTAAGAAATGCTTCATCTCTTGCAGCCCAGCAGGAGTCAATCAATCAAATTTATAGCTTAGCACGAGAAATTGAAACTATGACTAGTTTAGCTTATGTGAGACACAGTATCGATACGACTGATGAATATTATGAAAAAGAACAAGAAAAAATTGATCAATTGTCACCTAAGATTCAGCAATTGACTACAGAATATCATAAGGTATTGTCGGAAAGTCCTTTCCGAGCCGAACTTACAGAAATATATGGTGAACAAATTTTTGTATATGCTTCGCTTTCTACCAAAACGATTAATGAGGAAGTAATTACAGATCTTCAAGAAGAAAACAAATTGGTAAGCGAATATGATAAATTGATTGCCACTGCCTCAATCGATTTTGAGGGAGAAGAACGAAATTTAAGCGGTTTGACTCCCTTCGCTCAAAGTACTGATAGAGATTTGAGAAAAAGAGCAACCGATGCTCGCTGGAATTGGTTTGCAAGCAATATGGAAAAGCTCGACGACATATATGATCGATTGGTTAAATTGAGACATCAAATTGCTATAAAACTTGGATATAAAGATTTTACGGAATTAGGATATGCGAGAATGAGAAGAAGTGATTATTCAGCAAAAGAAATTAGCACCTTTAGAGATCATGTTTATAAATATATCGTTCCTATTGTGAATGATTTAAAGGAAAGACAACGCCAAAGATTGGGCTATGAAAAACTAGAGTACTACGATCAATCATTTATGTATCAGAGTGGAAATCCGACACCTAAAGGAAATCCTGATTGGATTTTAAATCATGGCGCCACCATGTACAATGAACTTTCGCCAGAGACAAAAACCTTTTTTGCCTTTATGAAAGATCATGAATTGCTTGATTTGGTGAATAAGAAAGGCAAGATGGGTGGTGGCTACTGTACCTTCTTCCCTACCTTTAAAGCACCATTTATTTTCAGTAATTTCAATGGCACTTCCCACGATATCGATGTTTTAACACACGAAGCTGGACATGCCTTTCAGGTATACAATAGTAGTCATTTTGAAGTGAATGAATATTATTGGCCAACATCCGAGTCGGCAGAAATTCATTCTATGAGTATGGAGTTTTTTACATGGAAATGGATGTCTTTATTTTTTGAAGGAGATGCAGATAAGTATCGATTTGAGCATCTAGCTGGTTCCATGAATTTTATCCCCTACGGTACGGCAGTGGACGAGTTTCAGCACAGAGTATATGCTGAACCCACGATGACGACTATTGAAAGAAGAGCAATGTGGAGAGCAATTGAAAAGAAATATTTACCTTATCGTGATTATACTGGAATTCCTTACCTAGAAAACGGTGGTTTCTGGCATGGCCAAGCGCATATTTTTGCCTCTCCTTTTTATTATATCGATTATGTTTTGGCTCAATTATGTGCTTTTCAATTTTGGATTAGAATGCAAGAAGATTTTGATGGTGCTTGGAAAGATTATGTCACTCTTTGCAAGGCAGGAGGAAGTAAATCATTTCTATCGCTAGTGAATTTAGCAAATTTGAAATCACCATTTGAAGAAAAAACAATCATTGATACTTCCGCTAAGATAAAGACTTGGTTGGATAACATTGATGACAAAAAGCTATAGCTGAATCTTAGAAACTAAACACAATACCTCTTAGACAATTTTATTGTTCAGATGTAGAAGAAAATCTTTTAGTTTCAACTTTTCTACATCCCAATTTAACTCCTCTAAAGCATCTTTAAGTTGCTGTTTATAATCTGTACCTAAGACCAAGTCAAAACCCTTTAGATATGCATTTTCTTGATCAGGATTGATACATAATCCTATTTGATATTGGTTAACTATTTTTTTATACTCAGGTTGTATTGTAGCAAGAATAGGTATTTGAGCTAAAACATAATCAAATATCTTATTGTCTAATGCATACCAATAAGACAAATCTTTTTTGTTCCAAGTAGGCACCAAACCTACATCAGCGCTTGCAATGATTTGATATAATTCCTTCATGGGAACGGTATCATGAAAATAAATATTTTTATACTGCCTTTCTATGACATAGTCTTCAACTGCCTTTCTATGGATATTGTTTTGAGCTAGAATGACTAAGGACTTATTGGGCTGATTAGCTATTTGATCGATAACAGGCTCAATATTTCTAGTCTTAGGGTAGACATTTGATCCACTAAAAATTAAAACTTTGCTATCGTCAGTAATACCGAATTTATCTTTTAAATAACGTGTTTTGCTTATGCTATCTATTTTGGGGGGAATATTTCTGATGATAATTGGCTTAGTTTTAACATTGAAATAAGGCACCAAAACCTCCGCCAGAGAATCGCAAACAGTCAATAAATAATCCAGCAAGTAGCTATCCTTCGCTTCTCTTCGAACCTCATACTTTCTCACAATCCAAGTCTTTACTCTGAGAAACAGACTAGAAGAAGAGGAATAATTTAGTGGCCAAGCATGAAAAAGTTCTCGAGACTCGTAGATTAGAATAGTATTGGGTCTTTCTTTTTTTATCTCTTTAGCAATGTGATATTGCATCTGATTATGTGCCCATATCGCATCAAATTCAAATTTGCTTAAAAGTTCTTTCACATAAGTCTTCCTCGCCCTCATCTCCTTAATTCCTGATAATTTTGTATCAAACAATCGGAACATTTT
Source organism: Chitinophaga pinensis (assembly GCA_945872405.1). Taxonomy (GTDB): domain Bacteria; phylum Bacteroidota; class Bacteroidia; order Chitinophagales; family CAMDFR01; genus CAMDFR01. The sequence continues at coordinate 9,826 of CAMBZT010000005.1, read as the reverse complement.
AAAATCAAGGTAGTAGTCACTCTCCGGCTTTCCCGCTTCAATACGATGAATAATAATAGTTTCAATATTCAGTTCACACAACAGTTGCAACTCATTATTGGCTCTCTTGTCATTATAGACTAGATTATCTAACAATAATAATATTTTCATCTTCTTCTTTTTACAAATCTATTTAGAATTCAAACATGGAAGGGTCAAAAATTTAAAACAAGATTCCATTTAGCTGAAACAACAAGTTTATCGAATCACAAAGCTACTCATTACAAAATACATCAATCATGACTACTATTCCTTCACAAATTGATAGAAATTCGAATTCTATATATCAAGTTTTACAATTTCTTTAAAATCTTTATAAACTATTTTGTAGGTATGAAAGGAATCGAATATAATTTCAGCTTGCTGTCCCATCCTAATTCTCAACTCTTTATCAAGTACTAACTTTTTCAAATTATCATACCAGAAGTGTTGCTCCGTCAACAAAAAGCTAATACCATTTTCTAATTGATCCGAGTGAATGAAAGGTGATGCGGCTATTGGAATTCCTTGTGCCATGAATTCTAATCCTTTCATTGAAACTTTTGCTTTTGTTCGTTCATCAGCTTTTATAAAAGGGACAATCCCAATATCAAGGGTTGACAACCATTCATAGTAATCAAATTGTGCATCACTCCATGAGTTTTTGTGAAGTTTTTTAAGATTCAAAGAAGGGAAATTTCTGCATAGAAAAGAAAACTGAATGTTTGAAAATTCTGATTCCAGTGTTTGAAGTTGCTCTTCAATTGCCATTAGATTTATTGCATTTCCAGGGCTTCCCATCCAACCAATTCTAATAATATCTGAATTGGTATTGGCCCTCACTTTGAATGATTTTGTATCAATGGCATACCTCAGTAGGTAGGTTTCTTTATTAACACTTATAAATTTCGATCTTAAATATTCAGTTGCAACAGTCACTTTCTTTGCAGCGGCCACTGTGCTCATTACCAATTTGTAGTTACTGGCATAATCAGCATCATAAAAATCGTAAATAATATGTGGATGAATTCTTGCGAGCAGCTTTTCAAAATAAGCATCCTTATATGGAAACATTGGAAGGAAGGCCCTTTGAATCCAGATAGTCTCGTAATTTTTGAAAGAAAAAAGAAGTCTAATTCTATGAACTAAGATTTTAGAAAATATAAGATATCTTTTAAATGTAGTTATGGAAATTGAATGAAACAGTTCAAAGTCTACCTTTTTCCAAGCATAATCAACATGGTAATTTACTCCATCGGTAAAAAACATGTTAGTCCATGCATCCATTCTATCATATCCACCAGGCCAATCTTTTGGTGTATAGGGCAATGCCAAAATTCCATTTTGCTTTCCCCTTTTTTTTAAAATCGGCGAGATGATCCAAAGCAGTAGGAACAAAAAGAGATTGATTGCTAGATAGGAAAAATAAAAAATCCGCTCAACAATTTTTTTCATTATTCCTTAATAAAATACATATCCGCTTGTAGAAATTTTCCATCCGTCAAATCCTGAGAAACATTTTCTACGCCAGCCAACCTAAAACCATAATTTTTTAAAAAGGAATACAACTCATCAAATAGTACACAATCTTTATAGAGAGGAAGGAAATTTACTTCAGCAAAAATAATTTTAGTTTCTTTAAGTAAATGATCAGCTCCTTTAAGAACAATAAGTTCAGCACCTTGCACATCTATTTTCAGCAGAATATCTTTTTCAAATTGTTGATTGACAAATAATTTATCAATAGTAGTAGCAGGCACTGACAGCTTTGTATTTTTCTGTGTTGTTGGGTATGCTTCCTTATGAATATCTGTCATTTCTAGCATAGAAGATGATCCTGTATTATCATCACAAAGATAAAAATCGATGATACCTTCCTTATCTGAAACGGCAGTATTATAAGATATAAACTTATTATCTCCCTTAAATCTATTTACTAGTTTGGCATAAGAGGCAGGTAATGCTTCTATGCTATGAATTGAAGCGTTAGGAAAGAATGCTCTTGATTTTTTAGCAAAGCCTCCATCACTAGCTCCCACATCAATGATCGTTTTAATAGGTATTTGTTTAAACCAAACATTAGTTACTTGATCAATCTGAATTTTGTAAGCATCGTAGGGAACTATCATTTTCCCTTTATCCTTTAAGATGTTTTTGATTAATGTTTTCATTTGTATAAATGATTGTTTGTTTAAATTTTATTTACCTTCGAAAAAAAATAAAGATTTATTTGTTCCTAAATATATGCAATTATGTATAGAATCAATTGATGGGTGTTAGCTTTCTAATCAGGTCATCATAATTATGTGAAGCAACAATCTGACCATTTTTCATCTCATAAATTCGATCGCACTTACGTAATGTAGTGTATCTATGCGCAATCATCAATAAAGTTTTTTTAGCTGAATGGAGATTGTTGATGGTTTCAATAATCTCGTTCTCTGTCTCATTATCCAAAGCACTTGTTGCTTCATCGAAAAGGATAATCTCCGCATCTTGATAAAGAGATCGAGCGATTGCAATTCTTTGTTTTTGTCCACCAGAAAGTTTACCGCCTTTTTCGCCAATGTGTGTATCTATTCCGTGAGGAAGAGACGCAACAAAACTTTCCAACGAAGCCAACTTAATACATCTCTGCAACTTTTTCTCATCAATTTTATCTCTTTCAACTCCAAATGTGATATTTTCTGCTAAGCTTGCATCGAGTAAAAAATAATCCTGTCTTACATACCCAATCATAGATCTCCATCCATCAATTAAATTCGCTTCCAACACTTTATCATCAATTAAAAATGCTCCATTTTGCTCAATTAACAATCGTAAAAAAATATTAAAGAGTGTTGTTTTCCCTGAACCAGAGGTGCCAACAAAGCCAATAACTTCTCCCTTTTTGATAGAAAAAGAAATATTAGAAAGGGCGGTTCTATTGCTACCAAAGTATGAGTAGGAAATATCTCTTAGTTCGATTGATGAGTCAAAACTTGGCTTTGGCTTCATTAGGTTATCTTCAAAATCGATTAAATTATCGTGATCGTTTTCTTCAATAGGTATATCTCTTAAGATATCAAACACAAGCTGATTCGATTTTAGCTTCACCGTGGCAATAATAATTCGATTAAAAGAAGGCATAATTCGGTATGCAGCAGTAACGAAAACAGCTAGGAAGGTTATAAAGGCACTATCTGCTTTGTGAGTAAGAACAGAATAAGCGAATATCATAAAAACAGCAACAAGTGCAATAACTTCAATATATCTATTTGGAATTGTATCAAAAAATGCAAGCTCAACCATTGACCTATTATAGTCTTTATTTTTCGCAACGAATTTACTAGAAAAGAATCCTCTTTTATTCATTAGCGTTACATCTATGTAACCATGAATAATTTGATACAAATACTGAAAGGCATAGTACCTTGAATTGTTTCTTTGAATGCCCATTTTATGCGCTCTCGATCTTATCATGGAATAAAATAGTGCGGAAGTCGGAATTAGAATAGCAGACAATAAGAACAATAGCTTAAAATCGTAAATTGAAATTGCCATTACCACAAGGAGGACAACTATCAGTTCTGAAAATAATGAAAAAAGAGGTACTAATAATCCGCCAGAAAGTTCGATAGGTGTTGCAAGAATATTTGTGGCATATACCGAACTATTTACGGCATTGACATCTGTTATTTTAAGCAGATAAAATTGTTTCAACTTACGAATGGTTAGATTCTGTGCCACATCATATGAAAACTTAATCTGTGAATAGTTAATCCATACGCCTAAGAAATTCTTTGTACCAAATACCAAGACAACAATTCCAAAAATAGCAAGTATAAAAGTATTATTTGACGTGAAATTAAAAAAAGTATAAATCGCAAACAAGTACTTGTTGGATTGAATTAGTTCGGATTTTGTGCTAAGAAAAATAACAGGAAGAATTGAAGCTAAACCAAAGACATCTAGTAAGCCAAGGGAAAAAATAGATAAAATAAGAAAGACAGATTTTTTACGTTGAGATGGTGTCAATAATCTATAGACATTGGATACTGTTTTTGAAACTAAATTATTTGTTAACCACTTTTTCATATCAACTTTTACTTTTCCCTATGTAGGCATCAGAAAATCGAAACTGTCCTTTTAAAAATAAATTAAAACTTAATTTCAATGCTTCTTGAAGTCTAAGTATTTGGCTACTTTCGACAATCACGATTCAAAATTACAAATTATTTAGTATAAATGTCTATCACATTGGGCTAAGTACTAGTATTTCTCTTGGCATTTAATTGATCGTAAATCAAAATCAAAGCAATTGCAAAGAAAGGCATACATGGTATTTTGTACCTTACCAAAGCACCAAAATTATAACTAGTGAATCCTACAGAAAAGGCAAAAGTTAAAGAAAAGAGTAGACAAAACTGAATGTCAGTATTCGACAAAATAATACCAATCAATTTATACACTCTTGATTTAAAAAGGAGATAGATCGAAAATAATAAGAAAATTAAACTTTCGATGGCTGCAAGAAAAAGTACAACGTTTCTTACTTCTGTGAGATATGGTCGAAACAAAGTAACATTGATTGCTATTGGTATTGTTCTAATAATGTTTGCTGTTGAAAAGTCACCTACATTTCCTAAGCTGTAGCCGGAACCATTTTCTGATGCTAAAAGATGCCATTGCTGATACCCCAAGGCTGTTTTTTGAATAGAATCGACAGAAAATTTACCTAAACTTTCTCCAATTTGTTGGATGATGAGAAAAAAGAGACCAACTGCGAAAGCAGATAGCACCGGAATAGATAAAAGGCGCAGTATTGGATTTTTGATTTTATCCTTGTACTCGTTAAAAATCCAAAAAGATCCTGCGGGAATGAAGGCAAGAATGATGTATCCTTTTAACAATACAATTAGATATGCAAACAATCCTATGTATACTGTATTTTTGATGACTTTTTTCCTCTTTATCAGACCCTCATAAAGTGCTGAAGTCAGAAAGCAAAGGGCACCGAAGGTAAGTGTATCTTTCATTAGTCCTGAACCCCAAAAGACGACAGATGGGATGAATAAGATTGGAACACTTAACTCAGTTTCTAAATGAGGATATTTTGCGACAAATAAAAGATATAGTTTCCATGATGCATAAAATGAAAAGAGTGCAAAACACAATGAAGTACCAATGTATGAAAACAATCCAAGTACATTAACAAGACCTGAAATTTTGACAAATATTACCTCAGGCGAACCATACTTCATTAGATAGTGATAAGGCATAGCGGAAGAGGTCTGTACCACAGGTGAATACAAAAAATAAGTGAGTGATTCCTTGCTATTATCGAATAAGAAGCTAATTGCCTTAGTTGGATCCTCTATAAAAAACAACTTCAGTGCATTAGCCCAAGCATAATATCCTAAGGTATCACCACCTTTATAATAAAATTGATACACTAATGCAAAAGCAACAGATCCTGATAACCTCGTCAGAAGTGCAATTCTAAACAGCGATGCCCTATTAGCATTATTCTGAAAATTTTTTGCCACAAAACTTCTTGACCACAACCAAATTAGGAAGAAAAAGAAGGGAGCAATCAGCAGATCGTATAAGCTCATTTTATTTATCTTGTTGTAAAATTAATCTATTTATCTTTGAGTTTATATTATGTGTGGAATTGTAGGAGCATATCATCTCAAGGAAAAAAGAGAAACTAATCTTTCGCTAGCCCTGTCTTCTTTATCTAAAAGAGGTCCTGACAGTCATGGTGTTTATCAAAATGAAGGACTCACTATGGGGCAAACAAGACTATCCATAATAGACACTTCGAATGCTGCAATTCAGCCAATGACAGATGAATCAGGAAGATACACCATTGTTTTTAATGGAGAAATTTACAATTATCTATCCCTTAAAACGCCACTTGAAAAATTGGGCGTCAAGTTCAAATCTGACAGTGACACAGAAGTATTGCTATACTTATACATTCATGATCGAGCAAATTTTTTAGAAAAACTAATTGGTTTTTTTGCATTTGCAATTTATGATAAAAAGCTCAATACCGTTTTTCTTGCAAGAGATCGTATGGGTATAAAGCCTCTCTTATACTATCAAGATGATGACCAGATTCTTTTTGCTTCTGAAATGAAAGCTCTAATGAATTTGCCCATAAAGAAAGAGCTTAATAAGAGTGCACTTATTCAATATTTACAAATGAATTATGTGGCTGGTCCATTGAGTATTTTAAAAGGAGTAAAGAAATTACTACCGGGATATTCTATGCTCATTACTGAGAGCGGCATAACAGAAATACAGTCATACTACAGCATTCCTTATCCAGACGCATCCAATCTTTCTACTCTCAGTTACGAAAAAGCCAAAGAAACGCTTTATCGACTAGTGCATGATTCTGTTAAGTTAAGACTTATTTCAGATGTGCCTTTAGGTGCTTTTTTAAGTGGGGGTATCGATTCATCCATCATTGTTTCAACAGCTGTTCAATATAAAAGAGATTTAAATACATTCTCCATTGGGTTTAAGGACGAGCCCTACTTTGATGAAACAAAATATGCCAATCTCGTTGCCAAAAAATTCAAAACAAATCATACCGTATTTGCTATCAGCAATGATGATATGTATAAGGAGCTTTTTAATATACTTGACTATATTGATGAACCTTTCGCTGACTCTTCCGCTATTGCAGTGTTTATTTTGAGCAAACTAACCAGAGAAAAAGTGACGGTTTCCTTAAGTGGCGATGGAGGAGATGAGCTATTTGCCGGATACAATAAACACAAGGCAGAATGGAGCGCACGAGAAGGAGGATTAGCAAATAGCCTTATCAAAAATACGGGACCACTTTGGTCTTTCTTGCCTAAATCCAGAAATTCAAAAACAGGAAATTTATTCAGACAACTAGAAAGATTTTCAAAAGGGCTTCAAAAGACCGAGGCTGATAGATATTGGCGTTGGTGTTCTTTTATAGATGAAGAAGAAGCCATGCGTTGTATCAAAAACACCACAACTGATGAGGTCAAAGATTTTCTACAACACAAGAAATATTTCACCTCAACAATTAAACCAAATGGTCGTTTTGATGACACACTTTTGGCTGATATGAACTTACTATTACCCAATGATATGCTTACCAAAGTTGATCTCATGTCTATGGCAAATAGCCTAGAGGTAAGGGTTCCTTTACTTGATCATCATATCGTTAATTTTGCTTTTTCATTACCAACTGAATACAAAATTACTGCTACTGATAACAAAAAAATATTAAAAGATACGTTCAGACATGAGCTTCCTCCAGCACTTTTTGATAGACCGAAACACGGATTTGAGGTGCCATTGTTAAATTGGTTTAGAACAGGATTGAAAAGTCTCATTTTTGATGATTTACTCGAAGATAATTTTATTAGAGAGCAAAATATTTTTGAGATTGAGTTTGTGAAGACGCTTAAAAAACAGCTACTCAGTAAGAATCCTGGCGATGCGGTGGCACAAACATGGGGAATGATTGTATTTCAATATTGGTGGAAAAAATATATGCAAAAATAAGATGCCCAAAGTACTCCGAATTATTAATCGATTAAATTTAGGTGGTCCAACACATAATGTTGCCTATCTAACGAAATATTTGGACGAAAGGTATGAAACCATGCTGCTGTCAGGCACCATAGACAGCACTGAAGAGAGCTCTGAATTTTTGATTAAAAATCTTGATATCACACCTAGTTATATCAATAATATGCAACGAGAATTGCATCCAATAAGAGACTATGCTGCTTATAAGCAGATTAAAAAAATTATCCAAGAGTTTCAACCTGATATAGTCCACACACATGCTGCAAAAGCAGGAGCAGTAGGTAGATTGGCGGCAGCACATTGTAAAGTTCCTATCATTCTTCACACCTTTCATGGTCATATTTTTCACTCCTATTTTCACCCTTTAAAAACAAAAATATTTTTAGAGATAGAAAGATATTTGGCAAAAAAAACGACAGCCATTATTGCAATCAGTGATATTCAAAAGCAAGAACTTTGTCAAACTTACAAAATTGCACCTTGTGAAAAATTTACCGTCATTCCTTTGGGCTTCGACTTAGAAAAATTTAATGGCAACAAAGAACAAAAACGTGCTGACTTCAGAAAAAAATGGAAAATAGCCGATGATGAAATTGCGATTGGAATTGTTGGAAGAATGGTTCCAGTAAAGAATCATACAATGTTTTTAACTGCTTTTTCAAAACTTTTAAAAATGACCAATAAGAAGGTAAAGGCAATATTTATTGGAGACGGTGAATGCAGATTAGAGATAGAGTCAAAAATTCGTGAACTAAATTTAAATGCTTGCGATGAAAAAAATCTAAGATCTGATGCTTCAGTCGTTTTTTGCTCCTGGATTAAAGATGTAGAAAATGCCTATCCAGGACTTGATATTATAGCTCTCACTTCTTTAAATGAAGGAACTCCCGTTAGTTTAATCGAAGCACAAGCAGCCGGTGTTCCTATTGTTACCACTGATGTTGGTGGCATCAAAGATATTGTCATTGAAAATGAAACTGCCTTTATTGTAGACTCTAATGACGTTGATCAATTCAGTCATTACCTTCATCTTCTTACTGAAAATGAGCCACTGAGAAAAGAGATTTCTTCTAAAGGATTCTCACATGTAAATCACAAATTTTCTGCAACACGCTTAGCACAAGATATGACGAAACTATACGACAAACTGATGTTAGAGAAAGTTTAACTTCAATTATTTGTCATTTTGAGAATTAGATTGTAAGTTTATATGGAATTTGAAAAACATGAAACAAATCTACAATCTTCTAATAATTGCCCTCCTCTTCCCATTTTTAAACTCCCTGAAGGCACAGAATTTATCCCTGGTTCTTCCACAAGATAATCTCGTCTTGAATGATAGTGTTGTTAATTTTAGTTGGTCTAAATTTTATAATTATACCAATTACGAAATTGATGTAGATACCAACAGTGATTTTTCGACTCCTACCATACATTTAACTGGACTCACTACGGAAACACTCAATAATCAAAATCTCCTATGGGGTAGAAAGTATTTTTGGCGAGTGAGACCCAATATAGGTATTGTCTATGCTGCCTGGTCAAGAACAAATTCATTCATCATTTTTAAGCCAAACCTCATACCATCTATCGCCACTTGGCTCGTTGCTTCTTCTAACATTACCTTAATTTCTGGCGTTGTTTCTAGCTGGAGATCAAGTGCCCCAGACTTTACAGCCATGACACAAGCCACTACATCCCGCAGACCAACTGTCAATGCAGCATTTGCAAATGGTAAACCGGCTATCTTTTTTAATGGAACTAGTCATGTACTTGCCGGTGCTGATGCTTTTGATATTCGATTAACTGATTTTACCTACATCGTTCTACATGCCCCTCAATACGTAGACAACTACACCGTTTTCTCAAAATCGCTAATGACTACCGTAAACAATAGATATGGTCTCTTTAAGATTAGCGGACAATGGCAATATCAATACTACAACACTGCCGATACATCTGCCTATTCTTCTGTTGATACTTCAAATAATGTCTTACTTCAAAGTGAGGTGCTAAACAGAGCCACAACAGAAAAAAAAGAATACATTAATGATTCTCTCATAGCCACAGGTTTTTGTAATAACGCTGCTTATGATTTCAATTCTACTCATGCATTTTCAATAGGAGCAACCAGTTTATCCTACTTTTACAAGGGAAATATACCAGAAATCATTATTTACAGACAAGCACTTAATGATAGTTTATTGCACCTCACCCATCAATATTTATCAGATAAATATTA